>NZ_JBLXDO010000042.1:0-5106 GCF_048263965.1 Ferrimonas sp. | reverse complement strand
CGCATTCTACGCTTTCCTCATCCCCCGTCAAGCCCTATTTTCAAAGGTTTTTCCGGGTGTCGATGTTTTGCTCAGCGTCCGTTTTCCTTCCGCTTTGCCCCGTCGACAGGGAGCGCATTATAGGGGCTGGGTTTAACTTGGCAAGGCGATTTTGAAACTTTTTTCAGGATAATTGGCCAATCGCTCAACCACACCGCATTCACACAACAAACCCACAGAGTTATCCACATTTTTATATGTTGATGATTGGAAATTTGAGTAAATTCGGCCTAACCGGTAACTGGGCTCGAAAATTCCAAGAGTGAAATTCTCAGGAGCAAACCACTAAAGCGTAATTAAACTGGTTACAATACGGGCATCTATTACTCTCAAGGAGATTTTGGATGGATCCCCTCCTTCTTCTTATTCCTCTCCTCCTCGCCCTGGGGGCCGTACGCATCGGCCTGCCCCCCCTGATCGGGTATCTGGCCGCGGGCTTTGCCCTCTATGCCGCCGGCATCGATGCTCTGGAGTTCCTGACGCCCATCGCCGATCTCGCTGTACTGCTTCTGCTATTCGCCATTGGCCTGAAGCTGGACCTGAGCAGCCTGGCCAGGCGGGAGGTGTGGGGCACAGCAACCACCCACATGCTGATCACCGTCTTCGTTGCTGCGCTCTTTATCAAGACAATGGCGTTGGTTGGTTTGGGTATGTTCGACCAGTTGTCCAACACCCAGATTCTGACTCTGGGATTTGCATTGAGCTTCTCCAGCACGGTATTTGCCATTAAGACTCTTGAGGAGAGTGGCGATCTGGCCTCCCTCTATGGCCGCACCGCCATAGGCATTCTGATTATGCAGGACATCTTCGCGGTGGTTTACCTCACCGCAAGCAAGGGAGTCTGGCCCTCTCCCTGGGCATTTGCCCTGTTGGCTCTGCCCCTGCTCAGGCCGCTGCTATTCAGAATGATGAAGAGCAGTGGCCATGGTGAGATGCTGGTGCTTTTTGGCCTGGTGATGGCCTTGGTCCCCGGTGCCGCCCTGTTTGGCGCCGTCGGCCTGAAACCGGATCTGGGCGCTCTGGTTATGGGCATACTCCTGGCAGGCCACGCCAAATCTTCCGAGCTGTCCAAATCTCTGTTCCTCTTTAAGGAGCTCTTCCTTGTCGCCTTCTTCCTCACCATAGGTCAGCAGGGCATCCCCTCCATGGAGGAGATCACTACGGCACTGACCCTGTTGGTGCTGCTCCCCATTAAGCTGGTGTTTTTTCTTGGGCTGCTGCTGTTTTTCCGTTTCAGATTACGCACCGCCTTTATGTCGTCACTGACACTGGGCAACTTCAGCGAGTTTGGCCTGATTGTCATGACTGCTGCCATCGCCACCGGCACCCTTGATGCCAGCTGGCTAAGAGTCATGGCACTGATGGTGGCCTTCAGCTTCCTGATCGCCGCTCCGTTGGACCGTATGGCTCAGGGCCTCTACCAATGGCTCTTACCCAGGCTGCAGCATCGTCAGCGCACTCCCCTTCATCCGGAGGATCAACCCATCCACCTGGGAGAGCCCAAGATCCTTATCTTCGGTATGGGCAGAATCGGGTCAGCAGCCTATGACTCTCTGAACGAGACCCACCCAAATCAGGTGATGGGCATAGACCATAAACAGGGGATCATCGAACGCCATCATAAGGAACACCGTCATGCCGTTCTGGGCGACGGTACTGATTCAGACTTCTGGGATAAGTTAGTACCCACCTCCAGTGTGGATCTGATCGTACTGGCGATGCCCTCGCACCAGGGTAACCTGCATACCGCCGGGCTGCTGTTCAACAGCGACTATCGGGGTAAGGTTACCGCTATCGTGCGTTACCCAGATGAAGAGGAAGCCCTGCTGGAGATGGGGGTGCACAGCGTCTACAACATCTATCAGGCTGCTGGTACCGGCCTGGCCGATCAGGTTATGGACACCCTCCCCAGCTCCCTCAGCAGCAAACCCTCTCTCTGATAATCCGGGCGGCTCTGCCGCCCTTTTCTATTCCCTTAGGGGTAACTCCTCCCCAACGATACGTGATCCAGATCTCAACCCTTTCCTTCCTGCAAATCGTCCGTTGCCAATACCTGAGTATTTTACTAAGGTTTCTCCAATCTATAGATGCATTAGAGATGCACCTTTAAATAACTCACCCTCAACAAACGACAAAACCAGATAGCAGGTACGGTTATGAGTCGACAAAAAATCATACTTTGGGCGCTGATACTCTCCTGTCTCGCCTCTTTCACCGTGTTGCTCTCCATGGGCAGCAGTACCTATCGAGAAATGCCCCCCATTCCTACACAGGTTGTCAGCGATGATGGCCGGGTACTTTTCTCCGAAGAGGATATTCAACAGGGCCAGATGGCCTGGCGCTCCATGGGTGGCCACCAACTGGGCTCAATCTGGGGCCACGGCTCCTATGTTGCACCAGACTGGAGTGCCGACTGGCTGCACAGAGAACTGATGGCTTGGCTCGAGATCCAGGCCCAGGGTCAGTTTGGCCAGGCTTACGAGACCCTGAGCGAAGCTCGCCAAGGCGGGTTGCAGGCCGAACTCAAAGCGGATGTTCGCCGCAATCGCTATGAACCGGGCAATGGCACCATCACCATATCCAATACCCGCTTTGATGCCATTAACAGGGTTCAGGCGCATTACCTCTCCCTGTTCAGTGATGACCCTGAACTTCAACCCCTTAGGGAGCAGTACGCCATGAAGGAAGGTACCCTTCCCTCCCTTCAACGACGGGAGGACCTGACCGCCTTCATCTTCTGGAGTGCCTGGGCAACCACCACCGATCGCGCAGACCAGCCCGGCGTATCCTATACCAACAACTGGCCCCATGAGCCCCTGGTGGACAACCAGCCCACCTCCTCCATTACCGTCTGGTCCATCTTGTCCGTGGTGGTGCTGATCTTTGGTGTAGCAGCGCTGGCCTGGTACCACTCCACCCTGAAGCATGACCCTCTGCCGACCCCGGCGAAGGAGGACCCCATCTTCAGCCACCAACCCACTCCCTCTCAGCGTGCACTGGGCAAGTACTTCCTCACTGCCATCGGCCTGTTCATGCTGCAGATCGTCCTGGGTGGGATCACCGCCCACTACGCGGTTGAAGGCCAACAGTTCTACGGCATCCCCCTGTCCGATATCCTTCCCTACTCCTTGACCCGCACCTGGCACACTCAACTCGCGGTGTTCTGGATTGCCACCCTGTGGCTGGCAACCGGTCTCTATATCGCGCCGGCACTCTCCGGTGGCCGCGAGCCCAAGTGGCAAAAGCTGGGTGTAAACCTGCTTTGGCTGGCCCTGCTGATCGTGGTTCTGGGATCCATGGCCGGCGAATGGTTGGCGGTTCAGCAAGTGCTGGACATCGACCTGAGCTACTGGTTTGGTCACCAGGGGCATGAGTACATCGACTTGGGACGCTTCTGGCAGATGCTGTTGATGGTCGGCCTGCTTATCTGGCTTGGCCTGGTGACCGCCGCCATTCGCCCCGCACTCAGCGAGAAAAACGACCACAAGCCGGTGATCTGGCTGCTCTATGTCTCGGTGGTGGCCATTGGTCTGTTCTATGGCGCTGGCCTGATGATGGGCAAACACACCAACCTGGCCATGGCTGAGTACTGGCGCTGGTGGGTGGTTCACCTGTGGGTAGAGGGCTTCTTTGAAACCTTTGCCACCGCCGTGATTGCCCTGATGTTTGTCCGCCTCGGACTGATTCGCGCCCGCAGTGCCAACGCTGCCGTGTTGTTCGCCACCCTGATCTTCCTTTCCGGAGGAATCATCGGTACCGCGCACCACTGGTACTTCACCGGTACCCCGACGTCGGTACTGGCCTGGGGCTCCATCTTCTCCGCCCTGGAGGTGGTCCCTCTGGCACTGATCGGCTTTGAGGCCTATGAGCAGTATCGTCTTCGCAACGCTGCCAGTTGGATGACCAACTACAAGTGGGCCATCATGTTCTTCGTGGCGACCGCCTTCTGGAATATGTTTGGTGCCGGCATGTTAGGCTTCCTGATCAACCCTCCCATCTCGCTCTACTATGTGCAGGGACTGAACACCACAGCCGCCCACGGACACGGTGCCTTTATGGGTGTATACGGCATGCTGGGCATCGGCCTGATGCTGTTCTGCATGATGGGACTCAGTAAAGGGCGCGGCTGGAATCAGAACCTGCTGAAATGGGCCTTCTGGTGCATGAACATCGGCCTGATGGCGATGCTGGTGATGTCTCTGCTTCCCGTGGGCATAGTCCAGTTCTTTGCCGCCATCGACCATGGCTACTGGTACGCACGCTCACCTGAAGTTCTTCAGAGTGACCTGGTAAGACAACTGGTGTGGTTACGCGTACCCGGTGATATCCTGTTTGCCATAGGCGGCATGTTCATCGCCATGTTCCTCTTTGGCTTGGTAAAGGCCAGCTTGGCCGCCAAACGCGCTAAAAAACTGGCTACCGCCTGATAGCACAACATGGGGCACATCAGTGCCCCATATACGGAGTACACAGATGAGCTCAGAGATACTGACAGGCAGACTGGCCAAAGAACACAAGACCATCAAGCATATGCTGCAGATCTACTGCAAGGCCCATTGCCAGACGGAGTTGAGGACCAATGGTCTCTGCCCTGACTGTTTGTCTCTGCTGAACTACGCTGAGCAGAAACTGGATCGCTGTCCCTATGGCGAGACTAAGCCGGACTGCGCACGATGCCCCATCCACTGCTACAAGCCGGAGCCCAGGGCTCAGGCAAGAAAGGCGATGATCTACTCCGGCCCAAGGATGCTTTACCGGCACCCAATAGAAGCGGTTCAACATATATTGGATAAACGCCGCCCCATACCGGAGAAGCCTCCGGCAGGCGCCAGCCAGTATGCCCGGCGCAAAGCCGCAGCCAAACAGAAACAATGACTCGGGGGACCTTCAAGGTCCCTTTTTTATATCCAACTCACCCCACATCGAACCACTCTCCAAATCCTAGAGAGGGGCTCGCACTCGACGCTTATCCTCCCCTAGCACCGTCATGCCGTATATGGACTCCTCCCGAGTTTCAACCTCCAGCGCAAACAGACAAAGTAAGATGCAGGCGTATATTCGGGCTCT
>NZ_JBLXDO010000041.1:0-5504 GCF_048263965.1 Ferrimonas sp. | reverse complement strand
GCAGGCTCAAGGTTATAAGTCGCCTCATCAAGCCACTGGGTAACTTCTGCACTGATGTCTCCAGGTCGCAAGAGAGCCATGGGAAATAACCCCCTCTCCAGTGTACACCTGGGATCATCAGCCCAGAGCGGCATGCGCCGACCGTGCTTGCCATACCACCTAGGTTTCATGAAAACCTGAACTTCCTCGCCTGCCTTCTCAGCTCGGGGATCAAATTCAGGGTGGTAAACGAAGAAGGTTTCATACTCATAGCTGTTGTGCATGGCGCGCCAGAAGGCCGTCAGGCGCTGCTGCCCATCCAGCAGATGCTGCGTCACCGTGCCTGCCTTTTCCGGCTCGGCGCTGCTTATATAACGAGACACAAATTTTTCATTGTCGTTACCATCGACCTGCAGGATCAGGACCACCCCCATGGGCAGGTTGTTGATTATAGTATCCAGAAAACTGGTGATCCGGTTTCTATCCCAGGCCTCCATGCGCTGGAAGCGCGGGAGCTTAATTGAGCCGCGCTGGATATCGTGAAACCATTCTCCAAGACTGCGATCGTGCGCCTTGCTGGATTGCACCATGATGTTCATTCACCACTCCCTGTGTTTTTCTTACGGCCGCGAGTCTTCTTGGAGACCGGCTCGAGTTCGGCGTAGAGGTGCTCAAGGTCGTGGGCAATGGCAAGCGACTTATCGGTAATGCACTTCTCGCGCACCCGCTCCGGCCAATAGGCCATAGCCAGGTGGGACCAGTCATATTCACCCTGTTCTAGTTTCTCCCAGGTATCACGAAGTACGTTCTGCCAGGGCATATGGTGGAAGAGCGGCCAGAGCGGCGCCGCGGTGATCTGCACGCCATCATCGTGGTTGGGCTTGTAGCTGGGGGCGATATCAAGTAATGAATCGCGAAGATTGGCTAGCTCATCGCGGAAGTCGCTGAGCTCTTCATGGCGCTTCTCATCGCCATGACTGCGGCTGGCGCCTGCTAGGCGAAGATTGGCCAGCTCGCTATCCACCTGCTTGAGCTTGGGCTCAATGAAGTCGTTGACGGAGGTAAACAGGGTCTGATCGGTCAGGTTCGAGTAGTAGAGCCACAAAGCATAGCTCCCAGAGGCTGTTGCCAGCGGCCAGAATATAGGCGCCTTGCGGCGGCTCTTCGAGTACTGCTGCAGGTGGTACTTGAAGAAGTCACGGCGCAACCAGCGCCGCAGGTCTTCGTCCACCTCAACATCGACGGCCTGCAGCACATCGGCCATCAGCCGCGGTAGATCATGCTCATGGCTTGAGTCATCAACCAGGATGCCCACATGGCGATGGTATGGCTCATCACCGTCGGGCAGCATACCGGGGCTCTTGACCGGCAGCGGATCGAAAGGCTCTGGCTCGGGCGGCGCCTCCCGCTCGCCGGATGCCAAGCGCCAATCGAAGCGGCCAAACACCACGCCCACAGCCCAAGAGAGCAAAGCATCCAGTGGTGGCGCATCTACTATCTTTACTGCACTTTCTTCATCACCACTAATTTCTTCAGTGTCAGTTGCTGCATAAATATCTCCTAGGGCAGCTTTGCGATCTTCCTCAGAAAAGCCGTAGAGACCGAAGGCAATATCGTCGATCTGCGCTTGAATATCGGCTAACTCGGCGTATATCGCTTGAGGATCGTAGTCTCTAAATCTTCCCCGAAGTATCTCAGGCAACAAAAAAGCATGCGAAGTCTCATTCGCCATATCAAGCTTACGTTTAAGTGACCAAGCTTGGTATGCCAAACAGCCAAGATTTGACTTCTTTTCATCCGAAGCGCTGGACCAAGGCATTAGCTGCAAAATTCCAACGATGAACTCTGGATAGCCAAAACGCCCAAGCGCAGTTTTAAATATATAATCAAAAGGCACGCTATTGAAAACAGCAAGAGTTTCCAGTTCTTCACCTTCCCTTGCAAAAGCCGAATACCCGCGCACAGAAAAAATACATCCTCTCGGCATCGCTTGCGGAGAAAAGCGGTGCGAACGCAACGGCCAAGTAATGCCAGGTCTGAAATAATAGTCAGAATTACGAATCACACTTGGCGAAAAAGACTCCAATTCCTTCCCATTATTTTTCCAATTAACCACCAAATAAATATCGGAATAATATGGGGAATAAGCACCACCTTTGGCAAAGGGAAACCATATACCAGTCTCGCGATGTACGAGAACCTCCCACCAACCACGCAAAAAACGAAAATCATCACTCGTTTGAAGTCCAACCCTAACCTTACGCCCTCCACTTTCAAAAGCAGGAAAATCACGAAAACTCTCTCGCACAGCATCACTCACCCAATAAGAGAATGGTTTCCCTGGTACAGAATCAAAAGATTCTGAGCTGATTGAAAAAATGGCTGGGTCAGGCTTCCCTGCTCTAAGATTACAGCAGGAATTGGCCAAAGCACCTGCCTTGTCTTCCCTGCCCAATAGCCGCAAAAAATAGCTCATGAATGTTTCTCCAAAACAAAGGCGGCAGCTTCTACCATGGCATCATCCATTACACCATGTCCCAGATCAGCCATGACCTCTGGGCGTGCAATACCCAGAACTACCTCCTCACGCCATTTCTGAAAGCTAGACAGAAAAAAACAGGTACGTGAAGTAATGGCTCCCAGGCGCCCACCCTTTCGCATAACCTCCAGACCACGCTCTACAAAAATAGCCAGCAAATCATTTTTGCTATTGGGAAACTCCCTGCCCAGCTTGGCCTTGACACCTGAACTCAGCGCCCCAAACGGCGGATTCATCACCACCACATCGAAGACCACACGACAGAGGTCGATCATCCGCAGGCCCTGCAGTGCATCCTGCGTGAAGAGCCGGCTCTGGTAGGTGGCGCTGGCTTCATCGGAAAACTCCAGCAGAGTGCGGCGCAGGCGCTTTTCGGCCTTCTGCCAGGTCTCTTGCTCTTGCTCGGCAAAGAGGTCGCTACCCTTGCCCACATAGATCTGGCGAATCAGCGCGGGCAGCTCCTTCTCGGCGCGAAGAAGAACGCCAAGCTCGGGCAAGCCCTTGAGCATCTGAAGGGTCTTCTCAAACAGCTTAGCGTCCTGGCTATCCAAGCGGGCCATAAAGGCCTTGCGCAGTTCCTGCTCCGCAGGCGGAGCCACTGCGGCAACCACATTGCCCTGCCCTACATCGGGGCGCTGCTGGGCTTTCACATCGGCCTCGTGCCAGGCGCGCTGTGCACGCAGCCACAACGCCAGCGAGGCGATCTGAGCGGCGCGGGGGTCAATATCCACCCCATAGATGTTGTGCTCGACAATCAGCCGCGGCACATCACGCAGGAAGGCTTCTTCGCCGGAGTAAGTGTGGCGGAGAGGCTCGAAGCCGGCCTCCGGCTGGGTGGAGACATCCAGCACGCCGGGGCCGTGCTGCTGCTCCCACTGCCAGGCATCACGGTAGATCTGCAGAAAGAGATCAAAGGCATAGAGGCCGAAATGCATCGAACCGCAGGCCGGATCCAGCAGTTTAAGGGTACGCGGGTCACGCAGCTTGATGCTGGCTTCGGGTTGCTCGTCTGGCTTCACCAGCAGGTACTGGCAGCTGTCGCGTAGAGGCGTGGTGCCGCCTGTGGCATTAAACCACTGGCGACCCAGGGTGTTGTCGACCAGGAACTCCACCACATAGCGCGGGGTAAAGAACTGATTTCGCACCGCCAACTCGCGACTGTTGCGCGGAGCCTGGCTGGCCTTGCGCATCGCTTTTCGCTCTTCCTGGCTGTTGAAGTACTGATAGATCCAGCCGATGGTCTCGTCCAGGGCCCACAGCGGCTCGATCTCATGGTCGTTGAGCAGCTCAAGCAGCGCGTTCAGCGCCGTCTCCCTTGGGAAGAGCCGCCCCTGGGGAGCGAAGCGGTCGAAGAGCGCTGGCAGGTCAATGGCGAACTCATCAAACAGGCTGAACAGGAATGTCTGGTAGGCCTCGCCGGTCTCACCCAGTGCGGTTCCCGCCAGGTGGCGATAGAGCTCGAAGGCCTGGGACTGGGTGCCCTGGCTCACCGCCGGCAGCAGCAGGCCACGGGCCTCCATCATCAGCAGCGCCGCCAGGCGGTTGAGCACGGTAAAGGCCTGCTCGCGGATGATGCGGTCGATGGCTGCCTGTCGCTGGCTCTTGCCATCACCTTCTAAAGCTAAGTAATGCGCCAGAGTCTCCCGCAGCAGGGCAGCGGTGTGGCGCTCTCGGTCACTTAGATGGATCAGTCGCTCAAGTTCAGTCACTTCACCCGTCTTAGGGTCGAGGCCATAGTCCTGCTGCAACTGCAGCGTAAACTCCTCGGTCAGCCGCTTACGGCTGTCGCTGACAAGCTTCTGCAGCCGATTTCGGGTGGCTTGATCGAAGGCCATAGTTTACTCCTTGTCGCTGTGTGCTGTGGCCTCGCCAAGAGTTAAGTCGAGTTCGAAGGCATGGGCGTATTCCAGCTCGCCACGCAGTTTCTGGAGCTCGCGAATCATCGCGTCGAGCTCTCCCAGTGAGGTGATGCGTGGCTGTGCCTTGAAATGGCGGCTGAGCACCTTCTTTTTCTCCTGGCACCCTTCAGGAGCTTCCTCCTCAAGTTCTTTTTGCTCTTCCAGGATGCGTTCCTGCTGACGCTCTCGACCTACCCGCTCAATGCGCTCCTTGAGAGCGGCAACCTCGCCCTGGAGCTCATAGTCGCGATTGACCAGGGCGCGCAGGCCTTGAATATCGGGTTTCACCTCTAATAGCAGCTCGTCCAGGCGTCCCAGTAACTCCTGCTGCTCCTGGTTGGTCAGCTCGGGCCACTCAGGCACCCGCTTTAGTTCCTGCTCGGCCTGGCGCAGGCGCTGTTGCTGAGCCTGCTGCATTCGCTCTGTGGCAGCACCCGCCTTGCCACGCATCTCTGTCAGCCGGGTATTGAAGTCCGAACTACTGCGATAGGCTTCTTCGGTCGCTAAGCGGACGTTAAGATCCTGCAGCACTTCAGACAGCTCACTCTTGAGCTCGCCGGGTATACCGCTGGAGGGCAGCCCCTCGATCATCTGTGACAGTGAGCGCAACTCCTTGAGAGTAGCTTCGAGCCCTTGTTCCAGTGCTTTCTTGACATCGCTGGCCCAGACGAGATTATTGAATAGCGACGACTCCTCACGCCCCAGCCGCTGGGGGGCATCGGAGCCGTCAGTGAGCTGAATATCGGCCAAGTCACGGCTCATCGCCTCCAGGCGATCGTCCCCCACCATCCCAAGCATCTGCAGTCGGCCGGCCAGAGAGGCATACCGCTGCTGTAGTTCAGGGAAAAGTTTGGTGGCGGCCTTGCTGATGGCATCCTCAAGCGGCACCACCATATCGCCACTAAGTTCGGTAAGACGGCTCGACGCCAGCGCCAGCATCGCCATGGAGGGGCGGTCCTCACGCAGGGAGATGCCGACGTTTTTGAAAGCATTGTTGGTCTTGAGGGCTTCAATGGCTTGCTGACCATTGACCGTGACCTCGCGGCCGGAGACCTTAAACTTGATCACCCCGCCGAGCAGCATGGACG
>NZ_JBLXDO010000040.1:0-6206 GCF_048263965.1 Ferrimonas sp. | reverse complement strand
CAAGAGCCCGAATATACGCCTGCATCTTACTTTGTCTGTTTGCGCTGGAGGTTGAAACTCGGGAGGAGTCCATATACCGGCGAGACGGGAGAAGGGTGTCATTGTGGCGAACGCCGCAATCCAGTGTCTGTGGTTTTAGGCGGGCTCGAGAAGGAAAGCCACTGGACCCCGGCGTGCGCCGGGGAGACGGGAGGGCGGTGTCATTGTGGCGAACGCCGCAATCCAGTGTCTGTGGTTTTAGGCGGAGTCTGAGCAGGAAAGCCACTGGACCCCGGCGTGCGCCGGGGAGACGGAAGGGGTGTCATTGCGGCGAACGCCGGTATCCAGTGTCTGTGGTTTTAACTTGTGGTTTTCCTCCGCCAAAGGCCGACAGAGAACAGAGTAAAATAATCCAGTTCATCAGCGGATTCACGGCGCTATAATCCAATCCGGTAAACGAGGCCGGCCGCCCAGTTTTCACCTTGAGTGTGATCGATAATGGGCGCCACCGAGCGCCGGCTGCGCTGAACTCAGAACAAGAAAGAGACCCCTATGGCCGAGAAGATTATCTTTGACACCGATCCAGGCATCGATGATGCCATGGCCCTGCTGTTTGCCCACGCCCTGCCCAACATCGACATGATGGCCATCACCACGGTGTACGGTAATGGCACCATTGAGGATTGCACCCGCAACGCCTGCTTCCTCAACGACAAGTTCAACATGGGGGCCACCGTGGTGCGCGGCGCCGAAGGCCCCATCACCCGTGATCCTGTGGGTCCCACCGTGGTGGTGCACGGCGAGCACGGCCTGGGTACGGTGGAAGCGCCGGCGGACCAGCCCATCAATATCGACCCTCGCCCTGCCCATGTGTACATGAGTGAGATGACTCGCGCCCACCCAGGTGAGATCACCCTGGTGGCGGTCGGCCCGCTGACCAACCTGGCCCTGGCGTTGGAGTACGACCCTGAGATCGTCAACAACGTCAAAGAGGTGGTGATCATGGGCGCGGCCTTCGGCGAGCAGGGCCACAGCGGCAACATCTCTCCCGTGGCCGAAGCCAACATCTATGACGACCCCCACGCCGCCGACCAGGTGTTTACCGCCGACTGGCATGTGGTGATCGTCGGCCTGGATGTGACTCACCAGACCTTCTTTACCGGTGAGTACCTGGACAAGCTGCGTGATGAAGCTGGCGACGTGGGTCAGTTTATCTGGGACGTCAGCCGCTTCTACCTGAAGTTCTACTCCGAGCGTGTAGGCGTCAATGGCTGCCACGTGCATGACCCATCGGCGGTGGCCTATGTGGCCGACCCCAGCCTGTTCACCACCCGCAAGGGGCCGGTGCGTGTGGTCACCGACGGGCCTGCCATCGGCATGACCATTCAGAAGACCGACGACAAGTTCTATCACCACGATCAGTGGTCCTCCAACCGGGCCCAGAGCGTGTGCGTTGGGGTGGAGAACGAGCGCCTGCTCAAGCTCTACTGGGACAGCATTCTCAGCCTGGCCTAATTTCAGTTTGCGGCGGGACGGGTCGCCTTCAGCGAAGGATTCGCCAGGGAATCTATCCCGCTGCGGTGCCATTTCAGGTACTCTGTAGCACTAGAGAACATTTGGGCAACAACCTTAAGGGAAGAGATAGGATGTCGCATCGCCTAATCCAGCTTGGTATGGCGCTGTTTATGCTGATCAGTATGGCGGTGCTGCCAGGATGGCTGGCGGCGGCTGGCGGCGAAGTGCGCTGGCTGCTGGAGTACCTGCCCTGGGTGCTGTTGGGGGCGGCCGGGTTGGTCAGTTTCGTCTACGGCCTGAAGAAACTCAGCTTTATGGTGATGGTGTGTCTGGGCGCCTATGCCCTGATCCGCAATGATCTGCAGGTGCCCCTGCCCCAGGGAGATACCGAGCTGAAGTTCTGGGGGCTGTGTCTGATTGCCCCGCTGTTGGTGTTCCTCTACGACAAACTGCCCGAGCGCTGGCTGCTCAGCGGCTACTACCTGTCGGCGCTGATGGTGGCCCTGCTGCCCAGCGGCCTGTTCTATCACTATCTCAGCAGCGACCCTGCCGGTACCCACCAGATGCTGGCGGGCTGGTTTGAGCCTCTGGGTGGTTATCCCGCCCCTTGGCTGGCCCTGCTGCTGATGGGGCTCTATTTTGCCATCTGTGCCCTCAGCCAGAACCGTCGCCAGGATAAGGGCGATTCTGCCGCCCTGCTGTGTCTGATGGCCCTGGCGTTGACCAGCTTCAACTTCGATGTGCCGGGGATCTCTTCGCTGATGTTCACCTGCCTGGGCGTGTTGCTGCTGGTGGTGCTGGTACTGCACAGTTATCGGCTGGCGTTCTACGACCTGCTCACCGGGGTGCGCAATCGCCGCAGCCTGGATTCCCGTCTGAAAGGGGTGAGCGGCCGTTACCAGGTGGCCATGGTGGACATCGATCACTTCAAGAGCTTCAACGACACCTTCGGCCACGACGTGGGTGACGATGTGCTCAGGTTGGTGGCTCAGCGGCTGAGTAAGGTGGGTGCCGGCGGCACTGTCTACCGCTATGGAGGCGAGGAGTTCACCATTGTGTTCCCCAGTCGGGATCGCAAGCGCTGCCTGGAGGCGCTGGAGGCGATCCGTCTGACCATCGCCGATTACCCCTTCTACGTGCGTGACAAACAACCCAGCGGCCCGGTGAGGCGACGTAGGCGGGAAGCCAAGCCAAAGACGCCTCCGCAAACCATCACGGTGTCCATGGGGCTGGCCCAGGCACGATTCGATGACGCCAATGCCGAGGCGGTGATCAAGCGGGCGGACGAGGCGCTCTACCAGGCCAAAGAGGCGGGGCGCAACTGCATTCGCGCCGACGCAACCCCCAGCCGGCGTCCCGCCCGGCGCCGTGCCATGGCATAACCATCGGCAAAAAGATCTAACTTTTCCCGATATTTCGAGCTACTCCTTTGGGCGTAGTGCCGAAGCCTTGTCTATCCTCAGTATTGAATACAAAAAATGGGAGCGCTGGATCGCTCCTCGCGAGGAACAGGACGTTGTTATGTTGATACGGGCGGTGCAGGGCGCCATGCCAGTGGGATTGTGCACCCTGACACTTTTGCTACCCCCCATACTTGAGGGTTCCCACCCCATTCTGTTGCAAGTCGTTGCCGCCTTGCCGTGGCTATTCTTATGTGCCGCCTGGCTGGTCAGCCGACTCTATGCCCAACCCAAGGTCAGCTTTATCCTGCTGATCTCCTTGATGGCCTACAGCATCCTTGAGCTCTACCTGCAGCATCTGCTGCCCTTTGGTCATAACGAGCTGATGCTGTGGCTGTTGTGCCTGATGGTGCCGCCGCTGATCATCACCTTTCAGCTGATTCCCGATGCACTGGCCGGCGAGTCCAACAACTGGAAGTGCTATCTGCTGCTGGCGTCGGTGTTGACCCTGGGGGCGGTGATGCTGGTGGAGATCCCCGCCGCTTCTGAACGGTTGTTGTCCAGTATTCCCGGGCTGAAGCTGGGCACTCCGCCTCTGGCTGGATTGGTACTGCTGGTGACCAGTTTGACGGTGCCTTTGGCCATGCTGTTTCAGCGCCAGGAGAGTGTGGATATGGTGGCGCTGATGGCACTGCTGGTGCTGGGGTTTGGCGTCTGTGGTTTCGAGGTGGAGTCCATGCCGGAAGTGGCGTTCTCGGCCATGGGCCTGTTCACCATCATGTTGCTGCTGCTGCACAGCTACCGCCTGGCCTTCTTCGATACATTGACCGGTCTGCGCAATCGGCGCAGTTTGGAGTCGATGCTTAATGATCTGCCTCGAGGCTTTCACCTGGCCATAGCGGATGTGGACCACTTCAAGAAGTTTAATGACAAGTATGGTCACGAGGTGGGGGATGAGGTGCTCAGGTTGGTGGCACAGCTGCTCAGCGAGGTTGAATGTGGCGGCATGGTGTATCGCTTGGGTGGCGAGGAGTTCGTCATCCTGTTTCGTTCCCGCAGGAGAGACTGTTGTGCGAATACCCTTGATGGGGTGCGACGCAAGGTGGCCAGCTACCCCTTTCGCATTCGGCGTCCCCTGAATCAGCCGATGGGGCAGGACAGAGAGGAGTACACCGAGCAGATCACCATCTCATTGGGGTTGGTGCAGCAGAGTATCGAAGACGACCATCTGGAGGATGTGTTACACCGTGCCGACGCGGCCCTGTACCGGGCCAAGGAGCGGGGGCGCAACTGCCTTGTGGTGGACAATGGTCGCCCATTGCCCTGGACCATCATCGGTCGGGGCCACACCCTGCCTTAGTGTTTTGGTTCTCTACCAGATCCCTTTGGCCTTCACCCGGCTGGCTTTCTCAAGCTGGCTCTCCAGCCTGGCCGGTTCCGGCTCTGTGGTTCCTGTACCCGGTTGAACCAGCTGACCCTTCAGTCCCTTGAGTTGAGACATCAGTTTCTCCTGCCCCTGTTTCAGTTGCAGCAATGAGGGGCTGAGATCTGGCTGATTGCGCTCGGGCAGGGCATCAAATTTCTCCATCAGAGCCTGCTGACACGCCACCAGCTGAGCCAGCTGTCCCTCCAGGGCGGACAGATCCGGTTTTCCAGCGGGCGAACTGGACTCGGGGATGGTCGACAACTTTTGCTCCACCTGTTCCAGTTGCTGGCTCAGGGCACTCAAGTCGGTGGTCGCCTCCGGCTTCGGGGTGGCCATGGCGGTTTTCAGCATGGAGGTGAGCTGTTGCCACTGGCCGTCGGAGAGGGCGCCCTCGCCGGACTGCAGCAGCCCGGCGTTGCTCAGACACTGCTGCAGGGCGGCATCCGGGTTGGGCTCTCCCAGCCGGGCACTGAGCTGTGCCGTCAGTTGGGGAGAGAGCTGATGCAGGAACAGCCCGCTCAGGTAGAGATCCCGGTGAAAGGCGTTGCGGCGGGCCAGTTGCACCTGGCTGTCGCTCTCCAGGCTCTTTTCCCGCTGCTGCCACTGGCGCAGCCGCTCCACCGCATGGTTGTGGCTCTGGTGCTGCTCAGGCTCCAGGGTAAAACTGCAACGTATGCGCATACTGGCCTCAGACGGCTTCGGCGGTTTGTGGCTCGGCGGCGTGGTAGCAGCAGATCTCCCGGCTCAGGGCTTCCTGGGGTTCGGGCACCAGTACAATTTTCTCGCCCAGGCTGGGGTAGGCTTCACGGATCGCCGGCTCGATGAGGGTGGCGCCCCCGCCCACAAGGTAGATGCGATTGGGGTTGCGGGCGAAGGTCTTGGCCTCGTAGGCCACGGCGCTGCCTAGCTCGGCGATCTTCTCCTCGATTTTGCCCAGCACCCACTCCAGCTTGGACAGGTCATTGATGACGTCGCCGACAAAGTCGCGGTCGTGTCGGCGCTTGATCAGCTCGTTGGCCACCAGGTAGCTGGCGTCGCTGTCGGCGGCGGCCAGGGCCTTGCGGGTGGCGTTGGTGACCATGGAGACACCGATGTCGGCGTTGCCGTAGACGGCGGAGACATCGTCAAACTCACCGACGATGACCCCCATGTCCAGGGTGGTGCCGCCGCAATCGATCACCAGGGATTTGGTGTACGGGTTGACGCCGGAGTCCATCAGGGTAGTCAGTACCGCAGGCAGACTCTCAGGCAGCACCTGGACGTCGACAATCTCGAACAGCTGGCCCTTGTTGAGGCTGATCTCCCGCATCAGGTTGGCCTTCTTGCGGGCGATGTTTTCCTCATTCTTCTGGCAGTCGTCGGCGTTGTAGTACTCGGTGATGGGCAGGGTCACCAGAATGGATACCGGGCAGGGCTCGATGCCGGTCTGCAGCAGGGCGTGGTGCACAGACAGCAGGTTCAGGTCGTCGTACTGGAAGGCCACGTGGGTAGTGGACAGCGCCTTGTCCGAGGTGGCGTCGTAGGTGTACTTGGTGCTGCCCACCTGATAGTTGAACACCTTCTTGTCGCTCAGCAGTGCGGCACTCTTCCACTCCTTGCGGAAGGAGTTGGGGGAGGTGATGCTGCGCACCAGACCACCCTCGATCCAGCTGATTTTTACGTTGGTGGAGCCATCGTCGATGGCGAACTTCATCTTGGCCTGTGGCATTGCGGTTTCCTGAAAATTAGCCCACTGAGTGGGCTAGGGCGACAGCTTGTTTCCGGAACTTTAACTTCCTGTCAAAAATGGCGAGTTTTTTGCTGGCGGGAGAAAGCCGCTGGACCCCGGCCTGCGCCGGGGAGACGGGAGAGGGATGTCATTGTGGCGAACGCCGCAATCCAGCGTC
>NZ_JBLXDO010000039.1:0-9194 GCF_048263965.1 Ferrimonas sp. | reverse complement strand
ATAAATCCGCCTACATGCTGGAATGTCAGTATGTGGGCGATGAAATGAGGGGGATTTTCAGACTGTCATCCCTCCGGTTCTGCTGAAGTTGGTAAATGGTCAGGTCTGGGCACTTGATCGCAGGTTTCCTAGCTCAGAGGACAGCTGTTTCACAACTGTACGCTGCTTCGCTTTGCGCTATTGATGGGACCGTCTGGGCTGATCGCACTGCTGGCCGGCTGGTTCACGACCGAGCTGGGCCGCCAGCCCTGGGTCATTTACGGTCTGATGAAAACCGCTGATGCCGGGAGTAATCACAGCACATCGACCATAGTGTTTTCCCTGGTGCTGCTGGTGGTCGTATACGGACTGATCTTCGGTACCGGCATCCGCTACCTGCTGCGCCTGATCAGCAGGGGACCCGATCAGGAAATTGATACAACGCTTTCCACTATCCGCCCGACATCCCCGTCGGATACGCATCTGGGAGACTGACCATGGGTATTGATCTTGCATTGATCTGGGCCGTCATCATCCTGTTTGGCGTGCTGCTGTACGTGATTGCCGATGGCTTCGATCTGGGTGTCGGGCTGCTGTTTCCACTGGTGTCTGGCAAGGAGGATCGCGACCGGATGATGGCCAGCATCGCGCCGATCTAGGATGGCAACGAAACCTGGCTGATCCTCGGTGGGGCCGGGCTGATGGCCACGTTCCCGCTGGCCTATGCCGTCATCCTGAGTGCACTGTATATTCCGGTGCTGATGATGCTGATCGGTCTGATTCTGCGTGGCGTGGCGTTCGAAGCCCGCGCCAAGGCCAGCACGCGCAGCCGGCATCTGTGGGACAAGACCTTTTTCGCCTGTTCTCTGCTCGCCACCTTCTTTCAGGGGGCCATACTCGGCGCCTACATCTCCGGACTGCCCGTGGAGAACAACGCCTACAGTGGCCATGCCCTGAGCTGGGTCAGCCCCTTTGCGCTGTTCTGCGGCGTATCGCTGATCGCCGCCTACGCCCTGCTGGGGGTACCTGGCTGATCATGAAAACCGAAGGCAAGCTGCAGCAGCAGATGCGCCGCATGCGCAAGCCTCTGGTCTGGCTGTTGATGGGGTTCATCGTGCTGGTGTTCATCTGGACGCCCTTGGCCCATGAGGCCATTGTACTGGCTGGCCCCTTTACCGGTTTTCACCGCACTGACTTGCCTGTGGCTGCTGAGAATGGTTGATCGAGGGGAAAACGGACCCTTCATCATGAGCCTGATCGTCATGGCACTGGGGTTTCTGGGGCTCGGAATCAGCCTATGGCCCAATGTCATTCCGCCCTCGATCAGCATTTGGGAGGTCTCAGCACCAGTCGCCAGCCAGGGCTTCGCACTGGTCGGAGCGTTGCTGATCATTCCGGTGATCATGACCTACTCAGCCTGGTCCTACTACGTCTTCAGGGGCAAGGTACGCGCTGAAGACGGTTACCACTGAAGCACAACTTACCCCTTTTCACGGCCAGCTACCGGTCAGGCTCGGCCGCGCTTTTTCCCCTCCTGTATCCAAAACATCCGCATCTATCCAAACCATTCCCACCTCGACCTGACATTGTCGCCCAATGTTAGACAATCAATATCCATTACCCTGAGGCCTGTTTAAAAAGCAGTCTCAGTTAAAATATAAGATATTGATTTGGAATAAATAACTGGTTTATGGAATATTTCATGCGTAGTGCTTCTCGGATCTTTCAGTCCCGGAAAACGCATCTTCGGGATCCCGATACTTATACCGGAGCACACAATAATGACATCGACAGTTCTATTGAACCCGCAGGATCTGGAAACACTGATTGAACGCGAGAAGGTGGTTATCATCGATACGCGTAACCCCGAAAGCTACGCGACCGGACATATCCCCGGTGCAGTCAACGTACATGACATCTTTACCTTTCTGGCCAAGTCGACGGCCGAAGGCATCGGTGAGCTCAAGGAAAAATTCGCTGCCACCTTCGGTGGTATCGGCCTTTCTGGAGAAGAAACCGCCGTTATCTACGAAGAATCCATGAATACCGGCTTTGGTCAATCCTGCCGCGGTTACTTCCTGCTCAGCTATCTCGGCTATCCCAAAGTCTCCATTCTCCACGGCGGCTTCCAGGCTTGGCAGGCAACCGGTATGCCGGTCAGTACAGACGTTCCGGACGTCCAGAGCAGCACCTTCCCGCTACAGGACACCGGACATGAACTGATGATCGACAAGGACGATATCCTGGCCGCACTGGATGATGGCAAAACCGTGATGCTGGATGTCAGAGATGTAGATGAATGGATAGGTACCAGCTCTTCGCCCTATGGCAAAGACTTCTGTCCGCGCAAGGGCCGCCTGCCGGGAGCCCGCTGGATCGAATGGTATCGTATGATGAAACCGGGCGTGACGGCGCTGTTCAAGTCCCCGGAAGAGATTCTCGCGGAATGCCATAGTGTGGGAATCGATCAAGACACGCCCGTGTATATCTACTGTTTCAAGGGTGCTCGTGCAGCTAACACACTGGTCGCACTGAAAGCGGCCGGAATCAAGGATGTGAAACTCTACTTCGGTTCATGGAATGAGTGGTCCCGAGACGAAAGCCTGCCTATCGAGGAAGGGCTGCCCTACGCCAGCTGATTTCTTCAGCCCACGTCCATCCATGGCGTGGGCTCATTGCTTTCCATCCCGTTCCTGCCTCCATCTGCCCTCCCCTGCCCAAGTGCCGCCCCTACACTGACTCTCTTCTGCAATCCCTCCCCCTTTTTCCCACTCACATAGTTCCAGCGCCGGAAAAAGGCCTGCTCCAACATGCAACCATGCGCACCAGAATATGACATTGTCCGACAATGTCACTGAATGACAATGTCGAACAAACTCGCAAAAAAACTATAACCAACTGAAATAAATGGATTTTAAATTCATGGCACGTTCCCTGCTTTATTCCGGTTAACACTCATTACCGGAGCAGCAGCATGGGCGCCTCTCTCTCACTCGACTACATCACACACAGGTTCTCACCAACCTCTTCTCCCACTCTTCAAGAGATCGAAAATCGCATCGAACCGGGTGAGATGATCGCCCTGATCGGTCGCAGCGGCTGCGGCAAATCAACCCTGCTGCACATGCTTGCCGGTCTGCTGATTCCTTCAGAAGGCTGCGTTCGCATCAATGGGCATCAAGTTTCCAAACCCAGCGCCAAGTGGAACATGATGTTTCAGAAGGCCTCGCTCTACCCCTGGATGAGCGTCAAGGAGAATGCGTCACTCGGCCTCATGTTCGCTGGCGTATCCAGCGCCGAGGCGTCTGCGCGTGTCGACAAGCTGCTGGATATGGTGGGCCTGCATGACAAGAAAGATGTCAATGTCCAGAGCCTGTCGGGCGGCCAGCAGCAGCGTGTCGCCCTGGCCCGTTCCCTCGCCACCGAACCGGAATTGCTGTTGTTGGACGAACCCTTCTCTGCACTGGATGCCTTTACCCGCAACGCGCTGCAGGAAGAGGTACCGGCCATCTGCCGGGAAAGGGGTATCACCATGGTGATTGTGACCCATGACATCGACGAGGCGATCACCATGGCCGACCGCGTACTGATCATGTCGCAGAACCCCGGTCGTATCGTCAGTGAGCTGAAGGTAGAGCTGCCCTGGCCGCGACGCCATATGGATGCAGGCTTCCAGGCCAAACGCGATGAGCTGATGAAACGCTTCAAGGGTACCGATAGCGGCCTCGCCGGACGCCAGTCCGAAGCCGAAACCTCCGGCACCCAGTCTGATAACGCTGCCTGAACTGCCAGCCTTGCACTTTGACGAGGATCCAACCATGAAATCCAAGAACAACAAGTACGAAGACGCCATCTCAAACGATGAGCTTGAACATCTGCAAGCACATGAAATGAGCCGTCGTGACTTTATGCTCGACAGCCTCGCCATGGGCGGCCTGGCAGCAGCCTTCGGTCTCGGCGCCAGCAGTGCTGCCTGGGGCAGCATCCAGCCGCCCGCTGATGAGGTGGTCCGCATCGGCTATCTGCCCATCACCGACGCAACCGTTCTGCTCGTCGCGCACGCCAAGGGTTACTTTGAAGATGAAGGCCTTAAAACCGAGCCGCCGACGCTGATTCGTGGCTGGTCACCACTGGTTGAAGGCTTCGCCGCCGGCAAATTCAATCTGGTTCACCTGCTCAAGCCGATTCCCATCTGGATGCGCTACAACAACGGCTTCCCGGTCAAGATCATGTCCTGGGCTCACCTGAACGGTTCAGGCCTGGTGGTGGGTCGCCATACCGATGTTGAGTCCTTTGCCGACCTCGGCGGCAAGCAGGTCGCCGTCCCCTACTGGTACTCCATGCATAACATCGTGCTGCAGATGGGGTTGCGCCATGCGGGACTGAAGCCGGTGATCAAGGCCCAGGGGGAAGCCCTGGCGGATGATGAGGTCAACCTGCAGATCATGCCGCCACCCGATATGCCACCAGCACTGGCTGCCCGCAAGATCGACGCGTTTATTGTGGCCGAACCGTTCAATGCCGTTGGCGAAATGCTGGCCGGGGGCAAGATGCTGCGCTTTACCGGCGACATGTGGCGCAACCACCCCTGCTGCGTGGTATGCATGAACGAAACCCAGGTGAACGCCAAGCCCGAGTGGAGCCAGAAGGTGATGAACGCCATCGTTCGGGCACAGATCTACTCGCAGCAGAACAAGAAAGAGGTGGCCCACCTGTTGTCCAAGGATGGCATGGGCTATCTGCCGATGAAGGCCAATATCATCGAACGCGCCATGACCCTCTATGACGACAGCAACTATGCAACCCCGGATGCCATCCAGAACCCGGAATGGGGCTCCGGCCGCATCGACTTCCAGCCCTGGCCGTTCCCGTCAGCCACCCGTTTGATCGTTGACGAGTTGAAACAGACCCTGGTCGGTGGCGATACCACCTTCCTGCAAGAGCTGGATGCGGACTTTGTGGCCCAGGATCTGGTGGACTACCGCTTCGTCAAAGCCGCCATGGAAAAGTATCCGGGCTGGAAAGACGCCCCGGGCTTCAATGCCGAAAATCCGTTCGAGCGCGAAGAGGTGATCAAGCTATGAGCCAGTCAACACAGACCCTGAACGCGATGCCAACCTCAACCGCCTGGTCCAATGCCATTGGCCGCTGGCTGATTTCGCTGCGCTACCCGGCTATAGGAATTACGGCTCTGCTGGCCATTTGGTGGCTGGGCGGCTACATCATATCCAACGACCCGGACCTCTGGGCCTTTGCCAACTTTGCCCCGGAACCCACTTTCAATGCGCTCTATGACCTGGTTGCCAGTGGTGATATTTGGCCCACGATCCAATCCAGTCTTTACCGTGTTCTGGTCGGTCTGTTCTGGGGTGTTGCCCTAGGGGTACCTGTCGGTATTCTGATCGGCTATGTGGGCACCGCCATGAAAGTCGCCAACGTGCCTTTTCAGTTCCTGCGCATGGTCAGCCCGCTGGCCTGGATGCCAATCGCCGTATTGGCATTCGCCACCTGGGATGCCGCCATCATTTTCCTGATCGTGATGGCCACCATCTGGCCGATCATCTTTTCAACTGCCCATGGTGTGCGTCGTATCGATCCCAACTGGTTCAAGGTCGCTCGCAACCTGGGGGCTTCAGGCCCGCAAATGCTGCGTCGAATCATCCTGCCGGCGATCATGACCGATGTCATGGCCGGTATCCGACTCGCGGTTGGTGTCGCCTGGGTCGTACTGGTACCGGCCGAGTATCTGGGTGTTACCAGTGGTCTGGGATACGCCATCAACGATGCGCGCGATACCCTGGCATACGACACATTGGCGGCCGTGGTCGTGGTCATTGGTCTGATCGGTTATGGCCTCGACAGTGTCTGCAGCCTGCTGATCAAGCGCTTCAACTGGCATGTTGAATAACAACGCCCTGCCTGTACCTGCAGCACAGCCGGTCCTGTCCCAGGACTGGCTGTCTGTCGTTTCAACGCCGGCTATACGCCGGCCCTCCTCCTCGAGGTCTGTAAAGGAGACCGGTGATGGATACCCCGTTACCCAAACCACATAGCGATATCAGCGCCAATGACAAAGGGGTCGCCGACATGACGGTCCTGCACGAGGCCGCCAAGCTGATCGGGCAATCAGACACCCCGGAGCTTGCTATCAGTGGCACCCTGAGGCTTATGTCACAGATGCTGGGGCTTAACCGTGGACGCGTCCTCCTGCCCTCATCAGCCGACGGTCAGCTGAGGATCCGTTACAGCTACGGCTTGACCGAAACCGAGCGCCAACGCGGTATCTATACCTTCGAGGAGGGCGTCACCGGCAAAGTGATGAAAACTGGACAACAAACGGTGATCCAGGATGTTGATAAGGAACCTGGATTTTTGTTCCGAGCGGTGGATCGTCAGACACTACCCGAAGGGGTTGTTTCCTACCTCGCAGTCCCGATTATGGATGGAAACTTGACCGTTGGCGTGCTGGCCACCCATCGCCTGAGGATGCGTCCACGTGCGATCAATGCCGATCTGATGATCCTGCGCATTCTGGCCACGTTTATCGCCCAGATCATCAAGATCAACAGCCTGATAGAGGAACGTACCAGCAACCTGCGTGAAGAAAACCAGGAACTGCGGGACGCTCTGGACCAACAGCAGAACAACTACGGCATCCTTGGCGAAAGCCCTGCCGTACGTGACGCCCTGTTGCAGATCACCCGTGTCGCCAGCACTCCGGTCACGGTGTTGCTGACCGGTGAGTCCGGCACCGGCAAGGAACGTTTCTCCCAGATCCTGCATCTCAACAGTGACCGCAAGGATCAGCCGTTTCTGGCGATCAACTGTGCTGCCATTCCCGAGCAGCTTCTTGAATCCGAACTCTTTGGCCATGAGAAAGGCGCTTTCACCGGTGCCACCGCCAGCAAACAGGGCAAAATCGAACTGGCCAATGGCGGCACCCTGTTTCTGGACGAGATCGGCGACCTGAATCTGGAGCTGCAATCGAAACTCCTGCGCGTGCTGGAGGGCCAGGTCATCCAGCGTGTTGGCGGGGTGCGCGAGATACCCGTCAATGTACGTATTGTGACCGCAACGCATAAGAACCTTCAGGAAGCCGTCAACCAGGGCAAGTTTCGTCTCGACCTGTTCTACCGTCTGAACGTTTTCCCCATCCATCTGCCGCCACTGCGCGATCGCACCGGCGATGTCCGTATTCTGGCCAGACACTTTCTGTTGGCCGCCAACCGCGATTACGCCCGCTATACGGTGTTCGGCAAAGGGGTGATGGAGCGCCTGGAAAGCTACAACTGGCCAGGCAACATCCGACAACTGGAAAATGTCATCAAGCGTAGCGTACTCATTGCACTGGATGGCGCCATTACCCCCCAGGATATTGAAAGCATTCTGCGGCAGGAGTCCGTCATCAACAGCCACCTCGAAGCCGGACAGGCCTCCGATACCCAATCCATGCCGACACCGGCTGAAGCCGCGCCAATAGCAGCCGTGCCGGCTGGCCAGGTAGGCCATCCGGTTTCCAATCGCCCCTATAACTGGGTGCGCGCAGACGAAAAAACCGACCTGCTCACCGCTCTGCAGCAAAGCGGTGGCAACAAAACCCGCGCCGCCGCCCTGTTGGGCATGACACCGCGGCAGTTCCGTTATCGACTGGAAAAACTGGAGCTGGAAGCATGAGCCCCTCTGACCATGCTGGCCCACGACCACCGGTACTGCGCCAGGGCATCCGTCAAAATCGCGCACTGTTTTCCCATTTGCTGCTGCAAGTCCTGCTGGTTGGACTGACTATCGGCATGATGCGCACCGTCATACCGGCCTTGGCTGAAAGTGATTTCGGGCTGCCGGCCAACGATTTCTTCTTGCTCTGTACCTTTGTCATCGCCTTCGGTGTCGTAAAGGGCTGCATGAATTTCGTCGCCGGCAGGCTTGCCGAACACCTGGGACGCAAGCGAGTGCTCCAGCTGGGCTGGCTGGTCGCCCTGCCGATTCCCCTGATGATCGCCTATGCACCCTCATGGAACTGGATCGTCGCCGCGACACTGTTACTCGGGGTCAATCAGGGCCTGGCCTGGTCGATGAGCCAAACCTCCAAACTGGATATTACAGCTCCCGAACAGCGTGGCCTGACCCTTGGCCTGAACGAGCTGGCAGGCTATATGGGCGTTGCCCTTGCAGGCATTTTGACTGCATACCTGGCAGAGATAGCCGGGGTACGGCAGAGCCTGCTTGGCTTTGGCCTGGTCGTGATCGTCTCAGGTCTGTTGCTGAGTACGTTGTGCGTTGTCGAAACACGTGACTGGATCATCCCTGTACAAGGCAAGCGTGCAAGCCCACCTGCGGCCAGTGCTTCACGATTGCCAACCGGCCTGCCCGCCGTGCCTGGCACATTTGAGATCCTGCGGCATGTCAGCTGGCGTGACCGGCGTCTGGCTGCTCTGATGCAAGCGGGCCTCGTGGAGAGGTTTGTCGATGCACTGGTGTGGATTTTCTACCCGGTCTACCTGTCTCAACAGGGCGTTAAACTGGCCGATGCAGCCTGGATCATCGGTATTTATGGCGGTACCTGGGGGCTATCGCAGCTGCTGACCGGACACTGGTCAGATCGTATCGGACGCCAGCGGCTGAATGTACTCGGCATGTGGCTCTGTGGCCTCAGCGTACTAATGATGCCGTGGCATGCCAGTCTCCTCTGGTGGTCGAGCTGCGCTGCGTTGACTGGATTTGGCATGGCCATGCTATATCCAAATCTGGCCGCCGCTGTCGCCGATCTTTCCGCACCTGAATGGCGAGGTTCCAGTATCGGTATCTACCGCTTCTGGCGTGATCTGGGATATGCCGTCGGCGCTCTGGTACTGGGCCTGGGCACCGGACTCAGTGGCGATGTGGCCACCAGCTTCTGGATCACCGGCATCGCCATGCTGATCTCTGGCGTATTGCTGGCCTGGCAGGGAGAGGAAAGCAGCCCTTATCTCAAAACCATTTCTTCTCAGGTCTGATCCAGTAACTTACATTCCAGGCCGACTGTTTCTCTAACACTGACTGCAGGTTGTTCCGGCACTGGTTCAAAGTGCCGGAAGCGAGGGTTGGTTGTGGGTGCTAAGGAGGTTGTTCACGCCGGTTAAGTTCGAGATGCTGGTTATCGCCAAACAAACAGCACAGAACAACCGACATGAACAACCCTCACAAGAATGCCCGAACTACGCCTCATATTCGAGCCC
>NZ_JBLXDO010000038.1:0-11380 GCF_048263965.1 Ferrimonas sp. | reverse complement strand
GGTGCATAGAAAAGCCAGTTGTCACTGACAACTGGCTTAGTCAAAAACCGTCAACGTATTTTAGGACGGGTCAGGGTTCAGAACATGCTCCGTTCCAGCCCGGTTTCCGACAGGATCTTGGTGGCGATCTCCTCCACCGAGTTGTTGGTGGTGTTCAGGAAAGGGATCTTCTCCTTCTTGAACAGCAGCTCCACCTCTTTTACCTCCATCCGGCACTGACGGGCGGAGGCGTACTTGGAGTCGGCCAGCCGGCTCTGACGGATCTCTGTCAGGCGCTGAGGGTTGATGGTGAGACCAAACAGCTTCTTCTTATACTTCTTCAGCTCAGGCGGCAGCTTGAGGTTTTCCATATCTTCGGCAATGAAGGGGTAGTTGGCCACCTTGATGCCGAACTGCATGGAGAGATAGAGGCTGGAGGGGGTTTTGCCGCAGCGAGAGACGCCAATCAGGATCACATCCGCCTCGTCCAGGTTCTTCAGGGTGACGCCATCGTCGTTGTCCATGGCGTAGTGGATGGCGTCGATGCGGGCGTTGTAGGACTCGTTGGCCATGGAGTGGGTTCTGTGGGCCTTGGGGTCTGCCTTGATTCCCAGTTGTTGCTCTAGGGGGGCGACAAAGGTGTTCAGGAAGTCGTAGTCCAGCCCTTCCGAGGAGTAGATGATGGCGCGAATCTCCGGGTTCACAATGGAGTGAAAGATCAGAGGACGCTCTCCCGTCGTAATAAAACAGTCATTGATCTGGTTCCGAACTTCCTCAGCTTTCGCCAGAGTTTCCACGAATGGGATGGTTTTTTGTTCGAAATCCACTGGAAACTGGGACAAAACCGCGTGCCCAAACACTTCTGCAGTAATGGCTGTTCCGTCGGAGATGTAGAATACTTTGCGGGTCATCCGGGCCTCATGTAGTAATAAAATTACAATAAAAATTAGACTTTTATGGCTATTTGGGCCCAGTGTATGATGCCAGCGACCCCGTAGGAAGGGGTGTCATAATAAATCTGAGGTTGTGAGGACAGAACAGTGACCCAATATGTACTCTGGTACCAAGAACTTGGCATGAACGACGTCAACCGAGTTGGCGGTAAGAATGCGTCTCTCGGTGAGATGATCAGCAACCTGGCAAACGCCGGCGTTCAGGTACCCGGTGGTTTCGCTACCACTGCGGAGGCCTATGATGAGTTTCTTGAGCAAAGTGGACTGAACGAGCGTATCCACACCGTTCTGGACACCCTGGATGTTGATGACGTTAACGCCCTGGCCAAGGCCGGTGGCGAGATCCGCCAGTGGATCATCGATACCCCCTTCCAGCCCGCCCTCGAAGAGGCGATCAAGGAAGCCTATAACGAGCTGAACCACGGTGGCGCAGAAGACGCGTCCTTCGCGGTTCGCTCCTCCGCCACCGCAGAAGATATGCCCGATGCGTCCTTCGCCGGTCAGCAGGAAACCTTCCTGAACGTTCGCGGCATCGATGCCGTGATGGTGGCCATCAAGCACGTATTCGCGTCTCTGTTTAATGACCGCGCCATCTCTTACCGTGTTCACCAGGGCTATGACCACCGCGGTGTGGCTCTGTCCGCTGGTATCCAGCGCATGGTGCGTTCTGACAAGGCCTCTTCCGGTGTGATGTTCTCCATCGACACCGAGTCAGGCCACGAAGATGTGGTATTTGTCACCTCCGCCTACGGTCTGGGTGAGATGGTGGTACAGGGTGCGGTAAACCCTGACGAATTCTACGTACACAAGCCAACCCTGGCTCAGGGCCACATGGCAGTTCTACGCCGTAACCTGGGTTCCAAGCTGGTACAGATGGTGTACTCCGGTGACGAAGCGCACGGCAAGCAGGTTGAGATCATCGACGTGGATGCCGCACAGCAGAAGCAGTTCTCCGTGACCGACGAAGAGGTGCTGGAGCTGGCCAAGCAGGCGATGATCATCGAGAAGCACTACGGTCGTCCAATGGACATCGAGTGGGCCAAAGATGGCATCGACGGCAAGCTGTACATCGTACAGGCCCGTCCTGAGACCGTACGCTCCAACGAAGACGCCCAGGTGATGGAGCGTTTCAACCTGGAAGGTACCAGCGAGGTGATCACCGAAGGTCGCGCCATCGGTCATAAGATCGGTGCCGGTGTGGCCAAGGTTCTGGACTCCATCGAAGATATGGATAAGATCCAACCCGGTGACGTTCTGGTGACCGACATGACCGACCCCGACTGGGAGCCGATCATGAAGCGTGCCAGCGCCATTGTAACCAACCGTGGTGGCCGTACCTGTCACGCCGCGATCATCGCCCGTGAGCTGGGTATTCCTGCGGTAGTAGGCTGTGCCGACGCCACCGCCAAGATCACCAACGGCAGCGAAGTGACCGTTTCCTGTGCCGAAGGTGACACCGGTTACATCTACGAAGGCAAGCTGGGCTTCTCCGTGACCACTTCCCGCGTGGACGACCTGCCTGAGTTGCCCATGAAGATCATGATGAACGTGGGCAACCCCGACCGCGCCTTCGACTTCGGTCGTCTGCCTAACGAAGGTATCGGCCTGGCTCGTCTGGAGTTTATCATCAACCGCATGATCGGTGTGCACCCCAAGGCGCTGCTGAACTACGACGATCAGGAAGCCGACGTGAAGGCGGAGATCGACGAGCTGATGGCGGGCTACGCCAACCCGGTTGAGTTCTACATCGCCCGTCTGGCGGAAGGTGTATCCTGTATCGCTGCCTCTGTTTACCCCAAGCGCGTAATCGTTCGTCTGTCTGACTTTAAGTCCAACGAATACGCCAACCTGGTGGGTGGTGACCGTTACGAGCCCGAGGAAGAGAACCCAATGCTGGGCTTCCGTGGGGCGTCCCGTTACATCGACGACTCCTTCCGCGATTGTTTCGCCCTGGAGTGTGAAGCCATTAAGCGTGTTCGCGGCGAAATGGGCCTGACCAACGTCGAGATTATGATTCCATTCGTTCGTACCCTGGGCGAGGCGGAAGGCGTGATTGCCGAGCTGGACAAGAATGGTCTGAAGCGTGGTCAAGATGGTCTGCAGGTACAGATGATGTGCGAGCTGCCGTCTAACGCCCTGCTGGCTGACCAGTTCCTGGATCACTTCGATGGCTTCTCCATCGGCTCCAACGACATGACTCAGCTGGCTCTGGGTCTGGACCGTGACTCCGGCATCATCAGCCACCTGTTCGACGAGCGTAACGACGCGGTGAAGGCTCTGCTCTCCATGGCGATTCAGGCGGCCAAGGCTCGCGGCAAGTACGTGGGTATCTGTGGCCAGGGTCCTTCCGACCACGAAGATTTCGCGGCCTGGCTGGCGGAAGAGGGGATCGATTCTGTGTCCCTGAACCCAGACACCGTAGTAGAGACCTGGCTGTACCTGGGCAAGACTCTGCCTAAGAAATAACTCTGGTCAATACTAGAATAATGAGGGGGGCGCTGCTAAAGCGCCCCCTTTTTTTATATGATTCGAGCAAGTATTCATCTGGGGACTTGCGGTCGAATGATCCCATCATTGCCTACAGCGCAGACACTGGACGCGCGCTATAAGAATTTTACGGAACAATTGGCCCAACAGGGGTTTAGTGGCGAGATCGATCTCAGCTACAGCGCCCGGTTGGCGATGGCGGTGGACAACAGTGTCTATCAGTTTATGCCTCAGGCGGTGGTCTACCCCAAGGATGCCCACGACCTGCAGCTGATGTTGCGCCTGGCGGCTTCCCCGGCGTTTAAGGGGATCCACTTCGCTCCCCGTGGCGGCGGCACCGGCACCAACGGTCAGGCCCTGAACTTCGGCCTGGTGGTGGACACCAGCCGCCACTTCCAGGGGGTGTCTGACATTGATACCCAGCAGCGCAGTGTTCAGGTGGAGTGTGGTGTGGTCAAAGACGCCCTGAACGACGCCCTGCGCCCCCACGGTCTGTTCTTTGCCCCGGATCTCTCCACCTCCAACCGTGCCACCATTGGCGGCATGATCAGCACCGACGCCTCCGGCGCCGGCTCCCTGGTCTATGGCAAAACCTCGGATCATGTCCTGGGTGTCACCTGTGTGCTGGATGACGGCACTCTGCTGACGACAGGCCCCTGGGACGCCGAGGCCCGCCAGGCCCTGACCGGTCGCGCCAGGGAACTGGCGGAGGCGGTGTTGACCCTGTGCCGCGACAAGCAGGCCCAGATCAAGCAGACCTTCCCAGAGCTGAACCGCTTCCTGACCGGCTATGATCTGCGTCACGCCTATGATGCGGACAGCGACACCCTGGATTTGACCCGCCTTATCTGTGGCAGTGAAGGAACCCTGGCTTTTGTGGTCAGCGCCAAACTGGATCTTACCCAGATTCCTACCGATCGCGCCCTGGTGAACATCAGCTACGACAGCTTCGATTCGGCCCTGCGCCACGCCCCCATTATGGTGGCGGCCGAGGCCACCGCGGTAGAAACCATCGATTCCACCGTATTGGGTTTGGCCAAGGATGACATCATCTGGCACCAGGTATCCGAGCTGGTGCCCAGCGCTTTCGACGAGGCGATGGCCGGCATCAACATGGTGGAGTTTGCCGGAACCCGTGACGAGGTGGAGACCAAGCTGGCCAATCTGGAGAAGCTGCTGGCCGAGGGGGCCAAGGGAGTGCTGGGCCACCGGGTCTGCCTGGACAAGGGGGAGATTGCCCGGGTCTACCAGATGCGTAAGAAGGCGGTGGGCCTGCTGGGCAATGCCAAGGGCGCCCGCAAGCCCATCGCCTTTGCCGAGGACACCGCGGTGCCGCCGGCGCAGCTGGCGGACTTTATCGCCGAGTTCCGCACCCTGCTCGATGGTCATAAGCTGAGATACGGCATGTTTGGCCATGTGGACGCCGGAGTGCTGCACGTGCGCCCCGCCCTGGACATGTGCGACCCGGCAGATGAAGCCCTGCTGCGCACAGTCTCCGATGAGGTGGAAGCCCTGACCCGTAAGTACGGCGGACTGATGTGGGGCGAGCATGGTCGAGGGGTGCGCTCCGAGTATGGTCCGGCGGTCTTCGGTGAACTGTTCGACGACCTGCGTCGCATCAAGGGCTGGTTTGACCCACACAACTGCATGAACCCAGGCAAGATCTGCACCCCCTTTGAGTCTCAGGAGGATGTGTACAGCATCGATGAGATAAAACGGGGCAGCTTTGACCGCCAGTTGCCGCAGGCAGCCCGCAGCCAGTTCGATAAGGCGATCAGCTGCAACGGCAATGGCCTCTGTTTTGACTACAACGCCAACAACCCCATGTGCCCCTCCTACAAGGTTACTGGCAACCGGGTTTGGTCGCCCAAGGGCAGGGCAACCCTGATGCGCGAGTGGCTGAGGCTGCTGGAGCAGGAGGGGGTGAACACCGCCGACCTGGACGCGGTGCCCGTGGCCTCCCTGCGTCAGCGCATCAAGGCCAGCCTGGGCCAGCACAAGCGTCAGGACTTCTCCCATGAGCTCTATGAGGCGATGCAGACCTGTCTGGCCTGTAAGGCGTGCAGCGGCGGCTGCCCGGTTAAGGTGGATGTGCCTGACTTCCGTGCCCGCTTCCTCCACCTCTACCACAAGCGCTACCTGAGGCCGGCCAAGGACTATCTGGTGGCCGGCATCGAGTCGGCCCTGGGGTGGATGGCCAAGGTGCCTCGCCTGGTGAACCTGATGACCCAAAATCCGCTGTCTGGCTGGGCGGCCGGCAAGCTGTTTGGCTATGTGGACACCCCGGCGCTGTCGGTGCCCACCCTGGCCCAACGTCTGCCCGCGGAGCTGCGCCTGGACGAGGCGGAGCTGACCAGGCTGAGCGATGAGGAACTGGCCAACACCCTGGTGATTGTTCAGGACCCCTTCACCAGCTACTACGATGCCGTGGTGGTTGAGCGCGCCGCTCAGTTGCTGCAGGCCCTGGGTTACCGGGTGCGGGTGATGGATTACCAGCCCAACGGCAAGCCGCAGCACATAAAAGGCTTTATGGATAAGTTCACCGAGACGGCCACTCGCAGCGCCCGGGCGCTGAACCGGGTGGCCAGCTTCGGGGTGACTCTGGTGGGGGTGGACCCGGCGCTGGTGCTCACCTATCGGGATGAGTACAACCTGGTGCTGGGTGATGCCCGGGGTGACTTCCAGGTGCTGTTACTCAACGAGTTCCTGGTGACTCAGCTTGAGCGCTGGCCACAAAAGCCAAAGGGGGAGGCGGTCTACAAGCTGATGACCCACTGTACCGAGAACAGTCTCCGCCCCCAGGCGGTGGCCGAGTGGCAGACTCTGTTCGGCCACTTTGGCGGTGAGCTGATCCATCAGGCCGGTGGTTGCTGTGGTATGGCCGGCACCTTTGGTCATGAGAGGGGCAATCTGGCCATCTCCAAAGATCTCTATGACCTCTCCTGGAAACCCGCCATCGAAGCGGCCACCGAGGAGGTGCTGGTGTCCGGTTATTCCTGTCGCTCCCAGGTGAAGCGCCATGAAAAGCAGCGGCCCCGTCATCCACTGGAGGCGTTGTTCGACTTAGTCGGCTAAGTTGGCATGGCTTGAATCAAGGGGCGCTTCGGCGCCTTTTTTGATCTCTAGGCGATTTGCTCAGGCTCAAAGGGTGATCTTTGTCACGGCGAAAAAATGTCCGCCCGAACCTGGATCACGATTTTGCTTGAATTTGAATAATCTGAGGGAATGGAGGGGGTGGGGCACAGCAGAGGGGATAACGTCGTATCACCACTCTGCCGGCGACCTTGTCACCTTGTATATGACGCGGTCGACGCGATCAGAACAGTAGGTAAGGGAGCACTGTCTGACCGGGCCCGGCAGCGGAACAAAGGGCTAACTCGATGGGTTCACTCACTGGTTTTGTGAACCCTGTCCCGCTGTCGACTCTTGCATAGTACTTAGCCTTGCGCCTCCCTGACAGCGAATTATCATTATCCTCGAATTAATCCAGTTAATCCGAGGTGACTATGTTAAACGGCGCGATACTCTCTTCGCTGCACTGTTTTGAGTGCGCGGCCCGTCATCTGAGTTTCACCAAGGCGGCGGAGGAGCTCTACCTCACTCAATCCGCCGTGAGCCATCGCATCAAGAAGCTGGAGGAGCAGCTGGGTTTCAAGCTGTTCCTGCGATTCAATCGTCGGCTGCAGCTGACCGATCAGGGGGCAGGGCTTCTGGCGGAGCTGGATCAGTCCCTCGGCAGCCTGGAGATCGCCATCCGCGACCTCAAGCAGCAGGATTTCTCCTCCACTTTGAGTATCGCCGTGCCCCACAGCTTTGCCCGATGCTGGCTGGCCGAGCGCCTCGGTGACCTGCACTCCAAGTTCCCCCGCCTGACCCTTCAGGTTCGCGCCCAGTCCAGAGCCACCGATTTTCAGCATGAATCTGTGGACCTGGCGGTCTACTATTCCGATCACCTGACTTCCGGCCTCTACGGTACTGACCTGATGGAGGAGAGCCTGGTGCCTGTGTGCAGCCGGGAGTATGCCGACGTCAATGAGCTGTGGGACAGCCCTGAGCGTTTGGCCCAGTGCCTGCTCCTGCACGATGAGACCGCCTGGCAGAGCTCCGGTTTCTACACCGAGTGGCAATACTGGGCCCGGCTGGCGGAGATAGAGGGGCTCTCAGTGGACAGGGGCTTTGTCTTCAACCGGGCAGACCTGGCTTACCGGGCGGCGATGTCCGGACAGGGTGTCGCCATGGGACGCTGGAGCATGGTGGCGCCCCAGGTGGAGGCGGGTAACCTGGTGGTGCCCATCGAGTCCTTCGTGCCTGCAGGTCAGCGCTACTACCTGGTTTGCCACCCGGATCGAAAAGACACGCCGGCGGTGAAGGCGATGTTTGACTGGTTGCAGGAGCAGGCCGCCCAGGGCATCTCCCTGGGGGAGGCGAGCATGGCCAAGTACAGCGATCAGGCCAGTCAGCGCGCCTTCTAATTTTAAAATCGTCTTTGTTTATAAGAAATGCCGCCAAACTCAATGAGTTCGGCGGCATTTTTATGCTTAGGCTATACTCAGAATCCCGACTGGTCTGTCCATCTGCTCCGGGAAAGTCGGTATCCTGTTCTGTTTAGAGTAATTATGCCACTTAAGAGAACCTTCTGAAGGAATGACAGTGCTTCAATACCACGCCAACCAGATCCCCACGACGATCCCACTGATTGCCCGAGCCATTCTTAAGCGTACGCCTCCGGCGCAGCTGCCCGAGAAGGCGATTGAGATTCAGGATTTTCGTTTTGATGCCGGCAAGCTGGAGAAGTACAACACCTTCTGCGGCTTTCCCAAGGGCAGCCTGCCTCTGAGCTACATGTTTGTTGCGTCTCAGCCTGTGCAACTGATGCTGTTGACCCAGCCGGATGTGCCGGTCAAGCCTCTGGGCATGATTCACCTGGGCGTGAGCTTTGAGCAGCACCAGCCCATGAGCCTGGATAAGAGCTATCAGTTTACCCTGAAGGTGGGTGACCAGCAGGAGACCATCAAGGGTCTGGAGTTTGAACTCCTCGGTGAGTTTCGCCATGAGGGTGAGTTGACCGCCAGCTACGTCAGCCGCTGCCTGCTCAAGCTTGAAGGTCCCCGCAAGCGCGGTCGTCCTGCCCGTGAGCCCCGGGTGGCCTATGACTGGAAACCGGTATCCAGCCTGATGATGCAGGAGAGTGATGCCCGCCGTTACGCAGCCATCTCCGGTGACTACAACCCCATCCACCTGCACCGCCTGACCGCCAAGCCTTTCGGCTTCGAGGCGCCCATCGCCCATGGCATGTTCATGGTGGCGAAGATGCTCGCCAGCGTCGCCGAGCCGGTAACCAGCGCCAGTTTCCAGTTCCAGCGTCCGGTGCTGATGCCTTGCGAGGGTACCATCGAGCGTGATGGCGAGGGCCTGCGCCTGGTGAACGAGGCGGGTAAGGCCCTGGTCTCTGCCAAGGTCGCCTGATTCCAGGCTAGGGATACAAAAAAGGCTCCTTTCGGAGCCTTTTTTAATGTCTGTCGCTTAGTGAAGCAGGTGCTGGTGCCCCAGTTCAACTTCCGGGGCAGCGTGACTCTCTTCGTCGCTGTCTTCCGGCAGGGCGTAGCCCTGCTCATGGATCCACTTCAACAGCTGCACCTTCACATCGCTGTGGAAGCCGACGAAATCGGCAAACTGCTCTTCGGTAAGGCCGGCGGCGGTACGAACATGGCTGCTGATCACCAGCTTTGGCAGGGTGTCATCCATCAGTTCGACGAAAATCTTCAGTTCATTATGCCTGTTGTTCAGCTCACCCAGTTCGCTGTAGAGCTTGAACAGGGTGGCGGGGCGCAACTCCATGGAGGTGCTGAACTGCAGCAGACCCTGCTCCTCAATCAGCTCCAGCTTACTGTCGAACACGCCGGGGCGCTCCTGCATCTTGGTCAGGTGAAAACCGTCGCAGGCGCCGCACAGGTAGAACTCCACCTGCATCGCTTCCAGCCAGCGGTGGATGTCGGCGTGTCCGGGTTGAGAGATTTGAGGCATAGAATCGGGAACGCTTTAGTCAAACTTAGGGAGCAAGAGTAACATTCAGACTCTGGGAAACCAAGGTGACGGGGCCCAGAGTGTGTTACATCTCTTTAAATCATCTTCGGCCGGTGTTGACCCTGGCCAGAAACAGAAACGCCCCGCTTGGCGGGGCGTAACTATTTCAGACGGTTACGCCTTGGCGGCGCGGGCCTGGGCGATGATCTCCCGGGCCATGATGTCCGCCACTTCACCGGTAGTTTTGCCCTCTTCGTCCGCTTTGGCGAAGATGGTCAGCAGGGTGTCGTAGATTTTACGCACCTTGGCTTCAGACAGTTCGGCGTCGTAGTCCTTTTCGAAGGAGACGTTGATGATGCCGCCAGCGTTAATCACATAGTCTGGGGCGTAGAGGATCCCTTTCTCTTTGAGGATCTCACCGTGACGGGGTTCCGCCAGCTGGTTATTGGCACAACCGGCAACGATGGTGGCCTTCAACTGGGGGATGGTGGTGTCGTTGACGGTGGCGCCCAGGGCACAGGGGCAGTAGACGTCGACGTTCTGACTGTAGATCTCGTCCAGACCCACGACGGTGGCGCCAAACTCGGTGGCGGCGCGGTCCAGCTGCTCAGGGCTGAGGTCGCAGACGATCAGTTCGGCGCCAGCCTTGTGCAGGTGACGGCAGATGTCGAAGCCCACATGGCCCAGGCCCTGCACTGCAACCTTGATCCCTTCCAGGCTGTCCAGGCCGCGCTGGTGCTTCACCGCAGCCTTGATGCCCAGGTAGGTGCCCAGGGCAGTGAAGGGAGAGGGATCGCCACTTTGGCCTTCCAGGCCGCACATGTAGGGGGTGACCTCATGGGCCTTCATGATGTCGGAGGTGTTGATCCCCACATCTTCGGCGGAGTAGTAGCGGCCACCCAGAGAGTCAACGGCACGGCCGAAGGCGTGGAACAGGGCGTCGGACTTGTCGGATTTGGGATCGCCGATGATCACCGACTTACCGCCGCCAAACTCCAGGCCGGCCAGGGCGTTCTTATAGGTCATACCACGGGAGAGGCGCAGTACGTCGTTGATGGCGTCCTCTTCGCTCTCGTAGGGCCACATGCGGCAGCCGCCGACGGCTGGACCCAGGGTGGTGTCGTGTACGGCAATGATCGCTTTAAGGCCTGAGGCCTTGTCGTGGCAGAACATGACGTGCTCATGTTCATCAAATGAGATGTGCTCGAAAATGGACACTGGCTTGCTCCCTGTGCAGTTTGCCTTTGTTTCAGGCCTTCTTATATGTGATTATGGTCGCCACCATACCAGCGAGACACTGGTGCGCCAAGTCGAACCAGGGCCTGAAGGGGTGTCAAATGGCAAGCAAAGTTGACATAGATCACACTGCTGACCCCTTTGCGCAAAAGTTGACTGGTATACGGCAGTAGCAAGAAGGAAGAGGCAATGACAGAACAACAACAGCCCCCCCAGCAGGAGCAGGAGTGGATCCGGACTCAATTTCAGAAGGCCAACCGTCATATGGCGGAGAAGGGCCTGATTCCGGGCAAGGTGTATGACAAGGAGTGCCGGGTACTGCCCCCCTTCCTGGCCCTTTGGAAGATTATGGAGAGTGGCAGTGGCAAGCGTTACTGGGTGCTCAGTGGCGACCTGCCCGCAGATCTGATGCAGGACACCCACATCGAGGACGCCCGCGATGCCCTGCGCCACTTCTCACTGAACTGGCAGATGAAGGCGGAGAACATCCGTCGTACCACCCAGGACAAAACTCAGCTGGAATATGCAGCGCTGCTGATCAACCGCGCCGAAGCGATGTCGCAGATGCAGATGGATGAGCGCTTCTGGACAGGCGAGGCCAAGGCCTGAGTCCTGGCACAGCATTAAAAAAGGTTCATCGCGCATTACCGGGAAAAGCGGCTCGTATCTTCAGGAAGAAGTAGTCGCTGTCCCGGTATCCG
>NZ_JBLXDO010000037.1:0-13221 GCF_048263965.1 Ferrimonas sp. | reverse complement strand
TTGGAAAGAAGATTTTGCCAGGTCGATGCCGATGATATTAAGGTTAAGCATGTATGGGCTCCTTTCGCTGTTAGAGCGGTTGTGGTGACTTAACTCTAGCCCCTTAGGGGAGGGAGGAGTCCATACATCGCGCACGCTGGGGTCCAGTGACTTTCCTACTCGGGCCCACCTAAAACCACAGACACTGGATTGCGGTATTCGCCACAATGACACCCCTCCCGTCTCCCCGGCGCACGCCGGGGGCCAGCGGCTTTCCTACTCGAATCCCGACTAAAACCACAGACGCTGGATTGCGGCGTTCGCCACAATGACGGTGCTAAGGGGAACCAAATAGCAATGAATAGAACCTCTGCGAATCTGCAGCTTCAACTAAAAACAGCGACGAAGTGATCCCCTATCCTATTGCACAATCGTCTCCCCGGCGCACGCCGGGGTCCAGTGGCTTTCCTGTGCCTCCCCCAAGTCAAAGACTCTGGATTGCGGCGTTCGCCACAATGACGGTGCGAGGGGCAACCCTATGACATTGAATGAGCGCCCTGCGAACCTGACACTAAGGCAAAGAGCATACTCTACGCCCACCTACAGCCACCTCCGCTGGCCACTACAACGTACCTTGGCTGCCACACGCACAATCGTCTCCCCGGCGCACGCCGGGGTCCAGTGACTTTCCTGCTCGAGGCCGCCGAAAACCACAGACACTGGATCGCGGCGTTCGCCACAATGACGCTGCTAAGCCGCACTCTTGCGGGCGCTGCGGCCTACCATGGCATCGGTGCGAATGCAGTTGCGCCCCGCCTCCTTGGCCTCATACAGGGCGATGTCGGCACGCTTGATGGTATCTTCAAAACTGGCATCACTGGGCTCAGCCTGGGCCAGGCCAATGGACACCGTGATGGGCTGTGGCGGCACCTCTGCCCCTCCGGCGCCCAGGCGCCCTACTCTGCCCTTGGACTCAGGGGAACGGATGCGAAACGGATAGGCGGCAATGGACATGCGCACCTCAGCCAGGGCGGCGAGGCAGGTAGCCCGGTCCGCCGTGGGAAACAGAATGGTGAACTCCTCACCGCCGTAACGAAACGCCACTCCACCCGCACCGATGCGGTTCAGCCTCTGAGCCACCATCCTCAACACATGATCGCCGACGTCATGACCAAAGGTATCGTTGAAACGCTTGAAGTGGTCGATGTCCACCATGGCCAGCTGATAGCGCCCGCCTCGGCCACTCAGCACCGCACTGAGGCGGCGGCGATTACGGATTTCGGTCAGAGGGTCGTAATAGACCACCTGAAATCCATGAAACAGCAGCAGGGTCCACAGCGCCAACCCCAGGTAGGTGAACACCAGGGAGGAGAAACCGGAGATGTCGTAGTTGCTGAACAGCAGTGCCAGGGCACTCAGGCACAGCAGGGCGGCGGAGTCCCCCTTATCCTGGTTGCGGTACTGGGTCAGGGCACAGATGCCGAGGTAGAGCACAATCAGCAGCAGCGCCAGCCAGGGGGCCGGGTACCCTCCCAGCCCGTCCATCAGCGACTCCAGCATCCTGCGCTCAAGGTCCGGCGAATACTGGTGCAGCCACAACAGCAATCCGCAGGGAGCCAGGGAGAGGGGCGTAGCCAGGTAGTAACCGTCGAACAGCCAGTGGTCCGGCAGTTGGTCGTAGAGGAAGATCAGCAGCGGGGTCAGCAGGCACAGCTCCCAGAACAGCAGTTCACTGTTATGACCGGGCTGCAGCACCATCAGATGGTTGCGACACACGGTGTAGAGCACCAGGCACAGCAACACCATCAGGCTGAACTTCTTCAGCCCATAGATGTAGGCGGTCACCCCGGCGGCGCCCAGCAGTATCCAGGGCAGGTACACCAGCAGCCAGCGTACCCCCACACCCACCCGGGTTTGCCAGTCGGGCAATATGGCTGCCACCACCAGCATCAACAGCGCCAGGCCCAGCTGTAATTGACGATGAGACATCGCTTCCAATGCTCCGTGTCCCACCCTTTGGCCTGCACCAAAGTGAGTGCGTTAAGGAGCGCCCCCGTATATTCAGACCCCGACAGATGGTCACCCACATGTCATCAATAGGACACAAAAGCGACACCTTTCGTCCGGGTCTGAAGGCCCACCGCAAAAAGGAATCACCAGCGGAACCGGCTGTCCTCGGCATCGATTAAGACTTCATTGATGATTTGTATTATTCCGCGCCTTTTCACAGGAGTATGCTGACGGCAGATTTCGCACCCGGTTACTCCCATGGCTCATCTGGACGGACGCAACTACTACCGTGCCCTGACCGCCCTTACCCTGGCGGCCATGGTGGTGTTCTGCAACCTGTATGTGGCTCAGCCTATGCTGCCGCAGCTGGCCGACACCTTCGGCCTGGACGCCTCCACCGCCAACTGGCTGCACGCCGGTGCCCCGCTGGCCCTGGCCCTGTCGCTGATCCCCTGGGCCATGCTCTCCGACGCCCTGGGCCGACGCCCCATCATGCTGCTCTCCCTGGCCAGCCTGCCGCTCATTAACCTGGCGATTCTCACCAGCAACCAGGTGGAGTGGTTCATCGCCCTGCGCATCCTCCACGGCGTGATGCTGGCTGGCTTTGTGGCGGTGGCCGCCGCCTGGATGTCGGAAGAGATCGGCGCCGCCCGGCTGCCCGCAGCCATGGGCAGCTATGTGGCTGCCAACGCCGTGGGCGGCCTCAGCGGCCGACTGGTGGGTGGCCTGGCCAGCCAGTTCGACAGCTGGCAGGTGCCCTTCATCACCCTGGTGGTGCTGAGCTGCGCCGCCGCCCTGATGCTGTGGTGGATGCTGCCCAGGCAGCAGAACTTTCAGAGTGTCACTCCATCGCTGAAATGCGCCTGGCACGGACTGATGGACCATCTGCACAACAAGCAGCTGCAACCCGCCTTCCTGATCGCCGGCATCACCTTCGGTACCTTCGTCAACCTGTTTACCGTGCTCGGCTTCCAGCTGTCCCAGGCCCCCTGGAACCTGACCACCGCCCAGCTCTCCCTGCTGTTCTGCACCTATCTGGCGGGCAGCGTCTCCGCCCAGCTCTCCGGCCGCTGGTTGCGTTACTACACCGCCCCGGCGGGAATGCAAACCGGCGCCCTGTTCCTGATCATGGGCACGGTGATCACCCTGTCCCACGATCTGTCGGTGATCGTTCTGGGGCTGCTGCTGTGTTCGGTGGGTTTTTTCCAGGTGCACAGCCTGGCCTACTCCTGGGTGGGCAAACAGGCCACCAGAGAGCGGGCCAAAGCCAGCTCTCTCTATCTGGTGCACTACTATCTGGGGGCCAGCCTGGGCGGATTCGTGCTGCTGCCCATCTGGCAATTGGGAGGTTGGCCGCTGGTGGTGGCCAGCAGCCTGGTCAGCTACGCCCTGGTGGTGTTGCTGGCGCACAAACTGCAACTGCGCGCTCGAGTTGAATCGACCGCCTGATTAAGGCTCGCCCTCTAGGCATCCAGCTCCTTGGTGCGTACGGTCAGTACGTCACACTTCACATGGTTGAGCACCACATTCACGGTGGAGCCCAGCAGGCGACGCAGACCGGAATGGCCGTGGGAGCCCATCACCAGCAGGTCGATATCCAGCTCCTTCACCGCCTTCTCAATCTCACCGGGGGCCTTGCCCTCTCGAACCAGCAGGTGCTTGTCACCCAGATCCCCGCCAAGTTGCGCCAGTTTCTCCTGGGAGCGGCGATTGAGATCCTGCTTAAACTCCTTCAGGTGACCACTGAAGCTGGCCGCCTCAAACAGATAGAGATCGGACAGCGACTCGTCCACATGCAGCAGGAAGAGTTCGGCATTGTTGTCGGCGGCAATGCGCTTGCCCTTGGCCACCAGCCGCTCGTTATCGTCGTGAAAATCTAGCGGAATGAGTACCTTCTTATAGTTACACATAGTCAGCCTCCCTTTTTCACTCGCTTCGGGCCTTGGTTGAAGCCCGGCTCAGAAACTCAGCTTATCCCTACTAATTGTAGGTGAAGGGCCAAAGTTTCACTGACTCGAAGCCAAGCCACTCTCCCTGGCCTAGATACAAAAGAGCGGACCTTGGCCCGCTCTCTGTTCACTCGCAATCACCCAATCAAGGCACCAGCACGACACCTATTCGCGGATACGCACGGTCAGCACGTCGCAATCAACGTGGTTCAGGACAGTGTTGGCGGTGGAACCCAGCAGACGCTGCAGGCCGGAGTGCCCATGAGTCCCCATCACAATCAAGTCGATGTCCAGTTCGCGAACCACATCTTCAATCTCGGTGGCCGCCTTACCTTCGCGGATCAGCTGCTCGGCATCACCAACGCCCATCTCCTCGGCAAAGTTGCCCAGACGTACGTGGGATTCACTGCGGATCTTGTCTTTAAAGGCTTCCAGTTCATCGCCGAAGCTCACGGCTTCAAAGGTGTAGATGCCGGCCATCGGCTCATTGACGTGCAGCAAGTACACACTGGCGCCATTAATTTCGGCCAAGGCCTTACCCTTAGCGATGATTTGGTCGTTGTCGCTGTGGAAATCTAACGGAATCAATACTTTTTTATACGCTTTCATCCTGACTCTCCTTCTGCGCTCCTGGTGGGCCGTGCCTTGATAGGCACTCCATTGGCGAATCTTTCGCCACAGTTCCATAGCACCATAGCCCCAACGACCCAACCATGATCTCCATCAACCTCTCCCCCTACTTCACAGGACCTTTGTTCATGTGAAACGGCTTGACGGCATGGCGTTTTCTTAGCCAAACGCACCGGTGGAAGGTTCAGGCGGATGACAAGCCTTGCGCCCTTGGATATACTCATCGGCCTAGTTGGGTGCAAACCTGACCAAAACAATTAGGCCCCTTAGCTCAGTTGGTTAGAGCAGGCGACTCATAATCGCTTGGTCGTGGGTTCAAGTCCCCCAGGGGCCACCATATTTCGAAAAGGCGCACGGAGAGATCCTGGCGCCTTTTTCGTTTCTATATAAAGACTACTCGACGCTCACTGGCTAACTACCGAGCACCGAACTGAGCACTCTCATCAACAAAGCCCCTTCTGCTACCAGTCTCTGCCAGATTTTGGAATACCTACTCGCTCCTTAAGGTACTCTCAGCCCCAAAGCACAGCCACTGACAATCGACATAAAAGTTAGGTATTTCAGTCAATTGTGTGATCGATGACATCGAACAGTCACTTGCGTATATGCAAGTATCTAAAAATGGATCTTTTGCGTAGATAACAAACACAACATGGAAGAGTTCAAATTAAGGAAATCAGGAAGAATCAAAGGTCTCAAAAGGCTCCTTCGAAGTCTCACTTATGATGATATCCAAGAGGCCATTGCTGAGTATGAGCATTTAGAAGGAAACATTAAGTCTTATCACCAGTCTACTGGCTATGACCTTATCGCTAACAATAAAGCATACCCTCCCAAAGCCATCTTTGGCCTTGCTGCTAGTAAGCACTTAGGGCAGAGCGTCCTTTCTCGTCACTTTACCGGAGGAGAGAATTCAGAGTGTTTTGATATTCTGCGAGCTCTTGGAAGCAAAATCAAACCCAAAACAGAAAGTAAAAGCCTTAACATCCATCACGCCTACACTAGGAAACAGGTGTGTAATATTCTATCTCCAAAGACACATTTTAAATCTGGTGCCGGACATTGGGGTCTCCATGGCATCATTAGGGTGAAAACAGAATCAAATGACTTTGTTCTCTTCGTAACCTTGTCACAATATGACGGTAACGACTACGACGATGCTATCACCGAAGACGGTTATTTGCTTTGGAAATCTCAAAATCAACATAACCAAGATTCTGAGGTTATCCAGCATCTCGTACAGCACAACCACAACCAAAACAACATTTATCTTTTCGTACGAGCACAAAAAAGCGAGGATTATACATATTTTGGGCCGCTAGCTCTTCAAGACTGGGATCCTTCATCTAATCATCCGGTTCACCTACAATGGCAAATTCTCTGTTGGCCATTAAAAAGGAGTTAATGGAAGAGATACAGTTGAAACTTAGACCTCCTCTGATATCGACTTATAAACCTTTGTTGCCATTACCAGAAAACGTACACCTCAAAGAACAAGATGTTCCGTCATCGAGTAGCTTCAGAAACAATCTCCCCCCTAGCACCGTGAGTGCGCCAAACTGGGCTCAAATACAGGAGCACAATAGAGAGCTTGGCCTAAGAGGCGAGGAGTTAGTACTTAAACATGAGAAGAAGTTGCTTCAAGATGCAGGTCGAAATGATCTTGCAGATCGAGTTGAACACATTGCTCTAACTGACTCTGCAGCAGGTTATGACCTGCTATCCTTCGATGATAAGGGGCAACCCAAGTATATTGAAGTAAAGACAACTCGTAAATCTAGCCAAACACCTTTCTACATTTCAAGTAATGAAGTTGAGCGTTCTAAAAAGTACGGACAATCTTATTGGATTTATCGCTTATTTAATTATGGCTCAAACTCAGAAGAGATCTGCTTTTTCAAATTACGAGGACCTGCTGACGAATCCTTGATGCTCGAAGCAAATTCGTACAAGGCAATAGCAAAGAACAAAAACTAGTTTTGTTTCTGGGAAATATAACCCTTAAGGAATAATGCACTGGAGGTTGTATCTACAAGCTCCAGTGCCTTTGAGTGTATTTAAGACATCTCAACTAACCATTGCAAGCACAACCTTTCGGTTTAGTACAGGTGTAAGATTTTTTAATGCAGCTATCACCGCATGCTTTACCTTTCTTGCAAATTTTGCAGCATTTCTTACTTAATGCCAAATCTACAATCTCGCTTTCCTTATTAGCTACATTCAGTGTAGGCAATGATTGCTGAAGCTGAACAACCAATGAATCTCGCTCACCCTCATTACTAAGCAGCTCATTTGCACTCAACACTTGGGCAGAACAAGCCAACCAAACAACTAGAGGGAATATCCACTTTCCAACTAACTTCATTCTCTTACTCCTATCACACTACTCATAGCAGTTAACTACTCACTGGGAAAAGCTCACCACTCACTCAACAGCAGCCGACTTTTCAACCCAGCACTTTGCAGCCCCATCGCCTCGTAAACTGCATCAAACTCTCTGCAGCCAGCGGGAAGGCTTGGCAGAGATACCTGTGCTTGAGCAAAGAACTGATTCCGCTCTCCATCCTCCTGGAATGCCGCTTGCCACCACTCAAGCACTCGTGTTCGTGACTGATTCAATCTCTTTGTGTTGGGCAGCTTGTCGGATTTGCTGGTGTTCTCTCTGGCCGTTGCGGGCAGCAGATTCCAGCGATCGTTGTTAGGCCAATGGGCAAAGGGAAGGCAGTGATCGACGTGGGCGCTCTGGGGACTCACCGATTGGCCACTCCAGACACTCTTCAGTGGGTAGCCCTCCTGATGCAAGGACACCATCTTGTCCCGAATGGCACTGGTATCATGCTTAGCATCCACCCACTTGAGATGCTCATAGTAATCGCCGAGGGTTACCGGGTTATCTGTGCGCAACTCCTGCTGCTGGTTGCACTTGTAGCGCCGCATTTCACGGACCCACTCTTGGGTCACCAAGGGCTCAATCCAGCTGTGGTAGGTCCTTAGACAATCCCATAAGCTCTCTTCCAGAATGAAACTGCCGTAACTGGCGAAGTAGTGATTATCGAGAAGCACGGCGCCTTTGCTGCGATGGATACTGCGATCTATGGCAAACAAGGGCCGAGACCGGTCCCCCCGGTAGGTGAAAGTGACCGGCCCCTCCTTGATGGTTTTGAGAACATCCTGAAAGGCTGCTTTTAGGGCTTCAGCTTCCTCTTGATTGAGAAAGGCCCCCACCATCAGGTCATCCGGACCCAGATGACGCTGCGCCAACGCAATCCACCCCTTCTTGATAAAACCAAGCTTCTCATTGGTCAAAGGATGTTGGTGTAAGCCGCCGATATTGCACAAACGCATAAATTGGCGAGTCCAATAGAGCGCCACCAGCCCCACAGGAATCGCCACCTTGCAGTCACTGCGATCAAGAACACAGCCAGGATGCGCGTCGGCGATACGAAGGAGCGTTCTCAGAAGGGCCAGCTTATATGTGGCAGACTTGCTGTCGTTGAGGATCACCTGACGGATGGTGGCCAGGTTATCGCTGCCGTCTTCTGGCTTGCTCATTACAACGGTCTGCCAGGTAACCTGACTGCGCCCCAGCTCATCACTTTGTTTCTCGGTGGCCAGCTTCATCACCAAGCCGTGATGCCTGGCCAACTTCTCCAACTCCTCAGCCGACACGGCATGGCCACTGCGGCTGTCTTCAAAGTCGCCATGACGCAGGGAGATGATCAGTTGGGCACCGGGATTAAGCAGGTTGGCCATTTTGCGAAAGGCGCGGGCACGCTCAGAGGGGGCAATGTGCATCCACACCGCACTGGCCAGAATGAGGTCGAACCGCATCCCCAGCTTAGTGACCTCGGCAAAGTCCGGCAGCGAGTCCGTTATCCAATTCACCGGTAGGTCTTGGGTATTGAGCTTGCCTATGGTTTTGAGTGCTGCGGTCGGCTCTACCGCAACCACTTGCGCGCCTCGCTCTGCCAGCCATTTGGCATCACGACCACTCCCCGCGCCAATGTCTAAGGCAAACAGATCCTGGCAGCTTTCATTCGGCCAGAAGCTCTCCCAGGCTTTGTGCACCTGCTTGAATGACACGCTGTCATAGCTGGTCGCCAACGATTCGGCGTTGGTTTCGTAAAACTTGGCGGTTAGGGCATCCATTCCTACAGGCTCGCGACGATATACGGCAGAGAGTACAAACTCCCAATCTACGGTAATTGGCACTATTTTCCAGTGACTTACACCAAATAATGATGTGCAAATTTAGCCAAACTGCAGCAACACCTTGTTACCACCGGGACGCACACCGACACACAATTAGAGCTAGTCTGAAAGTGTGTGACGTCACCCTTAGCGTTCCTCGCACTCAGAATCCCCCCGGCCCATACGGCCGGGTCTTTTTTTGCCATTGGCCGAATCCTGCAGGCTCTCCTATAACTTAGGTATGATCACTGAAGGAGAGCCATACATGAGCCATGGAGAAAAAGCCGGTGACCGTGAACGCCGGGAAAAAGATCGCCGCAGCCATATGGAGCGTCGCGGGGAAGTTCGATTTGAAGACGAGAAGGGAGATCGCCGGCACCTGACCGGGCGTCGAACCGAAGACCGAATTACATCGAAAGTCATTGCCTAGGGGCAACAGAGAAAAGGCACTGTTCTACAGTGCCTTTCTTATTCTGAAGCACCTCTTGCCTTAGATTAAAGCTGAACTTTCCTGAGCTTGCGCCATTTCCTGCCTATACTCCTTATCTCTCTGACCATGGTTGTTATAACCAGCCACAGGAGTTTGCTATGAAACCGGCGCTACCACGAATGAATAAGTTATCGCTGACGGCAACACTGTTCTCCCTCTGCTTAAGCACCAACCTCCATGCCGAAGGCAATGAGATGCTGCTGCCCGCCGTGGGCAGCCAGGCGATCATCGATGCCCAGCTCAACGGCAACAAAATACGCATCTCGGGGACCGGTCTGCATACCCTGCCGGCCCTGCCCGGCAGCATCACCATCGACCTGAACCCTGGCGAAACCATCGAGCGGGTGCTGCTCTACTGGCAGGTGTTCGATGAAGACACCGCCTACGACGTCGACATCGACGTAGAGCGCATGGGCGATGGCTTTGCCAACATGGTGACCGGCCAGATAATTGGCGAGTACGTCGAAGGCTTCGGCGGCTCGCCCGACCTGGCGTTCTACAACGCCTACAGCGCTACCATCCGCGCCGACATCACCGATCTCAACCTGATTCAACCCGGCAGCAACACCCTGCTGATCTCCGGCCTGGACCAGATTGCCCTGCCTGACCCCAACTTCGGTGACGATGGCCGTAACGGTGCCGGTGTGCTGCTGATCTACTCCGACGACTCTGGCGATGGCGTGCAGCTGCTCGATGGCCACGATGCCGCCTGGTGGGAACGCAACTACCCGGGCACCGACAAGTTCTCCGAGACCCTAGGCTCTACCGTACCGGTGCGCTTCCAGTTTGAGCCCGCCAGTGTTGAGCGCTTCGCTGCTCTCTCCATGTTTGTCTCCAGTGTCGAAGGCAGCGGTCAGACCGGCGACGACCGCCCCTCAGTGGTGGTCATTCGCCCCGGCGGCGATCCGGCCGATGAGATTCGCGATGCCAATGCGCTGATGAGCAACCGCGGTGAGGAGTGGGACGACTATCTGAAGATGGTGCCCATCCCCGCTGGCGTGGATTACGTGGAGGTGGAAATCCTCTCCGAGACCGACCCCTATGTGGATCCCCTGAGCGTGTTGAACCCAGACGGCTCCAAGACCATCGATCCGGCCTCCTTCGTGTGGCTAGCTGCAGGCCTGACGACTCCGACTCCAGTAGAGAACGTGTGTGAATGTCGGCCTAAAGCGATCACCTTTACCTATGTAGGGGGCAGCTGCGCCGCATCCGATAACGATCAGGGTGAAGAGTTCAAGTGTATGGGCGACCTTAACTTCGCCGAGCCGGTGAGCGTCACCACCTTTGCCCACAAGTTCAACCTGGGTGACACCCAGAGAGACATCGCTGTCACCACACCCATGGTCTCCCTGGGCGGTGCCGTGACCGTGGTGGCCGACGGTACCGGTGGACGTGCAGGACGACTGCCGCCGCAAACCAAGCTGCTGCTGCAGGTGAACGGCACCATGCAGACCCTGGACATCCACACCTCCTGTTCACTGCCGCTGAATACCGGGGACCAGTTCGGCCCTCTGGTATTGCAGAGCTTTGTTCAGGGTGATCAGTGTGGTCGCGACTGACTAACATGGCGGCTCCGAATTAAGGAGCCGCCTTACCCCTGCGTAACATCTGACCACAACAACACAGCCGCTCACACTTTCACCGGCACAACTGCCAGGAACATGACCCTGGCCTCTGGTGTTCACCCTGCGTTTGCCTAGTATGTGGATACCCTCTGCACACTGGGCAACTCTATGAATAGAAGACAATTTATCTCTGCCAGCTTGGCCGTAGCCACTTCTGCTTCCCTGCCGCTGTATGCCTCGGCCGATCACAGGCAGTTTCGGGTCATCGCCCTGGTGTTCGACGACTATGAGACTCTGGATCTGCACGGTCCGGTAGAGATGCTGGGGCACATGGAGGGCTGCACCATCGAGTTGGTGGGCAGTCGTTCCATTACCCGCAGCTACCAGGGGCCCAAGGTGGTCAGCGATCTGTCCATGGACCAGGTGCACCCTTGCGACCTGTTCCTCATTCCCGGAGGCCTGGGCACCCGTAAGCTGGTGAATGACCAGGAGCTGCTGACCTGGATAACCCAGCAGTGCCAGGTGTCTGCCAAGGTGTTCACCGTCTGCACCGGCTCCGCCCTGTTGGCGAGTACACCGCTGCTTGATGGCGTATCTGCCACCACCAACAAACAGGCCTACGCCTGGGCGACTCACCTTAATGCCAAGGTACAGTGGCAACCACGGGCCCGCTGGGTCAATCAGGGCAAGTACATCACCTCTTCCGGTGTCTCCGCCGGCACCGACGCCGCCCTGGAACTGATTCGTCTCTACCGGGGTGAGAAGGAAGCCAAGCGCATCGCCAACCTTGCCGAGTACCAATGGAACAGTGATGCAGACAATGACCCCTTCGCCGTTGAGATATCGCCGCTCTGACGCGTACACCTCCATGACCCGGCTACACTGACAAACAGGCTTTCAAGGAGCGAAAGCCACAGCGGACATGGAGGTCTCTATGAAGCAGCACTCATTGGCCCTGGCTCTGGGGCTGACTCTCGCCTTTGGCCACTATCCCTTCACGGCCGGCGCCCTGGAACCCAAGCTGATGCTGGCCAGTAACTATCACGGCCAGATAGATCTCTCTCAATATCTGGTCAGCGAGAAGCTCGATGGGGTTCGCGCCTACTGGACCGGCAGTCAGTTACTCTCTCGCAGTGGCAAACCCATACAGGCGCCGCAGTGGTTTACCGCCGACCTGCCCGCCCTGGAGTTGGAGGGAGAGCTGTGGATAGGCCGGGGTCAGTTTGAAACCCTGCTGTCAGTGGTACGCGACCAGAAGCCTGATGACCTGCAGTGGCGTTTAGTACAGCTTCAGCTGTTCGACATGCCCGGGGTGATGCAGCCGTTCTGGCAACGCCATGAGCGCCTGCAAGCCATCGCCAAGGCCGTAGGCCAGCCCCACATCCAAGTGCTCGCTCAGAGGCCCATAGCCAACGAGGAGGAGCTGAAATCGACCCTGGAGCAGCTCGCCAACAGCGGCGGTGAAGGGTTGATGCTGCACCATAAGGACAATCCCTACCTACCGGGTCGAACCGGCAACCTGATCAAATACAAGAGCTATTCCGATGCCGAGGCGGTGGTGCTCAGCCATTTGCCCGGTAAAGGTAAATACACCGGCATGATGGGCTCGCTGCTGGTGGAGACCCCAGACGGCATCAAGTTTCGCATAGGCACAGGCTTCAGCGACGCCGAGCGCTTAAAGCCCCCTGAAGTAGGATCGGTGATCACCTTCAGATACAACGGCCGGACCGAACGCGGCATCCCCCGCTTCGCCCGCTATATGCGCCGTCACCCAATGCTGTAGTGGTCGTTGGAGGAGCGCATGAAAAAGGGGGGCTCAGAAACAGCGTCATGCATGCGAAGGCCGGTATTCAGAATCTTTGGTTTTGAAGAGGTTCAAGAAAGCCACTGGACCCTGGCGTGCGCCAGGGAGACGATTGTGCGTGAGGAAAGTACGGAGCTTTGTTGCTGCCTTCTGCGCAGTTTCAGGTTCGCAGGAGGTCTAACTCCAACCTAATGCGGTTCCCCCCAGCACCGTCATGCCGGCGCACGCCGGTATCCAGAGTCTTTGATTTAAGCGACGAAAGAAAGCTACTGGACCCTGGCCTGCGCCAGGGAGACGATTGTGCGTATGGGGCGGGGAGAGCTTCGTTGACCTGACCAAGCAACCTGGAAGTTATAAACAGCAGAAACGAAAAAAGCCTGAGCGTTAGCTCAGGCTTCTTCGAAAATGTTGGCGGAGTGATGGGACTCAACGCGCACGGCCAGTGCCGCGACCAATCTGCGCAGCAGATTCCGCGAGCGGATAAACGAAAAAAGCCTGAGCGTTAACTCAGGCTTCTTCGATTTGTTGGCGGAGTGGACGGGACTCGAACCCGCGACCCCCGGCGTGACAGGCCGGTATTCTAACCAACTGAACTACCACTCC
>NZ_JBLXDO010000036.1:0-22526 GCF_048263965.1 Ferrimonas sp. | reverse complement strand
GTGGTAGTTCAGTTGGTTAGAATACCGGCCTGTCACGCCGGGGGTCGCGGGTTCGAGTCCCGTCCACTCCGCCAACATTTTCGAAGAAGCCTGAGTTAACGCTCAGGCTTTTTTCGTTTATCCGCTCCCGGAATCTGCTGCGCAGATTGGTCGCGGCACTGGCCGTGCGCGTTGAGTCCCATCACTCCGCCAACTATTTAGATAAAACCCAGCCATGCGCTGGGTTTTGTCGTTTCTGCGGTTTGAAAAAGTGACGAGACCGGAGTGGACTACCCGAGTCGAGCTTAAGGGCGTTGGCAGTCAATCGCTCCTTCGGTGGTGGAACCCGTCCCTGGTGGATCCCCCAGGTCGACATCCCTGTCGACCGCCTTCGGCACTGCGATGCTGCGCATCGGTTACCTCAGGCCCACTCCGCCAACTATTTAAAGAAACCCAGCTTAACGGCTGGGTTTTTTGTTTTTTACCGCTCCCCAAAACTGCTGCGCAGTTTGGTCGCGTGGCTGGGCGCCCCCGTACGAGTCCGTCTACTCCGCCAACATTTTCGAAGAAGCCTGAGCTAACGCTCAGGCTTTTTTCGTTTGTGCTATTTAGAGCTTCCAGGTTGCTCGATAAGGGCTACGAAGCACTCCCCTCACCACACGCACAATCGTCTCCCTGGCGAACGCCAGGGTCCAGCGGCTTTCTTTTGTCGCTTAAATCAAAGACTCTGGATACCGGCGTGCGCCGGCATGACCGTGCTGGGGGGAGCCGCATTAGGTTGGAGTTAGACCTCCTGCGAACCTGCGGCTGCAAATAAAGGCAGGTTGCTATTGGCACCTCACGTGCCAGTAGCTCTGGCAGGAGGACTTAGGAACCTATGCGTCGAGCGAAGCAGGGCTTCGCTAGCCAATCCTTCCTGCAACGAAGCACTCCCCTCACCACACGCACAATCGTCTCCCTGGCGCAGGCCAGGGTCCAGTGGCTTTCTTACTTCAGCCTTTATAAGTTCAGTAAAACCAAAGACTCTGGATACCGATTCTTGCTGGCATGATGGCGTTAGGGGAGGTCGGATTGACTTGAGGTGATGTTGACTTCCGGAGAGGTCTTTTCGCGCCAGGAAATGGCTGTCAGAGCCATTGAGAGAGCAGCAAAGAGTGGCTGGCTATCAGATCTTGCCTTAAGGATCTTAGGGCTGTACCAAGGTGCTGGAGCAGGGGGAGAGCACAGGGTAGAATGCGCGTCTTGTTGTTAGGGAGGTGAGTATGTCCGAACTGTTGGGGTTGACCCACGAAGAGCAGCAGCAGGCGGTAGAGCGAATTCAGGCTTTGACCGCTGATGGCCTGTCCATGGCTGAAGCGATCCAGATTGTGGTGAGAGAGCTGCAGCAGGAGAGAGGCGCGCAGGAGTAGCACTACCGCCCAAGAATAAAAAAGCCCAACTTAGGTTGGGCTTTGTTTTTGGGTCTAACGTGTCAGCTGCGTATGTGGACTAATCCTAACTGATGATAAGGATTAACCACCGCAGCCATAGGGGCTTCTGGAGTTGGTGTACTTAACATCCTTCGCCCTGTTGTAGTCCATCGGGTTCAGGGTCCCCTGCTCCTTGATGAACTGGTAAAGCATGTCGGCATCAACAAAGCCGGTGTTTCGGGCCTGTTTCAACTTAGGATACTTGTTACCACCCGAAGCATTGTAGCTGGGAAGGGTAAACCTGTAGGTGTCAGCCTGGTTGAAGGGCTTGCCGCCAATAGACTTGATATCCACCTCTTTGGCGACACAGTCGACGATCATCTTGATGCCGCTGAAGTGGGGGAAACCGCCGGAGCCTCGTGTCTTGGTGGCCACCTTAGACAGGTACTTCTTCAGTTCAGTACCGTTCATCTCGGTCACAGTCACGCTGTTGGCAAAGGGCTGCACCTTTAGTACATCACGATAGCGGATGGGGCCTTTTTCGATGGTGGTACGAATGCCGCCAGAGTTCATGATGCCAAAGTCTGCAGGCACGGGAAGCTGAGTTTGGGCGTGGGCAATCATGATCCCCAGAGGAGTTGCCTGATAACGCACGACTCTGCGCTTGCCAATGAAGTCCTCCTCAGCGACACCGATCTTCTCCTTCAGCTTTAGCTGGCCTTTGTTCTGGTAAGGACGCAGCAGCTCGAGAGTTTCCGGGTCTCTGGGGGTCAGCATCTGGAACGGATACATGGAGCCGAATTTGGTTTCGGTGTTTACCGGAACCAGCTGGTAGTTTGCCAAGTGAAGTTCACCGCCATAGTACTCGAAATCGGCGCGGCCTACGTATTTGCCCCATTCATAGGCCTGCATGATCCAGGTGCCATTTTTGCGGTCGGGCTTGCACGCTTCATCACGGCCATAGTCTTCAACGTACTCACCGGTATCCCCCTCCATGCATACAGGCAGTTGGGAGTGACCACCAATGATCGCCTGAACCTGGCCGGGTTCAAGGCTCTGAGCCAGAGCGACATCCCCCGGCGCGTTGCTGCCGTGGTCGCCATTTTCATAGTGGCCCATGTGAGTGAGGCCGAACACCAGGTCAGGGTGGTGCTGCGCTTCGAGTTGTCCCAGGATTTTCTTCATCTCTGCCTGGGGAGAGGTGAATTTCAGGTCCTGCACGTACTCAGGGTTGCCAATTTCGGCGGTCTGCTCTGTGGTCAGGCCCACAACAGCCAGTTTCAGGCCCTGGACCTCAAACAGTTTGTAGGGCTCAAAGTAGAGTTGCCACTCACCGTCAACCTGGCGATAGATGTTGGCTGACAACCAGGGGAACTGGGACCAGTCACGCTGTTTGTCTACGACGGTCGTCGGGTTGTCGAACTCATGGTTACCTACAGCCATGGCGTCATAACCGAGATGGTTCATGCCGATAAAGTCCGGCTCAGCATCCTGAAGATCGGACTCTGGGACACCGGTGTTGATGTCGCCACCGGAGAGCAGCAGTACCTGTCCGCCGTAATCGGCGACCTCTTTACGGATCTCGTCGATGACGGTTTTCCGCGCCGCCATGCCATATTCGCCACGTTTGCTGTGCCAGAAACGGCCGTGGTGGTCATTGGTATGGAGCAGGGTGAAACGCTTACAGTCATCGCCGGCGGTTATGCAGGCTGCTGATGCGGTCACCTTGGGAGCCTCTTCCACTTTTTTCTTACCGCAGCCGCCCAAGGTTACCGCAAGGGCAATAGCTGAACCGGTAAGAAGCAGGGTAGAAGGGCAGAGTGAACGATTCATGATAATCCTTCGCTTTGATGTAAAACGTCGCTTTGACCCAATGGCCAGAGCTTCCCTTCAGAAGGGGAGTCGGGTGTCCGGATTAACAGGGAAAGCAACGTTTGTTCAATTAAAAAAAGCAGCACCCAGAGTGTTCTCGGTGCTGCTTTTCATCAGCGTTTACTGATTAGGACTTGCGACGACGCAGCCACATCAGAGGCAGCAGCAGGGTCATCAGGCCGCCGAAACTACCGGCGCCATCGGGCTCTCTCCAGCCAGCTTCTTCGGTGTTCTGAACGTCGATGCTAACAGTGGTCTTGTAGCTTTCATCGTCGTTGCTGGCAGTCAGCTCGAACACCAGAGCCTGGTTGATGTCTACCTGAGGAGAGGTAACGTCAAGTTTCAGGCCGTTGGCAGTGAACTCGGCAGTGGCACCGGACACCTGCTTCCAGCTGTAGGTCAGGCCCTCTGGGGCGTCGGCTACGGTGGCAGTGATGCTGGTGCTGTCACCTTCGGTCAGCTTGGTGTTGCCGTCGAAGGTGATGTCCAGAGTCAGAGGTATGTTGGTCACTGGCAGGTTAACTTCTTCGGAAGTTTCCAGAGTCCCGTCGCTGATGGTCAGAACGAACTTCAGAGTGGTGTCAGCCTTAACCTCAGGTGCGGTCAGAGACAGTACTGCCTCGTTACCAACAACGGTCTTCTCTTCACCGGAAACCTGCTCCCACTTGAAGGTCAGGGTCTTGCCCTCACCGGCAGTGATGGCAGAGGCATCCAGGGTGTAGGCAGAACCTTCGGTCACGCTCTCGGGAGCGGTGATTTCACCTTCTACCACCAGTGCAGGGGTGCCGTCGCCACAGGCCGCGCCGTATACCTCTTTCACCAACTCAGGACGGTCGATGAAGGGGTTACGGTTGCCTTGATACTTGTAGACCTCGTCGTTGCGGTTCTGCTCGTAGGCATCAACTGGATCGGCAGTGTTCCATGCGTACAGAGTGCAAAGTGTACCGATCAGTGGTTGATCGTCCTCGTCTGTAGTGGTCAGGCGATCAACAGCCACAAGGTCAGGCATGCCAGTGGTCCCAGTATCGGTCCCTTGGTAACGGGTATCCATATACATGATCATACGGGCCACATCACCCTTCACCTCATCGCGAGGTTCCCAGCAGTCGATGGTGGTATCCAGGTAGTTGCCTGTGCCCTGACCATTGAAATCGACCTCTGTGCCGGAATCACTGCACTCACCGAAGTCGTTGTTGCTGCGCTTGGTGTTGATACCGGGATCTGCAGGACGCAGGTGGTGGGCGTCGGTGTAACCCCACTGAGACTCGCTTGGGAAGCCATGGCTCTTGGCCCAAACGTGCTCACGGTTCCACTTGCCAGTGCCACTGCCACTGGTCTGGTTGTCGTGCTTGGAGATGGATGCGCCGGTATAGATCTCGATAACGTTCTTATCGTTGCTGGGATCCTGATCTGCGTAGGTCAATGCAGTCCAGACCTGCTTGTAGCTCAGCTGCTTATGATCAGTTGCAATGATGGTGGACAGGGCGTTCTTAAGCTCTTCTGGAGTCTTAAACTCGCCATTCAGCGCGTTGGAGTAGTACTCGTCTGCATTGAAAGTCTTAGGATCGGCAACCGGTGTCAGGGTTTCACAGCCAGTACATGGATCTGTTGGTTCTGGATCTACGGGCTCGGAGCCACAAGCGGTTTCGCCGGCACAGCCCAGGCCATCGGATGTATCCTGATCGAAGACCAGCCACTGGTTGTCGGTGCCGGGGAAATCAGCTTCGGCGACAGTATCGCCCGCAGTTACGCTGGCCTTGCGGCGCAGAGTTTTGTTGGCGGTGGAGAAGTTGGAGTCATTTGCATCAGTCCAGGCGGAACCTGGGTCTTCACCACGTTTCCCGAAGCGATCGATCACCACGTCGTCTTTGGTCAGGACCAGGGCGTCGTCACCGTTGAAGTAGGTTACAGTTGATTCAGTACCTACTTTGAACTCATCGGCTGCGCTGGCATTGTGGAATACAATGCTCTTGCCTGGCTCCAGGATGCCGGTCAGAGTTTCGGTGTTGCCGGGATCGGTGCTGCCGTTGCCAAACAGAGTCAGCTTGTAGACGTTGGCATCCAGGTTGAGGGCGGTGCCACCCACGTTAGAGATCTCAACGGCTTTGTTGCTGCTGCTGCCTTCAACGTACTCGGTGATCAGCAATACACCAGGGGTGGCTTCAGAGCTACATGCACCTTCACCTGGACAGCCAAGGCCATCGGAGGTGTCGGTGTCAAATACTGCCCACTGGTCACCTGGGCTAGGGAAGGTGGCAGTAGCGTCAGTGTCGCCGACAGTCACACTGGCCTTGCGGCGCAGGGTCTTGTTGGCAGAGGAAAACTCGGCATTGTTAGGGTCGGTCCAGGCAGAGCCAGGGTCTTCCCCCAGTTTGCCAAAGCGGTCAATTACCACGTCATCTTTGGTCAGTACCAGAGTGTCATCACCGTTAAAGTAGGTAATGGTGGACTCTGTGCCCTTCTTAAAGTCATCAGTGGCGCTGCCGTTATGGAAAACAATGCTCTCACCCGCAGCCAGAACTCCGGTCAGAGTTTCAGTGGCGCCAGCGTCGGTACCGCCATTGTTATAGCGACGTACCTTGTAGTCCGCGTCATTCAGATTGATGGCGCTGCTGCCTACGTTGGAGATTTCCAGCGCTTTGTTGTTGCTGCTGCCTTCGATGTACTCGGTGATCAGCAGATTCGCGTTTGCGGCTGTGGACAGGGTGCCCAGAACCAAAGCAGTAGCCGCAGCAACTGCGTTCATTTTAATCGTCATAGTCTTATCTCTCTAAATTCCATGACCTGAAGCGCCCGCCCGAGGACAGGCGCTTCATTGTCGAGATCAACTCTTATTTGCGAAGACGGCGGCGCAGAGCGGCCAGGCCGAACAAGGACAGCATGCTGATGAAGCCGGTGCTGCCGCCGGAGCCGTCGCCTTTCTCTTCGACGATGTCGGCAACCAGGGAGTCACGGCTGGTGATGTCAATCTTCAGAGTTTTACTGGAACCGGCGACTACTTTGCCGTCGCGCTCCAGGGCCACGGTGGCGTTGTAGCGAGCGGAGGGAGCACCGAAGACCTCGAAGGTCACCAGAGCCTGACCATCTTCAGTCAGCACCACGTTCGGCTCTACCAGCTGGCGCAGGTCCAGGTTGGCTTCGTCGTCGGCAGGGCTCAGCTTGATGGTGGCTACGTCGCCTTTCAGAGCGTCAGCAGCAACAGGAACCTGATAAGGTACCTTGGCCAGCTTTCTCAGCTTGGGCAGAACCAGGGCGTGACCTGGGTCAGCTTCACCGGGCATGTAGCTCAGAGTGATCAGCGCAGGATCGTGGTCAGAAGAGCGATAGATGTCGTCTTTGTAGAACTTGTGCGCACCGTTACCGTCGATGGTTCCCTTGTACTGGTTCTTGTAGTCGTACAGGTTGGATTCGGCGGCATTGATGTGCCAGTCGGTCGCATCGATCACGCGATCTTCCAGAGTGGGGGAGATCAGGATGTGGTCGAGGGAACCCACTTCATCGTTGAAAGAGAAGCTCCAGGGAGTCTTGTCTTTCTTCTCGAAGTACTTGCCAACAATATCAACATAACCATAGGTCTTGGTGATGGTCGCAGGGGCGCCGCTCTCATTGAACTGAGGCTTGGTACCTACGAAGGTGTGGCTGGCAGTTACCAGAGTCTTGTTGCGTGGGTTTTCAGTCAGAACCAGCAGTGGATCTTCCTTACCGTAGGCGTTCAGGTCGCCCAGGATGATCTTGTCACCGGGAACCTCTTCCATCTCTTCACCCAGGTGTACTGCACCGGCTACACGGAACTCGGAGCAGGAGCCCTGGCGATCCAGATCGGGTGCTTCGCGGTTGTTCCACTCGGTGGCGTCACCGAACTCAACACCTTGCCAGTCTTCAAAGCAGGTAGAGCCCTTGGACTTGAGGTGGTTAACCGCCAGGGTCAGGCGCTTACCGGTCTGGTTAACCACAAAGGTTACGATCAGGGCATCACGGTGATAGTTCTGGCCATTTTCCAGAATCTCATCGTACTGGTCCTTAATCACTTCGCCATTGTCGTTAACGATGGTGGGTGCTTTCTGCTGAGGCATGGGCAGTACGCGGGTACGCTCAATGCTCATCTTGCTGGGGCGGTACATGATACCGGTGGCGATGGCGTCCGCACCGATGGCGTCCAGTTCGTCCAGAATCTGGTTGCCGTTGTGGTCAAAGCCAACGAACACGTAACGGTTCTCAGTGGAGGTTGGGCCGTTGTAGTCGCGGGCACGCTCATCCACATACTCGATGTTGACCTGATTCACCATCTCAGCGATGGCGCTGTTTTCGCCAAAGCCGTTGTTTTCCATCTCCATCAGAGCCAGTACATCGGCATCCAGAGAGCGGATCGCTTCAACCAGTTTGGTGCGTTGATGGATAAACTCATCGTAGGTCTCGGCACCACGGCTCTGACCAAAGTTGTTGTTATCACCACCGAAGGGAGAGTTGAAGAAGTTAAACAGGTTCTGGCTAGCTACGCGGATAGCAAAGTGATCCTTCTCCACCTCTTGACCCAGAGCAGGGCTCTTGGTGCGGGGCAAGTTATGGATGAAGTTGTCGCTGGTCAGTTCATTGGTGACAGTCAGGCTGTAGTCCTGCTCATACTCGCCGGTGGCATTGTCCAGAGCGGTCTTGTACTGGCTGATCACACCTTCCATGCCGATAACGCTGTCATCGATGCGGATGTAGTTGGCGTGAGGATCGCTGTTGAAGCCAGGGTAGTAGGACAACTCGTTGTTGCTGGACTTAGTGGCGCTTTCGATAACCAAGCGATAGTCATCGTTTTCCGCAGCCGCAGCTTTGGACTCAGGGCTGCCGGCAACATGCAGGTGGTTGGGCTGTACGTTAGGGCGGGTGTAGGCCACGACCATGTTGTTACGACCGTGAGGCGATGGCAGGTAGTTGTAGCTGAAGCTGCGTGAAATACGCATGTCCTGGTAACCGTCAGTGTTGGGGTCCAGGTCTTCGGTCAGCTTAACCAGCATACCTTCGTAACGCTCCAGGGTCTTATCAAAGGAGCCGTTGTCCTCAGGCAGAACCACGATGTCGGTGACGCTGGTTGGGGTGACGTTAGTATCAGTCACGTTCCAGCTGAAAGAGGTATCCGCAGTCAGCTGAGTCTGGCCGTCAAACTCAGTGACTTCACTGCCCATACAGATGGTCTGGCCAACCTGCAGGTCTTTCGCTGCGCCGCTCTTAACGAAGATACCGTCCGAAGTCATGGGATCGTTATCGTTGTTGGAGGAGAGGTCACGCAGGTAGAAGCCGGTTTCAGGTATAGAGACCTTGGCGGTGATTACACCCTCTACGGCAACCTTTTCGCCAGCATAGGGAGAAACAAAACCTGTGCCCTGGATGGCGCCAATGGAGGTCAGCTCACTCTTGTCGGAAGGACAGGTGAAGATGTCCATGATGTCTTCGGCATCAGCGGCAGGCAGGTTGGGCTGGCCCAGAGTGTCGGTCCGCATGGGCATGATGTTCTGCCACAGGGAGGCGTCATAGGTCGCCGCTTGGGCAGGGGCACTGCCATCGGCGGCCAGCTTGCGTCGCAGAGTGGTGTTGGGCGCCCACTTGCTGTTGTCATCTTTCAGACCAACACGATCGATAACGTCATCGCCATTTTTCAGGAAGAAGCCATCATCGCTGTTCAGGTACAGGTTGTTGTATTTGTGGCTGCTGTCGTAGGTGGAGACCACTACGGTGGCGCCGTTGGTAGCAATTGCGTTTTGGAAGTCGTCAGTAGAACGGCTGTTAACAATTACCAGAGAGGCGCCCGGGGCCAGAGTCTGGCCAGTCAACAGCGGCTTGGCGTCGGCGTTCAGCAGCTCGTTGTCATACTTACCGCTGGAGCGCTGGTAGGCCGCTACGTCATCGGTAAAGGTAAAGGAATCGGTGGCGTGGGTGTTGGTGATCTCAACAGCGCCCACACTGCCATCGGCACTTTGGGTCATTTCGGTGATCAGCAGGTCTTCGACACCGGCGTGTGCAGCCATGCTGATGGTGCTGGCAATGGCCAGCGAGAGGATACTTTTCTTCATAGCAAACTCTATAAAAATATTGGATTCGAACTAGGACTAGAAGTACATGCGCGCGTAGGCGTAGCCAGCTTCAGGTGCTTCGCCAAAACGGCCTTCCAGAGACAGCACAATGTCTTTGGCGGGGCGGTAGTTGAAGCCGATGCTGCCCCAGCGACGGTCTTTGCCGTACTCGGGTGGCTGATCGCTGTAGTCGAAGTTCGGGCCAATCAGATCCCAGCCTTCGTACTCCTCGTGGTTTGCAGAGGCGATAACTTCCCATCTGTCACTGAGGTCGTATTTGGAGGTCAGGGTCAGGCCGTAGTTGCGGAAGGTTTCATAACCCAGGTAGACGTCACCGCTCTTGCGGGTCGCCAGGTCTTCATCTTCCAGGAAGCCGTTGAAGCCCAGTGCCAGCTTGGGCATGACCTGCAGGCGTACGCCCAGGCCAACCTGCTGCTGCTCACCGTACTTGGAGATGCCGTCGGAGCCGCCACGGGCTTCCAGGCCTACTACTACGGAGAGGAAGTCGGACATCCAGCCGAAGTAGCCGTTAACGATGTCACCCTGGAGGGCGCCGCTCTTGTGCTCGCCTTCGTAGGTGTAGGAAGCGCCGAAGATCAGGTGATCAAACTCAGCCTGGTACTTAACGGTGTTTTCCTGGTCGCCTGCTTCGCCGGTTTCAACGGATTTGTTGAAGGTGAAGTCACCGAAATGGTCGTAGTCGTCGAATGCGGTATCGGTCAGGCCGACTTCGATCCATTGCTGGTCGGTGAAGGCGTAGCCGATGTACATCTTGTCGATGGCCAATTCAAACTCGCCGTCGCCACCCAGCCAGTTGCGGCGCTGGTAGTCGAGTTCAAGGCGGTAGGTAAATTGCTTACGCTGACCGGTTACGCCCATGGTGGCGAAACTGTCATCGACGTAGCCTTTGGTGTCGTAAAATTCGTCGTGGTTATAGTCTGGATTGGTGTCAATGTGACCCCCAACGCCTACCTCGCCGTAGAAGCGCAGGTAGTCCCCATCGCCATTTTGATCCAAGGTTACAGCGTTAACTGCACCTGCGCCGAAAAGGGCGGCCAAGGCGATTGCAACGGTTGATTTCTTTAACATTGCGTTTACTTCCGATCAGTAATTCCTCAACCCAATTAAGGGCTGAACTCAGGGTTAAATATGTTTTTCAGTAGAGCTTGAGTTACATGATGTTCAAGTGGGAGGGGGAGAATTGGACAGCGAAATCGCTTTCATCTTTGGAATGTAATTCATCAGTTAGACCCGTTTTTTATTTTAAATTGCGCCCCAACTTTAACGTATTCCTGTGCGGATTTTGTTGCTAAATTACGCCAAAAGTGATCTTGATCACACTGGCGAAATATCTATTCACAATCCGTCTCAATAAATGCGGAATTATGCACAAATAATCATGCTTTAGCGAAAAAAATTAGCTTCATCCTGACCGAAGATCTGTCCTTTTACGTTTAGAAAATGCCCATATTTATTAGGGGTTAACGATATTAGCTTAGATTCAAAAAGTGAATTACAGTACCGGAGTTTCAGATACGAATATCCCTCGTATCTAATGTTGGAATTGTGCATTTAATAACCAGCCATTCGCGGGTTAATGCTGTCAATTCACAGATGAATGTTTCGTTTTTCTAATTTGTCTCGATTTTTGTTCTGATGAACAGGGTGAAGAAATGGCAGCGAAGAAGAAGAATGTTTTGTCACTTTATGGTTGCACTGAGCTGATCTACCATTAGTGGCATCAATTACCGGCCTGCATATTGTCGGACAACCTTAATTCAGGAGCAGTAGATGGCTAAGCTCACCGTTCTAGGTAGCATTAATGTGGATCACCTGTTACAGGTCACCGAGTTCCCACGCCCTGGTCAGACCTTGGAGGCAAACAACTATCAGACCGTGCCGGGCGGTAAGGGGGCCAATCAGGCAGTAGCTGCTGCTCGTTTGGGTGCCCAAGTCGCCATGGTGGGCTGCATCGGCGAAGACGCAATCGGCGAGCAGATGAAGCTGGGATTCGCCCAAGATGGCATCGACACCGGTGCCATAGACAGGATCTCTGGTGAAGCCACCGGCATGGCAATGATCTATGTGAATGCCCAGGGTGAGAACAACATCGGAATCTGGCCGGGTGCCAACGGAGCCCTGTCCGTGGAGCAGGTTAGGGCTCATCAGGGGGTGATTGAGGAAGCCGAATTGTTGCTGATTCAGTTGGAAACGCCGGTGGAAAGCCTGGTGGAAGCCGCGCGTCTTGCCAAGGCCGCGGGCACGAAAGTGGTGCTGAACCCAGCGCCTGCCAAGGCGTTGCCGGACGCTCTGTTGACCTGTGTTGACATCATCACACCCAATGAAACGGAAGCGCAGCAGCTCACCGGCATTGCCGTGGACAATGATGAGTCTGCGGCCATGGCGGCCCAGTGTCTGCACGATAAGTTTGGTATCGAGATGGTGATCATCACCTTGGGTAAACGGGGTGTATGGCTCAGCCACCGGGGACGCCAGCAACTGGTCTGTGGATTTAAAGTCGATGCAGTGGATACCACGGCGGCCGGGGATACCTTCAATGGTGGTTTTGTGACCGCGCTACTGGAGGGGCAGTCTGTGGACGATGCCCTGAGGTTTGGTCAGGCGGCGGCAGCCCTGTCGGTAACCCGTCTGGGTGCGCAAAGCTCCATTCCCAGCAGAGAGGAGACTCTGGCGCTGATGCAGCGGCAAGGTTGATTCGATCTGAAACGAAAGAGGGACGCCACGGCGTCCCTCTTTGCTTTGCCTTATCTCTACAGAGCGAAGACCACCTTTTCGCTCTTCAGTGCCCTGGCATTGGCCCAGATCAGTAACAGGGTCAATGCCAGAGTGCTCAGGGTACTGATGGCCAGTTCCGCGGCCGGCACTGCCTGGCCTTTGATCATTTCGGTGATTGCCAGTTGCTGCCCTGAGATGGGCAGCCACTTCAGAACCTCCCCAAACAGCTCAAACGTGGGCAGCATGATCAGTGCCATGGGAATGAACAGCAGCAGGGTCAGATAGGACTGGGCTTCCTTAAACGATTTGGCGAAGAAGGAGAAGAACAGCTGCGCGGTGGCGGCAAACAGGGCGATGGGCAGGCAGATGAGGATGATCAGTCCCGCGATGGCGGGAGTGAACTTCAGGCTGAAGCCCAGCTCATGCCAGGGAACCTGGGCAAAGACCAGCACCGACACCACCATGGTCAACAGCAACCCGAACAGGGCAAAACTGGTGACGGCCAGACCCTTGGCCAGAACAATCTCCAGAGTAGAGACGGGCTGGCACAGTAGGAGGGCCAGAGAGTTGCGTTCCCTCTCTCCGGCGCTGGTGTCGATGGCCACATTCATGCCTGAGATAAACAGCGACAGCAGAATGGAGAGCAAGACGGCGCCCATTATGAGGCTGGCCTTGGACTCGTTGGTTGCCTGGTCATGAAACACCAGCTCCAAAGGTTCAATGACCTTGGGATTGATGCCTCGGGCCACCAGCCTCAGGGCCGCCATTTCATCGGAATAGGCATGAATCACTCGCTTGACCTGTCCCAGTGGTTGGGCGAGCTCCTTGCGGGAACCATCGGCGGTAAGGATCACTTCGGCAGGCTCGCCGCGGTTCATCTGCGACCCATACTCTGGTGGAATGGTTAGAGTGATGGCCAGAGGGTCCTGGTTGTCATCCACTATGCCTACGGCCCCCAGAAAGCGCACCAGGTCCGGGGCATGCTCGGCGCCTTCAATGCTGATGGCAATATCCTGTTTCTCGGAGATGTCGCTGATGGTGATCATAAAGATCCCGGCAAACACCAGAGGGGTGGTCAGCGCGTAGGACATGGCCGCCATCACCGAGCGGCGATCGCGAATGCCGTCCTTGAGCTCTTTGATGAGGATGGTGAGAATACGTGAGATCATGCTGCTATCCCCTCATCTGTGCCTATCAATTGGATAAAGGCCTCCTCCAGAGAGCTCTCTCCGGTCAACTGACACAACGCCTCAGGGCTGCCCTGGGCCACCAGTTTGCCTTTGGCGATGACTATCACCTGGTCGCAGAGTGCGGCGACCTCCTGCATGACATGGCTGGAGAATAGCACGCAGTGGCCCTGATCCCTCAGGTCGCTGAGGGTCTGGCGCAGGATTCGGGTGCTCATTACATCCAGGCCTCGGGAGGGCTCGTCCAGAATGATGTTGTTTGGCTTGTGGACTATGGCCTGGGCCAGGGCGGTTTTCATCCTTTGTCCCTGGGAGAAGCCTTTGCAGCGTCGGTCGGCGATCTCCTGCATGTGCATCTTGACCAGCACCTCCTCGGTAGCCCGGGCGGCTTCGTTTTTGGACATGCCGTTCATGGTGGCAAAGTAGTGGATGTACTCCCGGGGAGTCAGGCGCTCATAGAGACCAAAGGGGTCGGGGAACAGGCCCAATTGACGCTTGGCCTCCAGTAAATGAGTTTGGACATCCAGTCCATTGACCAGTGCCCGGCCTTCGTCTGCCTTAAGCAAGCCAAACAGGGTGCGCAGCGCCGTGGTCTTGCCTGCGCCATTGGGGCCCAGCAGGCCGGTGATCTGGCCATCTTCAGCTTTGAAGCTGAGCCCGTTCAGGGCCTGAACATCACCGATGCGCTTTTTCAAATATTGTACTTCAATCATTTCAACCTCGTCACCGGCTCTACACCGTTGGCATTGAGATAAAAGGCCCTGCGGGTGTCCATCTGCAGACAGTCGGTCTCCAGGCTCTCTATCGAGCCAGAGTCGATGAAGGCCCGGATGATTCTCGGGGCGCAGCTTTGGAATGCTACGCCATGGGTGGCGTAAGGCGCGATAAGGTGCAGGCTGTTGCTCAGGCCTGCCTGTGCCTTGATGCCCCAGGAGGGTGGGGTGGCCGGGTCTTTTTCTCCTGAGAGCAGCAGCGTGGGGATCTCACTGGTTAAGGGCTCCCCAAACTCTGCAGTCGCCGCTGGCACCTGCCACAGCGTGCAGGCGGTGGAGAATAGGTTGACCATGTTTTTCCCGGTCAGCGAGGCGTTGGAAAGACGCCGGGCTTCCTTGGCGGTAAGCCTGGGCTGATCTTCGGCGCAGATCACCGACAGGTGCATGCCCAGAGCGATGCCAAATCCATCCTCCTCCGAGGTCACCTGCATTCCCAGCAGTGGCTGGAAGTTGCCTCGCCACGCCTGGTCAATGGTAAAGGGGACCAGGGCTCGGCTGGAGGGAGAGTAGAGGGCCATGCGAACGGCACTCTGCAGTTTGGTTGGGGTCACCAGGAAGGTGGCGGGCGCAGCGCTGAGCGGATCGGTGACCTGCAGTTCAACAGGCTTTGCGGCCAGTCTGCTCAGGACGGTGCCCAACTTCTGCTCGATGTCACCAAACTGCTGATGGCAGTGCGGGTCCTGGCGGCACTCCTCGAACAGTTGCATGCTTGCCCTGGCCACCGCATCGCTGATGGTGACCACGGGTTGGTCCATGGGCACCACCCCGTCCAGGGTGACGGTCTGAACCGCCTGGGGGTGGTGGCGCATGTAGAGCTGGGCCATGCGGGTACCGTAGGAGATGCCATAGAGGTGCCAGCGGTCTATGCCCAGGTGCTGGCGTATCGCCTCAAAATCCTTGAGGGCGTTCAGGCTGTCATAGTGGCGTACATCGGCGTCCATGGTGCTCAGGCACTGGCTGAGCAACTGCTCATAGTTCAGGGTTTCGTCGTTGGTGGGCAGGGGACTGCCAAACAGCTGTGCGTCGCAGTTGAGCAGGTTGGAACGTCCGGTGCCCCTTTGATCAATCAGAATCAGGTCGCGTTTCTGACGAATTCGACTGAACACCTTCTCGAACAGGGCGGCGTCATTGAGGGCTGATTGGCCTGGGCCCCCGGTAATGGCTAATAGAGGCGCCATCCCAGGGACCTGCTTTATGGCAGGAATGCGGGCAAAGTGCACCTCAATCTGATGCCCCTTGGGCTGGGTGTAGTCTTCGGGCAGGGACAGGCTGCCACACTCAATCTGTTCATTCAGTCCGTCCAGGTAGCATGAGCTCATGACCGCTGGCTGGGCCTGAACCACTCCGGCAATGAGCGGGGCCGCCACCAGCAACAGAGCTCGGCAACGGGCTAGGGAGAAGATCATCGAAGGTTCCTTGAAAGTCTGCGGTCCAATCACGGGTGGATGTTGGGGAAAAGTTAAAATAATGAGCCTGGTTGGCTAAGTCAAACCTCCTAGAAGTACATAATGTAATGATCTGTTTTTGCTAATCATTATGCATGTAGCCTCTGGTCGAATGCGGGAGGTGCGGCAGATTGTCGCACTTGGTCACTCTTGGCTTGAAGGGCCGGATGCCGGGGGTAACAATGGTCGCAGGTGGTGGCGCCTCAGGTAGGACACCACCCTCCTGCAACAAGGATATTCTCTGTGTTGGCCGGCCATCAGCGATGGGCCGGCTTTTTTTGTAGCTTGCGCTGCAAGGTCCGGCGGTGCATCCCCAGAGCTCGGGCGGTGGCGGAGACATTGCCGTCGTGTGCATTGAGGGCTTGCTGGATATGCTCCCACTCCAGACGCTCTGGTGACATCACCTCCTCAGTGTCCAGTTCGGATTCCAAAGGGCTCTCTTCGCTGAGGGCCTTGAGCAGGGTGTGGGTGTCGGCTGGCTTGGCCAGGTAGTGGTCCGCCCCCAGCTTTATTGCCTCTACCGCGGTAGCGATGCTGGCAAAGCCGGTGAGCAGCACGATTCTGGCGTCTGGCAATGTCTGCCTCAGGGGGTTCAGCAGTTCCAGGCCACTCTCTGTTGCCAGTTTCATGTCCAGCAACAGGTGGGTGGGGTGCCATTGTCTGGCCAGGAGCAGGGCGTCGGTGGCGTTGTGTGCCATCTGGGTATCAAACCCCTGCTTGGCCATTCGCCTGGAGAGGGTGGCCGCAAAGGCCTGATCATCTTCCACTATCAGCAAACGCTTCATTCTCTTGCTCCAGATTCAGGGTGACCCTGGCCAGGGCGCCTCCCTCGGGGTGATTAGACAGGGTCAGGTGACCGCCGAGACGCTCGAAGGTGGCGTTGGAGAGCATCAGTGCCATGCCCAGGCCGGATTCACTCTTTTGCAACCCATCTCCGAGGTGGGCCAGGTTGTGCTCCTCGATGCCGGGACCAAAGTCTCTCAGCGAGAGGCTCAGGGTTTCACCCATCACCAGGCAACTGAGCTCGAGGCGGTTTTCCCCCTTGGCTTCATTGGCCTGCACCGCATTTTGAATCAGGTTGAGCAGCGCAGGAAGCAACATGGCATCACAGACGATGGCTCCTGGGTGCTCGGCCTGACGGTAGTCCAGAGTCTGCTCGGGGAAATGGAGCAATACCGCATCGGTCAACTCCGACAGCAGTTCGTTGACCGTCATCCTCTCGGAGCGTCCCTCCCGAATGGCTTGTGCCAGGGTTCGAAAGTACTCCAGGTGTCGGGTGGTTTGCGCCAGAGGTTGAGCCATCTCCTCAATGACCGGATCCCTGGGGTAGCTCTCCTTGAGCTCGTCAAACAACAGTTGCAGGTGACCCAGAGGGGTGGCCAACTGATGAGTCACCTGAGCGGAGGCACTGCCCAGAGCCAGAAGCTGCTCCTGTCTCAGCTGCTCTTCGCGCTGCTGAGCCATCATTCTCTCCCTGTCGGCGATCATCTTGGCCATGGCTCCGACTACCAGGGCAATCACCAGGGCTGAGATGAAGAAGTTGGCCCCCATGAAAATGAAGTGCTGCTTCATGTCCATCATGTGCATGGCGTGTTCAGGCATGGTCAGCAGCAGATAGCTGTAGGCTGCCAAGGCCAGCAGGGTGACCACGCCCAGCAGTTGCACACTCAGGCTGACTCCGGCAAACACGATGGGCAGCAGCAGCAGAGAGACGAAGGCATTGGTTGCCCCTCCAGTGCTGTTGAGTATCAGGGTCAGAAACAGCAGGTCGCTGAGCACCTGTCCCAGCATGGCGGGGGTACTGATCACCGTTTTATCGCGATAACGGATCAAGCTGAAGATGTGAAACACAATCATCAGGGTGATGATGGGGATCAGGGCGGGATAACCAATGTCGGGATCGGTGAAGAACTCTGCGGCAGGCAGGAGGATGGCCAGGGCCGCGAGGGCAAAGGTACGGAACACCAGCAGACGCTGAATGGCTGAGGCGCGTCTCATGTCCCACCAATGAAACTGAGGTTGATGCATAAGCTACTGGTTACTATCGCAAACTTCTTGATATCGACACGCTATCATGGTCCAGGGGCAACGCCAATGCACAACTGGAATTCCTGCAGAGATCCCCCGGCAATAATGCAATGAAAGTGGAAGGGGGTTCTTCCGGTCTTTCTCACCACACCCATGAGCCATGACAAGGACGCCACCATGCCGATACGCGCCATTACGTTGACTGTCAGCCACTTGGTGGCCTTGGTCGTAGGTATTGCTTTGGGCATCTATCTATTGCCAATTTTGAGCCAGCCTGCACCGGCTCCCGAGAGCACTCTGGAGGGGCTTCGCACTCAGGCTGAGTATCAAGGGGAGTTTCGCCGGGATCTGGAAGACAGCGATCTGCTTCATTGGGGCGAGGGTACTCTTTACCTGTCCGACAGGGGGATCACCTTAGAAGGGGAGCTGGCTCCCGGGCCAGCCTATCGCCTCTATCTGTCGCCCAGCTTCATCGAAACCGAAGAGGCTTTCCTAGAAAACCGTCACACCATGGTGGATGTGGGGGGGATCTCGGTGTTTCGCAACTTCATGTTAACCCTGCCTGAGGGGGTGGCGCTCGATCAGTACACTACTGCCATCGTCTGGTGTGAGTCTTTTGACCAATTTATCTCCGCCGCGCAATATCGCCCGGGCTCATAGCGCTCGGGTGACGCGCCTCATGCCAACAGGATGAGCTGTGAGCAGCCTCACAAACAGAGGTTGCTGCTTTTTTGCGGCGGGCAGACCCATTGAATCCCCTCATCTGGTACAATGCGAACATGCCTGAAATGATAAACTTTTCTTTATAATCATGATGTTGCCTCGTTGTAAAGGGCGTGGGGCATTCATGTTTTTGATAGGAAAAAGAAGATGAGTCTGGTCTCCACTCTCACTGCCAACGACCTGTTCGGTTTTGCACTGGTGATGCTGGTGCTGACCTATTTGCTGGCCAGAAAAAAAGTGTCATCGCCGGCGGCATGTTCCGTGCTGGGGTTCTTCTGTGCCTTTATTCCACCATTGGCCATAGTGTTTCTTGTTTTCCTCACCCTGAAAACCGAATTGCCGGAGTACCGTTCGGACCGCCCCGATCAGCGTCGGGAGGGGTAAAGGCAAAGCGCAACTGTTTGAGTATGACACCCTCCAAATCCTGAGATCTGCGTATAACCCTCTCTGTAGCGACTATGCTGACAATAGGGAGTACCCGACGCACGGCTCTGCTCTGTAGTTGAGCACAACCGAAATCGGTGTACTTACGTTAGGACGATCGGGCCGTAAGGCCCACAGGAGACGTTATGCCTCAGACAGTTCCCGTCCCTAAGCAGGGACAGAAATCCCCCACCCGCACCCCCGCTTTTGCCCGGGTGATTCCCCACGCTACCCTCAACTACCGTGATCCCTTCCACTGGATGCATCTGGGTGTGCGTGACTTTATTGCTGCTCCCATGGTCAGTCTGTTTTATGGCTTCTGTTTTACCATTGCCTCCATCGCGATCTGGGCTGCGGTGTTCATCCATGGCACTCACCTGGTGATTCTGCCTGCGTTGGTGGTCTTTATGCTGATTGGACCCTTCCTGGCAACCGGGCTGTACGACGTCAGTTGGCAGCTGGAGCGGGGTAAAAAGCCCAACCTGTTTCACTCGGTACGTGCCATTCGGCGCAACGGGGTGTCTGAGTGGGGCTTTGCCATATTGCTGGCGGTGATGATGATCTTCTGGATGAGGGTTGCCGCGATGATCCATGCGCTCTATCCCATCAATCAGAATGCGCACTTCGAGCAGTTCCTGCCCTTCCTGAGCTTGGGAACACTGTTTGGTATGCTGTTTACCGTCAGCGTATTCGCCATTTCCGCCTTCTCCATTCCGGTGATGATGGAGCGCCGGGTGGACATCATGACCGCCATCAGCACCAGCATCAGTGCGGTGTACCACAATGCCGGCGTCATGGTGGTGTGGGCGCTGATCATCTCCGCCTGTGTTGTCGTGGGCTTTGCCACAGCCGGTATCGGCATGCTGGTGATCATGCCGGTCCTGGGTTACGCCACCTGGCATGGCTACATTCGTACCATCAAGACCAAGCGGCCCCGCCGCTTCGAATAGTCATCATAAGCCCCCGCCATCGTGCGGGGGGTTTTTATTACCCCTCTATTTCGACCTGCCTGCGGGCGTGAATCACAGGTTGTTTTCCTCCTGTGATTTTTCCTAGTGAACAACCCCACTTCGGATTTCTATTCTTGCCCTGCATATTCAATGCAAGGATAGGATGATGATGAAAAAACAAATTCTAATGGTGTCTGCGGTAGCGCTCAGCCTGGTACTGGCTGGCTGTGGCAGCGACAGTGATGATGTGACCAAACCGAAACCACCGGCGCCGCCCACCGCGCCCGAGGTGATTAAGCCCGATTATGTCTTTGGTGGCCCGACCGAGCAGCTCGATGGCACCATCCAGATCGCCATCGTAAAGTCGCTGGTGCCTGTAGAGGGCGCGGTGAAAACCGAACCTGCGCACTCACCGGGGAAGGTTTCCGGCCCTCAAGCGACCAAGGTCATCCCCGATGATCGGCTGATTCATACCAAGATGGAGGAGCAGGCCGCGGATATGGGGGTGAAGATCGAGTATCTGTTGCCGCCTACTGCCATCAATATGTCAGGAATCAAGATTGATACCCTGCGACCCGACCTGTTCCCCGAGGGGCGTGGCTCGGTGCTGGATCTGCTGATGTGGGTCGGTGACAAGTACGGCTTAGATATCCAGGTTGAGAAGGATGAGGCGCTGAACACCTACTTCGTCACCTCCATTGGCGGCATAGAAGGCGCACCTGAGAAAGTTGATCAGTCCCGTCTCGGCGCCACCGAAGGCCAGGGCTGGAAATATCTGGTGGGACCCAGCACCTGGGAAGCCAAGGTGGGCGACGGCGACTTCAATGGGGATCACCTCTACTACAAAGAGGAGGAGATGTACTTCCGCATCGACCATATGGCTCTGAAGAACCAGATGAGCATCGTGCTGATGCCGGCACAGCCGGGTGAGATGGCGCTGCGCAAGCGCAAATATCAGAAGGAGATGGACCGGCTGGCGGCCAATGGCGGCAAGGTGATCGTCCCAGAGATCGTCATCGACTTTAAGCCTCCCTACTACGATATGAACGGCGAGCTGGTGCAGCCGGGGCAGCGGGCGGTGTTCAAGGACATCGAGGTGAAGCCGCATAACCTGCGCCTGGACCTCTATCAGCCTGGCGTGCTGACCGAGCTGGATGCCTGGCTCTCCCTGGTGGAGCAGCGTCCCGACCTTAAGATCAACTGGAGCTACTGGCCGCGGCTGAGCACTAACGCCAATGTGCAGGGCTATGTGGCCACGGCCATCAGCTTCAACGGCAAGGATGATCTGGGTAACATCATCAACCAGACCTACAAGAACAACGGCGAATGCGGCTTCGTTCATCACACCGGTGAGTGGGAGAACTACGCCGACGGCGGTCGTCAAAACGGTTTGTATGAGTATGTGATGTGTGCCGGCCGAATGGATATGCCTGGAGACTGGAACCGTGGTGCCTGCCTGGGCAAGGTGCCGGGCATCAAGGGCTTCCGTCCAAACAACTACGGAGCTGGGGAGCTGTATGAGAACGATGGCCCCACAGGTTACATGAAGTTTGGGCTGCCCTTTGGCGCCAACGATCCGCACCTGACCGGTGACAACATGATCATCTACGGTCCTGAGTACATCAACTACCTGGGTGTGGCCTTCGGTGCCTTGAACACCAACAACGGCGTGCCCTCAGGCTGTGATGTGGACTCTCCCGAGATCGACATAGCCAACCTCAAGGACATCGCCCAGGCGCGTGCCCCTCTGGATGAGAGTCACTTTGGCTGGAAACTGCCGGATTGTACTACCTGCCACAACCCCTCCAACAGCCATGTGGTGGAAGCAATGGCGCCCTATGAGTGTGCCGAGTGTCATGGCAACAACGGTGCGCCCACCAACCACGGCGAGCGCTATACCTGTGGCTTCTGTCACTCCCAAACCCTGACCAAACACGGTAATGTGTACGCCAACAAGACCGACTACTACAGCAAGGACTCTAAGTTCAAGGAGCCGGAGAGCTGTCTGACCTGCCACGTGGATGCGCAGAAGTGATCTAATCAGGCATGACAACAGATGGGGGAGCCCTGGCTCCCCCTGCATGGGGAGGAGATGATGGCCGCACCCTTAACCGGGCTGGTAAACCAGCAACTGATAGATGATTTTTCCAATCGTCTGGCGGAGTTTGGATTGGGCAGGTTCTACTACACCCTATTGCCCAACCTGTTTCAGAAAGAGAAGTCCTTGATGGACTGTGACCGCTCCCTGGACTGGAAGCGGTTTTTTAATTTGAAGCGGATGAGATACGCCGTAGCTTCCGATGAGGATATCCTCCGTTATCGGGAGGAGTACCTGCAGCGTTTTGCCCACACCGACAGTAACTTTCGCCAAAGCGGGATCAAACCTAACAAGGAGTTGCTGCCCTGTGTCTGGCATGATGACGGAATCCCGTCCAGGCGTAAGGCCAGCTTTCGTCAATTAAAGCAGCGCCATGGCTTTGAAACCCGGCTGGTGTTCTTTCATGTGATGCCGGGTCGGGAGGATATAGTGGGGCTGTGCATGCTGTTCTCCGACAAGGCCATTGAGGAGGTGGAAGCGATGTTGGCATTGAAGCGGCGGGAGCTGGCGGAGCTGATAAGCGCCTACTCTGAGACCTTCAATGCCCTGACGTTTCGCAGCATCAACCCCCTGGCCAACTTTGGGGTACTGTCGCCCACCTGCATCCAGATCCTGGCCCAGGTTGCGGAAGGGTTTTCCAGCGAGGAGATTGGCCAGCAGCTGTTTATGACAGAGCGTGGGGTCAACTATCACCTGGACAGGGCCAGACAGATTCTGGCGGCGCGCAATCGCACCAATCTGGTCAGCAAGGCGTACCAGCAAGGGGTGCTATAAAAAAGGTTCTTCGCACATTAGCGGGAACTAGATACGAAAACGGCTGGAAAGGTTATTGTGTAGTCGCCAAACA
>NZ_JBLXDO010000035.1:0-22581 GCF_048263965.1 Ferrimonas sp. | reverse complement strand
AACATTGATATATGAGATATCAATCCTGCGCGAGTGCCCACACAGATTGTCTGACTAATTGTTAAAGAGCGTGTCTCTCATCGAGACAGGAGGCGCATTCTACGCGACTCCCTGCTTTCGTCAAGTACTTTTTTCTCTTTACCGATAAAAAAGTTTGTCCTGAGGTCACTCCGTGGAGTTTTCACAGGCCACTTGTCGAAGCGGACGATCATCATACTGCAAACCGCTGAGCAGTCAAGCATTTGATGCCAAGATCCTTAGGATCGGCATAAAGGGCTTGGTCAGAGCGGTGCCTCGCGCCATCTTCGTCGCCAAGGAGGTTCCTTACAGCGGCGAGGCCAGTGAGGTGTTGCTGCAGACTTTTAAGTGTAGACCATAGATTCTGACTGGCAGCTGAAAATCTATAACTGTTGGTTCTGGGTAGCCTTAAAAAAGAGAGGGGCCCACTTGTGGAGCCCCTCTGGTCTCTTGAAGCTTACTGAATAAAGCTAAAGCCCTGTTCGCCTTTCTCTATGGTGATCTCCTTACCAGGCAGCAGCCGGCCACTGAGAATCTCCTGAGCCAGGGGATTTTCCAGGCGACTCTGAATGGCGCGCTTCAGAGGGCGTGCACCGAATACCGGATCGAATCCAGCCTCGGCGATCAGTGACAAGGCCTCTTCGCTCACCTCCAGCTGATAATCTCTCTCCGTCAGACGCTTCTTGAGCAGCTCCAGTTGAATCCGGGCAATGGCCTTGATGTGCTGCTGCGCCAAAGGATGGAACACCACGGTTTCATCGATGCGGTTGAGGAACTCAGGCCTGAACGCCTGGCTCAGCACGCCCATCACCGAGGACTTCATCTGCTCATACTCTTCACCAGCCTGTTGCTGAATCAGATCCGAGCCCAGGTTGGAGGTCATGATCACCACAGTATTACGGAAATCCACGGTTCTGCCCTGACCGTCGGTCAGTCGGCCATCATCCAGCACCTGCAGCAGGATGTTGAAGACATCGGGATGCGCCTTCTCCACCTCATCCAGCAGAATGACCGAATAGGGCTTACGCCGGACCGCCTCTGTCAGGTAGCCCCCCTCCTCATAGCCCACGTAACCGGGAGGCGCTCCCACCAGCCGTGCCACCGAGTGCTTCTCCATGAACTCCGACATATCGATGCGAACCATCGCTTCGTCCGTGTCGAACAGGAACTGAGCGAGAGACTTACACAGCTCGGTCTTACCCACACCTGTAGGTCCCAGGAACAGGAAGGAACCGATAGGACGTTTAGGGTCTCCAAGCCCAGCCCGGCTGCGGCGAATCGCATTGGACACCGCCAATACCGCTTCCTCCTGACCGATGACCCGCTTATGCAACATCGACTCCATACGCAGCAGTTTCTCTCGCTCCCCTTCCAGCATCTTGGCCACAGGAATCCCCGTCGCCTTGGAGAGAACATCGGCAATCTCGTTGTCTGTCACCTTGTTGCGCAACAGGTTCATGTCCTGCATCTCCGCCTGGGCAGCCAGATCCAGCTGCTTCTCCAGTTCCGGGATACGACCATACTGCAACTCAGACATCCGGCTCAGGTCGCTGGCCCGCTTGGCCACCTCCAGATCCTGACGGGCACGCTCCAGGGCAGACTTAATGTGCTGGGTTCCCGCCAGGGCCGCCTTTTCGGTCTTCCAGACCTCTTCAAGCTCGGTGTACTCCCGCTCCAGCCCGTGGAGCTGATCGGTAAGAATCTGCAGCCTCTTGCGACTGGCCTCATCCTCCTCCTTATTGAGTGCCTCCTCCTCCAGCTTCAGCTGGATGATCTTGCGCTCCAGCCTGTCCAGGGGTTCCGGCTTGGAATCGATCTGCAGGCGGATGGAGGACGCCGCCTCATCGATAAGGTCGATGGCCTTATCCGGCAGCTGACGATCTGACACATAGCGGTGGGACAGGGTGGCCGCCGCCACGATGGCCGGATCGGTGATCTCCACACTGTGGTGAAGCTCATAGCGCTCCTTCAGTCCCCGCAGGATAGCGATGGTGTCCTCGACGCTGGGCTCTTCAATCAGCACCTTCTGGAAACGGCGCTCTAGGGCCGCATCCTTCTCGATATACTGGCGATACTCATCCAGGGTGGTCGCACCGACACAGTGGAGTTCACCCCGGGCCAGCGCGGGTTTCAGCATGTTACCGGCATCCATGGCCCCTTCCGCCTTGCCGGCCCCCACCATGGTGTGCAGCTCATCGATGAACAGGATGATCTGGCCCTCGAGCTGAGACAGCTCATTGAGCACCGCCTTGAGGCGCTCCTCGAATTCACCACGGTACTTGGCCCCGGCCAGCAGGGCGCCCATATCCAGGGACAGCACCTTCTTACCCTTGAGCCCTTCGGGTACCTCACCATTGATGATCCGCTGCGCCAGCCCCTCGACGATGGCGGTCTTACCCACACCGGGTTCACCAATCAGTACAGGGTTGTTCTTGGTGCGGCGCTGCAGTACCTGAATGGTACGACGAATCTCATCGTCCCGGCCGATTACCGGGTCCAGCTTGCCCGCTTCGGCACGCTCGGTGAGATCTATGGTGTACTTGGACAGAGCCTGACGCTGATCTTCGGCATTCTGATCCTCCACAGTTTGGCCGGCCCGCAGTTTGTCGATGCTGGCCTCGAGACGGGACTTGTCCGCCCCCATCTGTTTCAGAGTCTCACCCAGGGCGTCCCCGCGCTCGATAACCGCCAGCAGGAACAGCTCGCTGGAGATGTACTGGTCCTTACGCTTCTGCGCCAGCTTGTCGCACAGGTTGAACACCGCCACCATGTGCCTGGAGAGCTGCACCTCGCCACCGGTACCGGTCACCTTGGGCAGCCGGTCCAGTGCTTCGGTCAATTTGGATCTGAGGGCATTGACATCGATCCCCGATCCGGCAAGCACAGGGCGAACCGTCCCCCCATCCTGGTTGAGGAGGGCCAGCATAAGGTGCTCAGGCTCTATGTACTGGTGATCCCGTCCCAAAGCCAGGGACTGGGCATCGGAAATAGCCAGTTGGAACTTGTTGGTCAGTCGGTCGAGTCGCATACCCAAAACTCCCACAATTCATCTAACACAGAGAATAGATGGGTATGCTTAACAGGGATTTCAAGTCCGCTTAACGGATCCAGATAAGAGACGCCATGCGGCCACAACGGCCATCACGGCGGTAGGAGAAGAAGTTCTTGGGGTCGGAGAAGGTGCAGAGTTCACTCTGAGTGATCTGGTTCAGCCCCAGGGCAGACAGGCGCTGAAAAGCCAGTTGCGGCAGGTTGGCCAGGTATTTTTCTCCATGGACAACAAATGCGGAGGCCGCTCTTGAGTCCTGGGCGACAAACTGCTCCCTGACCTCGGGCCCTACTTCGAACGCCTCAGCCGAGATCGCCGGCCCTATCCAGGCCAGCAGGTCCGATGCCTCTCCAGAGAAGCGGTCCACCGTCTGCTCCAACACCCCATCACACAGCCCCCGCCAACCGGCATGAGCCGCCGCCACCTGAGTGCCATCCCGATGGCACAGCAACACAGGCAGGCAATCCGCGGTCATGACAGTACACACCTGTCCTGGAGTGTTGGCGTAGGAGGCATCAGCCCGGGGTACCGGCTCGCGGCAAGGCAGGGTCACCACCCGGGTGCCGTGCACCTGCTCCAGCCAGGCGGGTTCATTGGACAGCTGCAGCCCGAGGCTTAGCGTCTCCCTGTTTAAGCGAACCGCAAGGGGATCATCTCCAACATGGGTCCCCAGATTAAAACCGTCAAAGGGCGGCCGGGATTGGCCGCCCAACCTGTCGGTGCTGGCCGCAGCGACGCCCTCAGGCAAGTTCCAATCCGGGGTAAACCACATCAGTATTCCATGCCTCGCTCGGCGGTATCCTGACGCAGGGCTTCGGTCAGCCTGACCATATCCTCGGGGACCGGTGCATGCCACTGCATCCATTCACTGGTCACAGGGTGTGCCAGCTCCAGCTTGACCGCATGCAGCGCCTGGCGACGGAAGCCCTTGAGCACGGTCTGCAGCTCCTCACTGGCCCCCTTGGTGGGACGAGGACGCCCCTGATAGAGAGGGTCGCCCACCAGGGGGTGCTTGATGTGGGCCATGTGCACACGAATCTGGTGAGTACGGCCTGTCTCCAGGCGCAGGCGCAGCCTGGTATGGGCACGGAACTTCTCAGCGATGCGGTAATGGGTCACCGCAGGCTTGCCGATCTCGGTTACCGCCATGTGGGTGCGCTTTTGTGGGTGGCGGCCGATGTTGGCATCCACACTGCCGCCGGCGGTCAGGGTGCCATGGGCAATCGCTTCATATTCCCGGGTGATCTCCCGGGCCTGCAGTTGCGCCACCAGATGGGTCTGGGCAGGCACCGTCTTGGCCACCACCATCAAACCCGTGGTGTCTTTATCAAGCCGATGCACAATGCCGGCCCGTGGCACATTGGCGATCTCAGGGCAGTGGTACAGCAGGGCATTCAAAATGGTGCCGTCGGCGTTGCCCGCCCCCGGGTGCACCACCAGGTCCGCTGGCTTGTTGATCACCAGGATATGATCGTCCTCGTAAACGATATCCAGCTCAATATCCTGAGGCTTGGAGGTGACCTCCTCCTCAAGAGTGGCCTGAATCGCCACCTGCTGATCCACCAACACCTTCTCCCTGGGTTTGGTGACGGTTTCTCCGTCCAGAGTCACCTGACCGGCCAGGATCCACTCCTTGATTCGGCTGCGCGAATAGTCGGGGAACAGATCGGCCAGAGCCTGGTCTAACCGCATACCTAGGTGCGTATTATCAATTACGCCATTTAATTCAACGTGTTGGGTCATATACTCTCGATGCAGCTGTAAAAGCTCGAAATCACTCGCAGTTCTGATAGAATCGCTCCAGCCGCAATTTTATCTCTTTTTGCAGCAGAACTTCACGATAATGATAAGGAATTGGTTCAAACAATGCGTAAACTAGCAGGCCCTTTGCTTCTCGCCTTGGCCGGCACCCTGATGATGGCCGGTTGCTCCTCAACCAAAGAGGGCCCTGATGCCTACGTCGTCGAAGACCGCTCCCCGGAAGCTCTGTATGGCGATGCCCGCCAGGCCATGGAAGCCGGCAACTTTACCAAGGCCACCAAGGTTCTTGAAGCCCTGGACTCCAGATATCCCTTCGGCACCTACAAAACTCAGGTGCAGCTGGACCTGATCTACGCCTATTACAAGATGGCTGATACCGCCAGTGCCCTGGCGAACATCGACCGCTTTATCCGCCTCAACCCCACCCACAAGGACATCGACTACGTCTACTACATGCGTGGCCTGGTGAACATGCAAGCGGACAGCTACCTGTTTCACGAACTGCTGGACATGGATCGCACCGACCGTGACCCGGAAAACGCCAAGGAAGCGTTCAAAGATTTTGAGAAGCTGGTAAAGACCTTCCCGGACAGCCGCTACGCCGCCGATGGCCGCCAACGGATGATCGCCATCAAGAATCGCCTGGCAGAGTACTCTCTGCGAGTGGCCGAGTACTACATCAAGATTGAGGCCTGGATTGCCGCCGCCAACCGCGCCCAGCAGATCCTGGAAACCTACGCCGGTACCCCAGCTGTGGAAGGGGCCCTGGAGGTGATGGTTCAGAGCTACGAAGAGCTGGGTCAGGAGAAGCTGAAGCAGAACGCTTTGACTGTTCTTAAAGCAACCTACCCGAAAAACAGCCTGGCTGACTGACAACTACAGAATCAAAAAAGGCGCCATCAGGCGCCTTTTTTTGTGAGCCACTGACTCAGATCGCGTCTTCGTTCTCTTCACCGGTGCGGATACGAATCACCCGCTCGACGTCAGTCACAAAAATCTTGCCGTCGCCAATCTTCCCGGTGCGGGCAATGTCGACGATCGCTTCAATGGCCTGGTCAACCAGTTCATCGGCAATCACCAGATCAATCTTCACCTTGGGCAGAAAGTCCACCATATACTCGGCTCCACGATACAGCTCGGTGTGTCCTTTCTGACGACCGAAGCCTTTCACTTCCTGAACCGTCATGCCATTCACACCAATCTCGCCCAGTGCCTCCCGAACATCATCCAGCTTAAACGGCTTGATGATCGCTTCAATCTTTTTCATCTGCCCTCACCCTTCTGCGCTACCCGCGCCATTGCACAACCATGCCAGCCTGGAGCCAGCTAAACTGATAAAGAGTGTAAGCGATTCAAATCGGGATAGGGAAGCCTGAAATGTTGCCGGGACGCTACGAGCAGGGGTTGACCCTGGTTGAACTTATGATCGCATTGGCGGTTGCAGCCATCCTGTTGCTGTGGGGCGCCCCCTCCATGCGCTCTCTATATGCGGAGAGCAGAGCCGAAGCAAAAATCCACGCCCTCTACCATGACCTGACTCAGGCCCGCCACCTGGCCCTGAGCTATCAGGCAATGGTCACCCTCTGTCCCCTCTCCCCCAGCAACCAGTGCAATGGTCAGTGGGGCCAGGGATATCAGATCTTCGTTGACGGCCTCCCACTGCAAAGACTGGGCAGCGACGACCTCGTCGTCGTCAGCCGCAACGGGATCCACTCTGCGGATTACCTGAAGTACAGCGCCACAGTCAATGCGATCCGATTCGATCCAGAGGGGTTTACCGGCCAAAACGGCAGTTTTTACTACTGCAGCAACCAGCTGCTGGTCAGCCATCCGATGAAAGTGGTGATCAGCCGCACCGGCCGGGTGAAGCTTGAAGAACACGACGGCAGCACCGGCTGTCAGTGATCACCTGGGCGTCAGTTGCTCCAGAGCCCGGGCTCTGGGAGAGCGAAACCGCTCGCGGCCCAGCTGACACTCCATCACCCGATTAACCTCTGCCGGCTCCTCCACCAGGGCTCGTCCGGGCAGTTGCAGCTGCTCCTGGCGAGCGCGGTTTGGATACCAGAGAAAAAACACGATTCTCTCCCGGCCCAGGCTGTCCTCCAGCCAGCACTTGTACTCCACTCGCACTGGCTGGCTGGCCATCAGCGGCAATAGCATCCACCACAGCTTCATTGCCAACACTCCAGAGGGGTTCGCCCCCCAACATCACTCAGGGTGATGGCGGCGCAGCCGGGATCCACTGAGGCCTGGGCTCCTTGAGCCGTAGCCTTGAGCACAAAACTGTCGCTTCCCGCCGACTGAGCGTCCAGGGCGTAACGACCGCTGTCCACCACCCAGGGGTCGGCGCTCATCCCCAACTTGGTCATATCATCGGTATAGGTCTGATGGTGGAGATAGTAACGCTCCTGCAGATTCGCCAACTTCATCAGGGCCGCAACCGCCTCACCGCGATAGCCCGTTGCCAGTTGCCCCTGGTAGGAGGGCAGGGCCAGAGTCAGCAGCAAACCCAGGATGGCCACCACCAACATCAGCTCAATCAGACTGATACCCAGCAGGTTCTTCATCACTCTCCTCCCTGGTAGTAATAGAGGTACCTAGGCGCCAGCACCTTGTCCGGATCGCCGCTGCCACTGTCGCTGAGACTGACCCCCTCCTCATCCAGGCTAAACCCCTGCCCTACACCCACCAGAAATACCTTGGGGTTCCAGTTCGGGTCAGTGCCATCCGCCGGAGGCGGCACCACAACCTGGGGCGTATCCGGCAGACGCGCCCCCAGACTCAGGTATCTGTGGCGGTAGCGATTCAGACCAAGATGCAGATCCAGCACATAGAGCCGCCCCTGCCCCGCAGAGAGGCAACTGTCAGCCTGGTTCTGATTCCCGGGCACGAAGGTGGTGAAATAGGCATTGCCATTGAGAATGGTCGCCGCCGCCAGGGCTTTCTCGTTCTGGCCCAGGCTCACTCGCCAACCCTGTTTACTGCCCGCCAGCAGCTCCTGGGCCAGACGCTCTTCGGCGCCATCGGCCTGTCCTATGGGATCGGCACTGACATCAAACAGCTGACTCCAGGTGATGGCCTCAGGCACCTCACTGTGTCCCGGCTCGGCCCTGCCATCAAAACTCTGGGGGTAGAGGTTCAGGTCCCTCAACACGAACAGCCCATCCTGGGTTCCAACAGCGTTAGGATGGGCACGATTGCCGCTGCCAATCACCACCGCATCATAGGGCCGCTCTGTGGTCACTACCCGGGTGACACTCTGCCCCTCTAGGGTATCGGTCAGCGACTCTTTCAGCAGGATCTTGGTCTGGGCTACCGCCACCTCATGATGAAAGCGGCGATCATCGGCCTGAGTCGCTCCCCCAAGCTGGGCAAACTTGAACCCGGTCCAGGGACGACTGCTACGCACCCCAGGAAGGTCCATCCGCCAGATGTTGCCACCTGTGTCCGCCGCATACAGGCGGTCAGTCAGACCATCTCCGTTACCATCCAGTATCGCCACCCGTCCCGGAATGCTGTCCGAGAACCCCACCTGGGTGTGAGCGGTTTCGCCGCCCTCTGCCGAAAAGCGGTGCACCAGCTCACCGCTCTGCGCATCCAGCACAAACACCACCCTGCCCAGGTTGTCGGGAGAACCAACAGACTCCAGGTCCTTGTTGGTGTCGTACCCTCCGCCGATGATCAGCACCGGCCTGGCAGCGGCTGCAGAGGTGTTGCCAAGAGGATGATCCGGGATCCGTGTTATCACAGGCTCTGACCAGCTTTGCCCCAACAGGGACATCCCGCTGTCGGCGGCAGTGCGAGTCCACATCAGCGACGGCTCATCCGGGTTGCTCAGATCCAGGGCATAGTAGGCCCGCCCGCCCCGGCGCAGGCCAAAGAACACCCAGACCCGCTCGCCACCGGCGGCATCGATCTCTCCATCCCCATTGCTGTCATCCACAAAGGCCACAGGTGAACCATCCACGCCGTAGACGCTATGCCCTCCGGTCCTGGGGTTGCTCCTTAAGGTGGATTGCTCCCCCAGGAATCGGTGGGGGCGGAAGCTCCAGCTTTCGGAAATGGTGTCACCCCCATCCCTGAACATATGCAACACACCGCCATTGGTGCCCATGACGATGCGCACTCCCTTATCCTGCCCATAATGTATGGCCAAAGGCTTGGAGTGCAGCGGGTCGCCCATCAGGTCCGTTCGGGTTTCGGCGGTCACCCCATCACCATCCTCGTCATCCACATCCTGACCTGAGATCCAAGCCAGGGTATCCGTCAACTCATCGGCCCCGACACCCAGCTGCGCCAGCAGGGCCGCACTCCCTCCGGCCCGGGCTTCCAGTGCCGACTGGCTCAGGGGCACCAGGGCTCCACTGCCGGACGCGGGCTCCACCAGGACCCTTCGCATAGTCTGAGCCACCAGGCTTTCCGCGGCGCCTCCCTCCTCCACCGAGTTGCCATCTCCGCCACTGGAAGCCAGTGTGCAGGTGGCTGCCTGGGTCCAGAAGCTGCACGCGGTCTCCGCGATATTGCCCGAGCTGTCGATGCCGGATGCCCCCCTGGCATCGACCACCTTGCCGGAAGCCAGGATCTTCAGCTTCTTCAGGTTTCCGGACCACCTTGGTCGATCCGAGGGCAGGAACATGGAGTAATACACAGAGTCCAGAGTCTGGGTTCGGTCAAAGCTGTTGGCCGCGATGGAGGGTGAGGTAAAGCTGGCGTCCACCGCCAATATCTCGGAAAACACCCTCTGCAGGGCGTTTTGCAGGGCTTGGGCACTGGCGGCAGGGAAATACTGGCCGCCACCCCGCCCGGCGGTTTCCGCCAACAGGGCACCGGCATTGTCGATGGCATCCTGGGAGAAGCCTATGGTGTAGGTGACCACACTCTGCCGACCACTGACCGAGGCGTTCAGGTCCTGGGTATGCAGATACTCGGCGAGGGCCGGCAGGTAGCTGTCGGCCCAGTCGCCACTGCCCAGGGTGCGGTAGGGATCGTACACCGAGTAGGCCTGAGAACCACTGACCCCCAACTCACTGCGGATACGGCTATTGAGTGCTTCATCCTTGGTGGGCGAGCCGTCGGTAATCAGCACCACATAGGCCTGAGGCTGGCAGCTGGCAAAGGGGCTGATGTAGCTGCCTCCGGACGCGAAAGGCTGGCCATACTCCGCCGTACTGCTGCCAAACATCAGGGCACCGCCACTGAAGTAGCGGTACGCCTCGAACAGGGTCTCACACAGGGGCGTCCAGGTACTGGCGGTCAGCCCCTCCACCGTGCTGATAAGGTTGGCCTTATTGATGGTCGACATCTCCTGGATGCCACTGAGCAACCGCCCCCCATGACCGCCGCTCTGATAACGATCATCACCACTGTTGACGTTGAACACCGCCAGTCCGAAGTCCACACCCGGGGTACTCTCCACCATGGAGGTCACCACCTCCTTGGCAATCGCCAGGCGACTGCGACGTACCCTGTCCGCAGTGTGCAGGTAATAGAGGTAGTTCTCGGTGTAGAGGGTGACGCTCTCGGCATTGGCAAATCCGGTCTGCGTCAGCGACGCCTGGGCCGCAGCCTCAAGTTGTGCACTGCCCAGGCCGGCATGGCTGCCGTCGTAGGGCGAGTGCTGCTGCAGATCCTGAGGAAAGCCGCTCATCTGCAAACTGGCACTGGTGTGCCCCGTCGCATTGTTCAGGCTGAGGTCGTGAATATCCTGAAGGCAGTCGAAACCCAATCCGCCGATGCTGCCGCGGTCGTGTGCCCACCTCAGGCTGGAGGGGAATCGGCGCCAGCGCCACTCAGGATCCCGCCAGCCCCCCTTGCGGAAGTTGAGCATGGAGTCGGTAAAAAAGCCGTTGTGGTCGATCAGGGATCCGGCCTCTGGGTCTCCCGGATCCATGGCCGCCACAGCCGCCGCACACCCAATGAGGTCGCGGTCAAAGTATCGGTATTCGCTGCCGTTTCTTGGGTCCGGCAGGTTATCGTTCACCTGGCCGCGCACGTAGTAGAAACGCCCTCGGTCATTGCCCCCTGTGTAGTCATGAGCTGGGTCAAAGGGAGGCGGAGCTTCCTCCTCCTCGGTCTTCATCGAACCCGAGTTGTCGAAGATGATCAGCACCTGGGGTCGACTGTCCGACGTCAAGGTGCCACCGTACACATAGAGCTCGGTGTCATCTGCCCAGACGCTTCCCATGCCCCAAACCAGCATTGCCACAAACAGAGTTCGCATCATCAGTTCCCCACCAGCAGCACCTGCTGCTCTATCCCTGTGGTCACACTCAGGCTGCCCAACTCCCCTTTCCCGTACCTCACCCGGGAGCGGACCTGATTGGTTCGGCAGACAAAATTACTGCCCGCGTCCGCCCGCGCCGCTCGCTTGCAGGGTGCCTCGGCGATAAATCCGATGCTGTGCTCGGCGGAGTACAGGGTATCAGCCTGGGTCTGAGTACCACTGTTGGTGAGCAGCAAGCTGTTCTCCCTGGCGAGGCGCTGACGCTCCACAAACCCCTCCTGAGCGCCCCTGGCCTGCTGCAGCGCCAACTGACGCGCCGCCGATGCCGCCGATCCCATCAGGGTCACCCGGCTCCCCCCCGCCAGTGACAGCCCGAGCACCATCAGCAGCACCAGCAGGAAGGTGCAGACAATCAGCACGGCACCTTGATGACCTCTCATAGTTGCCCCCTTTGCGAGAGTATCGGGTTGCGCAGCATCACCGTGGCGCTGAACAGCCGCCGGGGAATGCCATCGTCAAAACTCATAGCGCCGCCGGGCAGGGCCAGTGCCAGAGTGGACCGGGCCAGAGGGTCCGCCTCCGACGCCCGCACCACCAGAAACAGCGAGACCGATACCAGGGTGAGTGCCCCCTCCCACTGCTCATGGCTCAGGAGGTCAGGCAAGATATAGCTGTCCACAGCCCCATCGCCGGTTGAGTCCACCCCCAGCCTCAACTGCAGGGTCTCCACCCCCTCCACCAGCTCCTCCTCCACCATGCCTCCATTAACGTAAAGCTGGCGCCACTTGAGCACCGGCATCCCATCATCTCGATGCTCCACATAGAACACCCGGTGCTGAAACTCCCAGTAACGCCCCTGAGTCAGGGTTGGAACCGGCAGGGTGTCACCGGCAAACAGGACTCCGCGACTGGCATTGGCGAGCAGGTAGTAACGGTTGCTGTCCAGGCCAGCGATATCCTGCGCCGGCCCCAGGGCACGCTTAATCTGCAACACATGACTGCCCTCAAGAGCCTGCTGACTGCAGGCCATCCTGGGTGAAGCGGTTTGCTGATAGGCCCACAGGAAACGAAAATGGCCACGCAGCCCTGGCATGGACCCATTGTTGTCCCCCTCACCGATGCAGTCATTGCCTACCGCCGCCAGCACCTGAACACTGCCCAGATTCAGTGAATCTCCGGTGAGCTCTCCCCAGAACCCCGCCTGGGCGATCTCCTCCCTCATCAGCCTCAGGGCCAGCCGCGCCGATTCCTGCAACTGGTTGTACTGGCCGGTGCGACTCACCGAGGAGGAGGAGGCGACAAAGACACCCAGCACGGAGCTCAGCACAAACAGCCCCAACGCCATGGCGATCATCAGCTCCACCAGTGTCAGCCCCAGATATCGTCTCATAGGGCCACCTTGCTACTGTCCAGGTAAGCCTGCCTTCGCCTGGGCCCGCTACTGCCGCAGCCTTTGCGCCAGCTGTCTCCGGCGGTGGCCCCGTCTTGAGTGCTGTGGCGGCTCTGCCAGCTGACCACCACCTCGACCCTGCTGCCCTGAATGCGCACGCAGCCCACTACCTCGGCCAACCCTCTGGCCTGGCCGGCTTTCAGCTCCGTGCCGCCGCGCAGGGCCAGGGCCCACTGGTAGCTGTCCCAGTTGAGCATTTGAGCCGGGGTACAGGGGGGAATAGCGCTGCTGGTAGAGACACAGGCAGGCGAAGGAGGAGAGGGCACGGCGTCGCCATAGCTGCCCTGATAGGCAGCCAACTGAGAGGGGTTGAGGCGTATCCGCTCCAGCATCGCTTCCGCCAGGGTCAATGCCCTGGCATGCTCGAAGGACTCGAAGCTGCTTCGCTGAGCGACGAGGTGCAGTTGCAGGGTGCCAAGCAGTCCCACTGCCAGCACCACCACTGCCACCAACACCTCGATCAGGGTGACCCCTGACTGGGTAGACATAGCCATAACATCCTTGTTGGCTCGGGGGCGTTTCGTTGAATCTAAGCTTATGCCAGCATAAAAAAAGCGCCACCCTGGTGGGTGGCGCCTGTTATATCGAAACAGAAGATGCTTATCTCAGCTCTATAGGCACTTGGAATACCACGTTTTCTTCTCTTCCCTGGGCCTCTTCGACAGAGTCGGCACCCAGATTCTGCAGCTCGGCAACCACCCCTTTCACCAGCACTTCCGGCGCAGAGGCACCGGCGGTCACCCCAATATTGGCGGCCCCTTCCAGCCAGGCGGCGTCAATATCTTCGGCGCCATCCACCAGATAGGCGCGGGCGCCGGACTTCTCCGCCAGCTCGCGCAGGCGATTGGAGTTGGAGGAGTTCTTGGACCCCACCACCAGCACCAGGTCACAACGGGAAGCGAGCTCACGCACCGCATCCTGACGGTTCTGGGTGGCGTAGCAGATGTCATCCTTGCGGGGACCGGCGATGGAGGGGAAGCGGCTCCTCAGAGTCTCGATGATCTCTGCGGTATCATCCACCGACAGGGTGGTCTGGGTAACAAACTGCAGGTTGTCCGGATCCCGGACCTCCATCTTGAGCACATCTTCCGGAGACTCCACCAGGTAGATACCACCGTCGGTGTTATCGTACTGGCCCATGGTGCCTTCCACCTCAGGGTGTCCCGCATGGCCGATGAGCACACACTCCAGACCCTTGCGGCTGGCGCGGGTCACCTGCATGTGCACCTTGGTCACCAGGGGGCAGGTGGCATCAAACACCTTGAGGCCACGGTTGTCCGCTTCCTGGCGCACCGCCTGGGAAACGCCGTGGGCACTGAAGATGACGATGCTGTTGTCCGGCACCTCGTGCAACTCATCCACAAACACCGCTCCCCGCTGGCGCAGGCTGTCCACCACATAGCGGTTATGCACCACTTCGTGACGCACATAGATGGGCGGCTCAAACAGCTCCAGGGCCCGCTCTACGATGCTGATGGCCCGGTCGACGCCGGCGCAAAAGCCCCGGGGGTTTGCCAGTTGAATCTGCATGCTCAGTCCTTAACGATGATGTCCAGCACTTCCAGATCGAAGATCACCATCTGCCCGGCCAGGGGATGGTTGAAATCCACGGTGACAGAGTCCCCGGCCACCTCTCGGATGATGCCCGGCACCTGATTACCGTCTGGAGTGGAAAACGCCATGATGGTCCCCTCAGTCAGATCCGCGTCGGCGGCAAACTGGGTGCGATCCATGTGATGAATGTTGTCCGGGTTACGCTCACCGAAGGCGTGCTGAGGATCCAGGGAGAAACGACGAGTCTCCCCCTTGCTCATGCCGCGAATCGCCGCTTCGAACGCACCGCTGAGGCTACCGTCCCCCAGGGTCAGCCGGGCGGGCTTTCCGTGGGCACGGGTACTGTCGGCGACAGTGCCGTCGGGCAACTCCACATTGAAGTGAACGAATACCTGACTGTTGTTGCCAATCACTGGCTCTGTCATGACGCCTCCTTGACCTTACGGCCGTCCATAAAGCTGTCGAGGATCATCAGTACCGCCCCAACGCAGATGGCGCTGTCGGCGATATTGAACGCTGGCCAGTGCCAGCTCCCCACGTAGAAATCGATAAAATCCACCACGTAGCCATAGGCAACCCGATCGATAACATTGCCTATGGCACCGCCGATGATCAGCGCATAGGAGAGATTCAGCCGCCACTGGCAGCTCTCCTGGCGGCGCATCAGCACCAGCAACACCGTGGTCACCACCAGGGCAAACCCGGCAAAGGCCCAGCGCTGCCAGCCCCCGGCATCGGCCAGGAAGCTGAAGGCGGCGCCGGTGTTGTGCACATAGGTCAGATTCAGGCTGGGGATCAGGGCCACACTCTCATAGAGCTGAAAGCTGTCCATCACCGCCAGCTTGGTCGCCTGGTCCAGGACCAGGGCCACCAGAGCGACCCAGATCCATCGCAGGCCGCTATTGTTCCACTGTAGTGCCATTGTCGCTCCGTTAGGCAAACTGACGCTGCTCTCCATCACCGTCAACGTTGGTGACACAGCGGCCGCACAGGGTTGGGTGCTCGCCGTGGCTGCCCACGTCTTCGCGGTGGTGCCAGCAGCGCTCACACTTGGCGGCCTCAGACAGAGTCACGCCTACCTTGATGCCGGCCAGGGCGGTCTCAGCCAGCTCACCAGCATCAGCCAATGGCGCCAGCTTAACATCACTGGTGATCAGCACGAAGCGCAGCTCGTCTCCCAGGCTGGCCAGCAGCGGAGTCAGGCTGTCGTCGGCGTACAGGGTCACACTGGCGTCCAGCGGATTGTTGATGCCGTCGGACTTGGCCTCTTCCAGCGCCTTGCGAACCACACTGCGCACCTCCAGCAGCTGCTGCCACTGGTCATCGCTCAGGGAGCCCTCTTCGCGGCTCAGTCCGTCGTACCAGTTCTGGGTAAAGACAAACTGGTCGCGCTCACCAGGCAGAAGCTGCCAGATCTCGTCGGCGGTAAAGCTCATTACCGGCGCCATCCAGCGAACCATGGCTTCCAGGATCAGGTACATGGCACTCTGGCAGGAGCGGCGCGCATGGCTGTCCGCCTTGGCGGTGTATTGGCGATCCTTGATGATATCCAGGTAGAAGCTGCCCAGCTCAATGGAGCAGAAGTGCATCAGCTTCTGGGTTACCTGCAGCAGGTTGTAGCTGTCGTAGGCTTCAATCAGCTCTTTCTGCAGGTCATAGGCGCGAGCCACCATCCAGCGATCCAGCTCCACCATCTCGGCCGGGGCCACCATGTGCTGGCTGGGCTCGAAACCGTTGATGTTGGCCAGCAGGAAGCGGGCGGTGTTACGGATACGACGGTAGGCGTCGGCGCTGCGCTTGAGAATCTCGTCAGAGACGGTCATCTCACCGGTGTAGTCGGTGGAAGCCACCCACAGGCGCAGAATGTCGGCACCCAGCTTGTTCACCACCTGTTGAGGGCTGATGACGTTACCGATGGACTTGGACATCTTGCGGCCCTTGCCATCCACGGTGAAGCCATGGGTCAGCACCTGCTTGTAGGGGGCCTTGTCCTTGATGGCCACACCGGTCATCAGGGAGGACATGAACCAGCCGCGGTGCTGGTCGGAACCTTCCAGGTAGAGATCCACTTCGGCGCCGCCGAACTCGTCACGGGCATCCACCACGGAGGCGTGGGTGGAGCCGGAATCAAACCATACGTCCAGGGTGTCCATCACCTTGTCGTACTGATCCGCTTCCTCACCCAGCAGCTCGGCAACGTCCAGATCCCACCAGGCCTGGATGCCGGCATCGGCAACCCGGTCCGCCACCATGTTCATCAGGGCTACGGAGTTGGGGTGCAGCGCCTGGGTCTCTTTGTGGACGAACAGGGCGATAGGCACACCCCAGGTGCGCTGACGGGAGATACACCAGTCGGGACGACCGGCAACCATGCCCTCGATGCGGCTCTGGCCCCAGTCGGGGATCCACTGCACGCCCTTGATCTCCTCCAGGGAGCGCTCACGCAGTTTGGCCTGATCCATGGAGATGAACCACTGGGGAGTGGCGCGGAAGATGATGGGGGTCTTGTGACGCCAGCAGTGCGGGTAGGAGTGGCGGAAGGACTCGTGATGCAGCAGGGCACCCTTCTCCTTCAGCACGTCCACCACGGCATTATTGGCCTTGAATACGTGCTGACCGGCAAACAGAGGGGTGTCAGGCAGGTAGACACCGTTGTTGCCCACAGGGTTGGCCACCTCCAGGTTGTACTTCAGACCAACCGCGAAATCCTCCTGACCATGGCCAGGGGCGGTGTGAACCACGCCGGTACCGGACTCTGTGGTCACGTGATCGCCCAGGATGGCCGGTACGGTCATCTCGTAGAAGGGGTGGTTGAACTGCTGCATCTCCAGGTCCTGGCCCTTGCAGTAGCCCAGGTTGTGGAAGTGTTCGATGCCGGCACGATCCATTACATCCTTAACCAGATCCGCAGCCAGGATCAGGCGCTCAGGGTTGTCACCCTCAACCTGAACCAGGGCGTACTGCAGATCGGCGTGCAGACACACGGCGCGGTTGGCAGGCAGAGTCCAGGGGGTGGTGGTCCAGATCACCACGGAGACAGGGCCCTGGCCTGTGTGGCCTTCGGCACAGTCAAACTTGTCTTCCACCAGCTTGGCGTCAACGGCGCTGAAACGCACATCGATGGAGGGCGAGGTCTTGTCCTCATACTCCACCTCGGCCTCGGCCAGGGCAGAACCACAGTCGGTACACCAGTGAACCGGCTTGGCGCCCTTGTGCAGGTGACCGTTGTCGATGATCTTGGCCAGGGAGCGAATGATCTCCGCCTCGGTGCCGTAATCCATGGTCAGGTAGGGCTTGTCCCACTCACCCAGCACACCCAGACGGATGAAGTCAGCCTTCTGACCCTCCACCTGCTTGTGGGCGTACTCGCGGCACTTCTGACGGAACTCGGCGGCAGAGATCTTCTGGCCAGGCTTACCCACCTTGCCCTCGACCTTCAGTTCGATAGGCAGACCGTGACAGTCCCAACCCGGCACATAGGGGGCATCGAAGCCGGCCAGGGTCTTGGACTTGATAATGATGTCTTTCAGGATCTTGTTAACAGAGTGACCAATATGAATGTCGCCATTCGCATACGGAGGGCCATCATGCAGAATGAATGGCTTCGCGCCCTGACGGCTGGCACGAATCGCTTTGTACAGCTCTTTCTCGTCCCAGCGTTTCAGCATCTCAGGTTCCCGCTTGGCCAGGTTGCCACGCATGGGGAACTCAGTTTCCGGCAGGTTTAGCGTTGATTTGTAGTCGCTCATCGATCCTTTCACCATAGTTCAGGTAACACCAAGTATTTAATGCCCCTGTTATAAAGCAGTTTAAGACGCAGCAAGCAGGGTCTTGGCCTGCTGAGCATCCTTGATAATCTGTGATTGCAGAGCCTCGAGAGAATCGAAGGCCCGCTCCTTTCTCAGGTGACTCACCAGAGCCACCCGCAAATGTTCTCCATAGAGGTCACCGTCGAACTCGAACAGGTGCACCTCCAGCTGACAACGAGTTCCCGACACCGTCGGTCTGTGGCCCACATTGGCCACCCCCTCATAGCAACGGTCACGCTCATCATAGACCCGCACCGCAAACACCCCGTTGACGGGCACCACCCGACGCTTCATCAGGATGTTGGCAGTGGGAAAGCCCAAAGTCCTACCCAGCTTGCGGCCATGAGCCACCCGGCCGGTAATCTGGTAGTGATAACCCAGCATGCCTTGGGCCCGGTCCAGATCTCCGTGCGCCAGGGCCAGGCGTATCAGGGTCGAGCTCACCCGCTGCTGAGCCACCATAAAGCTGTCGGTGGGCACCACCTGGAAGCCATGTTGCTCGCCAGCCTGCTCAAGGGCCTGGAAATTCCCCTTGCGCCCCTTTCCGAAACAGAAATCGTCCCCCACCACCAGGTAACGGACGTCCAGCTTATCCACCAACAGTTGCTCAATAAACTGTTCACTGGTCAGCTCGGCAAACCTGTGGTTGAAGCTGATGCACAGCACCCGGTCCACCCCAAGCTCCGTCAAGCGCCGCAGTTTATCCCGCAGCAGGTTCAGCCGTGCCGGTGCGCGATCCCCGGCAAAATGCTCCTGAGGCTGGGGCTCAAACAGCATCACCGTGGTGGGCAAGTTCAGCTCTTTGCCCTTTTCGACCAAGGAGTTAATCACCTCGGCGTGGCCCCGGTGGACCCCGTCGAAGTTCCCTATGGTCAGAACGCATCCCCGGTGGCGGGGACGCAAATTATGTATACCTCGGATCAGCTCCATCGTATTGCCAGGGCTTTTTACTGTCGAAAATCGCCGGATTATACCTCAGAGTGGCGCCGGAATCAGCACTCAGGCTGCACGCAGATGACGAGGCCGGATCCCGGTCACCATCAGAATCACCAAATAGAGTGCCCCACCTGCGCCAATCAGCACCGCCAGGGTCAGGCAACGCGTCATAAAGGTCATGGCGACCCACTCACTCTCCCCGGGGGAAAACTGCAGCAGAGTCACCGCCATCACCAGGGCAGCCAGGAGCACCTTGGCCACAAAACCCAGGGTCTCACCGCTCAGGCGGTAGACTCCCTGACGGCGCAGACCCAAGTAGAGCAAGCCGGCATTGAGGGTGGCGGAGGCTGCGGTGGCCATGGCCAGCCCCACATAGCCGAAGGGGATCGCCAGCATCACGTTGAACGCCATGTTGCTGACCATGGCAATGATGCCGTAACGCACCGGCGTTTTAGTGTCCTGTCGTGAGTAGTAGCCCGGCGCCAGCACCTTCACCAGCATAAAGCTGATCAGGCCGCTGCCATAGGCCATCAGGCTGTAAGATGCCATCTGACTGTCTGCCACGGAGAACTGGCCTCGCATAAAGAGCACCATCAGCATCGGCTGGGCCAGGGCGATCAACCCTGCCGCGGCGGGCACCCCCAGCACCACCACCGAGCGCACTCCCCAGTCCATGGTGGAGGCAAACTCTCCCCCGTTGTCATCCACATGCTTGCGGGAAAGTGCCGGCAGAATCACCGTGGCGATGGCGATGCCAAACAGCCCAAGGGGAAACTCCAGCAAACGGTCCGAGTAGTAGAGCCAACTGATGGAGCCGGTCATCAGGAAGCTGGCAATAAAGGTATCAAACAGCAGGTTGATCTGGCTGACCGACACCCCGAACATCGCCGGCAGCATCAGGGTGCGAATCCGCTTAACCCCATCGTCATTCCAGCCCCAGCTGGGTTTTACCAGTACCTTGGCCTTCAGCAGGAAGGGGATCTGGAACAGGAACTGAATCAAGCCACCCAGGAATACCCCCCAGGCCAGGGCCAACTCAGGGCGAGCCAGTTGAGGGGCCAGCCAAAGGGCACAGCCAATGATGGCAATATTCAAAAATACCGGGGTAAAGGCGGCAACGGCAAAACGCCCCAGGGTATTGAGGATCGCCCCGGACAACGCAGTAAAGGTGATGAACCACAGGTAAGGGAAGGTGATCTTCAGCATCAGGCTGGCCAGCTCAAACTTGGCCCCCGCCGGCTCGTCATTGAGCCAGGCCACAAACCAGCCGGTGCCAAACAGCGCCGCCAATACCGGCGAAGCCACCACCCCCACCAGGGTGACAATGGTCACCAGGGTGCCCAGGGTGCCGCTCACCTTGGCAATAAGATGACGAACGTCCTCCTCACTGCCCTTCTGCTTATATTCGGTCAATACCGGCACAAAGGCCTGGGCAAAGGCGCCCTCGGCAAATAACCGCCGAAGGAAGTTGGGAATCTTGTTGGCCAGGAAAAATACATCCGCCGCGGCGCCCGCCCCCATCAGGTTGGCCACCACTACATCCCTAACCAATCCCAGAACACGGGAGATCAGGGTCATGGCACTCACCACGGCCCCGGAGCGCATCAACTGTTTACTCAAAGGAAATTGCTCTACTTTTCACTGCCGGAGCGCCGCAGAGAGGCCAGGGTGAGAAATATCCCTCACTGCCCCTGTCGCCCGGCAAAAAATGCTGCTAGAATTGCGCCCCATCTTAAACTAGTTGGCCCGAAGAATGCCAAGGTTAGGAGTTTCTCCGAACTTGGTGTCGCTAATTTGCGCGGCGTGATTGACATTGCCCCATAAAAGCGGTATTTTCCTCGGCCTTTGAGAATACGACAGCACCGTCTTTTAGGAGTTTGACCTTGGCTAACATCAAGTCTGCTAAGAAGCGTGCAATTCAGTCTGAGAAGCGTCGCCAGCACAATGCTAGCCGCCGCTCCATGTTGCGCACCTATCTGAAGAAAACCGTAGCTGCTATCGCCTCTGGCGACAAAGCTGCTGCTACCGAAGCTTTCAACGCCGCCGCGCCGATCCTGGATCGCATGGCGACCAAAGGCCTGATTCACAAGAATAAGGCTGCCCGTCACAAGAGCCGTCTGAACGCTCAAATCAAAGCCCTGTAAGCTTCTGATTTCGTGACGATAAAAAACCGGCCTAGGCCGGTTTTTTTTATGCCTGAAATTCACCCCCCTGCCCTTTTGGGTCTTTGCCTGGCCATATCCGAATCTGCTACATTGCCCGGCCATGGAAAAATCACAAACCAGAAGGACCCCCATGCGTCTGCCCCTGACACTGCTCGCCGGCCTGCTGGCCGCCCACACCACACTGGCCGCCCCCTTTACTCAGGAGGTCCTGGACCAGGGCCAACAGCTGCGTCAACACGCCACGGTCAGCAACCAGGCCTGGAACCTGCTGGAATCCCTCACCACAGAGGTCGGCCCACGCCTGCCGGGGACCGAAGCGGACCGCCGTGCCGTCGCCTGGGCCAAAGCCAAGCTGGAGACCATGGGGTTCGACAAGGTCTACGCCGAACCCGTCACCGTCCCCCACTGGCACAGGGGAGAGGCCAAGGCCAGTATTACCGCTCCCTTCCCTCAGCCCCTGGTGGTCAGCGCCCTGGGTAACACCATAGGCACGCCCGCCGAAGGCGTGGAGGCCCAGGTGGTGGTCTTTGACACCCTTGAAGACCTGAAACAAGCCGATGCAAGCTCGGTGAAGGGAAAGATTGTCTTCATCAACCATAAGATGGAGCGACACAAGAATGGCCGCGGCTATGGCCCTGTAGTCAAGGCCCGGGGCAAAGGCGCCGTGGAAGCCGCCAAAAAGGGCGCCGTGGCCATGCTGCTGCGCTCCGTCGGCACAGACAGCCACCGCTTCGCCCACACAGGCATGATGCGCTATCAGGACGGCATCGCCCAGATCCCCGCCGCCGCCCTGTCAAACCCGGACGCAGACCAGCTGGCGCGTCTGCTCAAACGGGAACAGCCGGTTCGCCTCAACCTGACCCTGGGCAGCGAAACCCGAGCCGAGCAGACCAGCTACAATGTGGTGGCCGAGATCACCGGCAGCACCCTGCCAAATGATGTTGTCCTTATCGGTGCTCACCTGGACTCCTGGGACGAGGGCACCGGAGCCCTGGATGACGGCGCCGGCGTCGCCATTGTCACCGCCGCCGCCAAGCACATCATCGAGCGTGACCTCAAACCCAAGCGCACCATCCGGGTGGTGCTGTTTGCCGCCGAGGAGATTGGCCTTGTCGGCGCCAAAGCCTATAAGAAGGCTCACCTGGATACGCTGGACCGCATCTACATCGCCGCCGAGGCGGACTTCGGCGCAGGCCCCATCTATCGCCTGGACTCCAGGGTCAATGAGGCCGCGCTGCCGATGATGGATGAGGTCGCCCGACAACTGGCCTCCCTGGGGGTTGAGAGGGGCCATAACCGCACCTGGGGCGGCCCGGATGTCTCCATCCTGCCGGACGAAGGGGTTCCGGTAGCGGGCCTCTCCATGGACGGTACCGACTACTTCGACTTCCACCACACCATGGACGACACCCTGGATAAGGTGGATCCGGACGCCCTGCGCCAGAGCAGCACCGTCTACACCCTCTACACCTGGCTGATGGCCAACGCCGAACAGCCACTGCGCCCCATCCCCCTTCCAAAGGAGTGAGCGGGGAAACGTGACCCGTCCTAAAATACGTTGACGGTTTTTGACTAAGCCAGTTGTCAGTGACAACTGGCTTTTCTATGCACCTCTT
>NZ_JBLXDO010000034.1:0-27409 GCF_048263965.1 Ferrimonas sp. | reverse complement strand
AAGAGGTGCATAGAAAAGCCAGTTGTCACTGACAACTGGCTTAGTCAAAAACCGTCAACGTATTTTAGGACGGGTCAACTCTGCTCTTAGAGAACAGGGAAACCGACCGCCTGGTAGACCTGCTTCAGGGTCTTGGCGGCACGCTTGCGCGCCTCGGCGGCACCGTCACGCATCACCTTCTCCAGGTACTCCTGGTCGTTGCGAATGGTGTTGTAACGCTCCTGCAGCGGCTCCAGCATCGCCACCACGGCGTCGGCGGTGGCGCCCTTCAGGTGGCCGTACATCTTGTCCTCAAACTCCTTCTCCAGCTCCTCGAAGCTCTTGCCGGACGCGCCGGAGAGGATGCTCAGCAGGTTGGAGACGCCGGGCTTGTTCTCCACGTCGAAACGCACCACTGGCGGCTCGTCGGAGTCGGTGACCGCACGCTTGATCTTCTTGGTGACCTTCTTGGGATCTTCCAGCAAACCGATGACGTTGGCGTTGTTGTCGTCGGACTTGGACATCTTCTTGGTGGGGTCCTGCAGGCTCATCACCCGGGCGCCCACGGGCGGGATGAAGGGCTCGGGCACGGTGAAGATGTCGCCATGCACGTTGTTGAAGCGGGTGGCGATGTCCCGGGTCAGTTCCAGGTGCTGCTTCTGATCGCTGCCCACGGGGATCTCATCGGCCTGATAGAGCAGGATGTCCGCCGCCATCAGGGTGGGGTAGCTGAACAGGCCCACGTTGATGTTGCTGGCGTGCTTCTGGGACTTGTCCTTGAACTGGGTCATGCGGTTCAGCTCACCCATCTGGGTGTAGCAGTTGAGTACCCAGGCCAGCTGCGCGTGCTCAGGCACGTGAGACTGAACGAATACGGTGCTCTTTTCCGGATCGATCCCCACCGCCAGGTAGAGGGCCAGGGTGTCCAGGCAGGCCTTGCGCAGGGCTTCGGGATCCTGACGCACGGTAATGGCGTGCTGGTCCACGATGCAGAACAGACAGTCATGGGTTTCCTGCAGCTTGACCCACTGGCGCAGGGCACCCATGTAGTTGCCGATGGTCAGTTCGCCGGAGGGCTGGGCGCCGCTCAATACTACAGGTTTACTCATGTTCTGTGGTCTCTTCTTGGTTCAGTGCCGGCAGGTGCGCCAGCAGGGTTTCAAAATGGTCCATGGCCAGGGTTGGGCCGCTGTCACGGATATCCTCACCATAGTTGTAGCCGTAGCTCAGGCCAACACTGGCCACGCCGGCGGCCTGGGCAGCCTGGATGTCGTTACGGCTGTCCCCCACCATCAGCATATGCTCCGGGGCCAGTTGCCACAGGCCCAGCACATGGTTCAGGGGCAGGGGCGACGGCTTCTTCTCGCCCAGGGAGTCGCCACCGAAACAGTGGTCGAAGTAACCGTCGATCTCCAGGGCCTTAAGCAGCCCGGGAACAAACTCCATGGGCTTGTTGGTGATCACCGCCATTCGGTAACCGCGCCGGGCCAGACAGGCTAAGGTATCAGACACGCCGGGGTAAAGGCGACTGCCGCCGCTCAAATGTTGCCGATACTGATGCTGAAAGGCGGCCAGGGCGTCGTCGGACTGAGCCTCGTCGGCGTCGATGCCCACAGAGGCCAGGGCCCGCTGCATCAGCACCCGGGCACCATTGCCCACCCAGTTGCGCACCTGGGCTTCGTCACAGCCGGCATGGCCCAGCTGCTTCAGGGCGCGGTCACAGGCCACCGCCAGGTCCGGCACACTGTCTACCAGGGTACCGTCCAAGTCGAAGGCGATGGCGCGAATGGCGGAGAGATCGCTCATTAGCCGGCAACCTTAGCCAGCTCGGCGCGCATCTTGTCGATCTCCGCCTTGTAGTCTTCCTTGGCGAAGATGGCGGAGCCAGCCACAAACATGTCGGCACCGGCTTCGGCGATCTCGGCGATGTTGTCCACCTTAACGCCACCGTCGATCTCCAGACGGATATCGCGGCCACTGGCGTCGATGCGGCGGCGCACTTCGCGGATCTTATCCAGGGTGGCGGGGATGAAGGACTGGCCGCCAAAGCCCGGGTTAACGCTCATCAGCAGGATCACATCCACCTTATCCATCACGTAGTCCAGGTAGTGCAGCGGAGTTGCCGGGTTGAACACCAGGCCAGCCTGACAACCGTGGGCCTTGATCAGCTGCAGGGAGCGATCCACGTGCTCGGACGCCTCTGGGTGGAAAGTGATGATGGAGGCACCGGCCTTGGCAAAGTCGGGGATGATACGATCCACCGGTTTTACCATCAGGTGCACATCAATGGGGGCCTGGATGCCATAGTCACGCAGGGCCTGGCACACCATGGGGCCAATGGTCAGGTTGGGCACATAGTGGTTGTCCATCACATCAAAGTGGACCACGTCGGCACCGGCGGCCAGGACATTTTCCACCTCTTCACCCAGGCGGGCGAAATCGGCGGAGAGGATAGAGGGCGCAATCAGAAACTTGCTCATCACCATTCCTTATTCGGTATAGTCAGATAACTGGCGCATATTTTAGCCCCTATGGGGACGGGACCCAAGCGGCAAATACCTTGCCAAGGGCGCCAAAAGTGATTAGTTTCAAAAAGACCCCCAGGTCCGACTCCTTTTTACGTTTTTTATGGCAAAATCCGCCGGTTAATTAATAAGGGTCTGGACACATGAAAACTCTGATCAAAACTTCCGCCATTGCCGCTCTGGTTCTGGCTACCACTTCCGTATCCGCCGTTGAGTTTGAAGGTGGCCATGAGGTGAGCTTCAACGCCAGCCTGGTGAGCAACTACATCTTCCGTGGCGTCACCCTGTCCGATGAAGATCCTGCGATCCAGGGCGGTGTGGACTATGCCCACAACAGCGGTCTCTACGCAGGCATCTGGGCTTCTAGCTACGATGACGGCGGCGACACCGAGGTCGAAGTGGACTGGTACGCCGGTTACAGCTTCAACCTGAGTGACGACGTCAGCGTCGACATTGGCGGTGTGCGCTACTACTACGCCGATGTCGGCGGCCACACTACCGAGTGGCACGTCGCTCTAGACCTCTACGGCATCGGCACCGCCCTGCACTATGACCAGACTCTGGAGTCCTGGTATGGCGAAGCCAACTACGACATCAGCCTGACTGAGCCCCTGACCCTGAGCCTGCACGGCGGCTACGCCGAGCCCGACCAGGGTGACGGCGCCTACGACCTGATGGCCACACTGAACTATAGCCTCAACGACAACATCGACCTCTACGGCGGCATCGCCCATCACGAAGAGGAAGATGAGACCTACCTGGTGGGTGTGTCCGTCTACTTCTAAAGGCGAGGCGCTTAGCCTCAGTGACGAGGATCACAGCCCCGCCTGTTGCGGGGCTGTTCAATTTCTCATCGCACTGTTATACTCAGGAAACTTGTGTGTTCCAGGAATACGTCATCATGCTGAAAAAAAGGAAAATTTGGCTGTTCGCGTTGGCCCTGTCCCTTCCCCTGGGAGGTACGGTTGCCTGGAATCTTCATCAGTGCGGCTTAGACTGCGATCACACCGAAATCGCCTCCATCAAGTGGCGCACCTGGCTGGTGGGCAGCAGTGGCTCAAGCCAGTATCACTTCATCGATCTTCTGGAACTGCTGTATCGTGCCACCCACGATGACAAGCAGGAGAAACAAAACGCCTTTATGGATCAGCAGTGAGCCCGATGAAGGTGGTCGCCAGTGTCCTGGCGGCCCTGTTCGGTGTTCAGAGTGAAGCCAATCGCCAACGGGACTTCAGTCACGCCTCTCCCCTACCCTTTATCCTGACCGGTATCGTGCTGGTGGGTCTGTTTGTGCTTGGGCTGATCGCCCTGGTGAACTGGGTCCTGGCTGGCTGACAGGTCAGCGACTGGCGCCATAGCCGGCAAAGATCTCATTGACCTTCTTGCGACCATTGCCCTTCTGACTGATGGTGCGCTTCACCATCAGAAACTCCTGACGATCCGCCTGGTGGTAGATCTCCCGGGCATCCTGGGTGTCGTGGTTGCTGATCAGAACGCTGGCGCCTTTGGCCGCCGCCTCTCTGGCGCACTCGGCCAGGGCATGCTGGGCTTCCATATTGAAGCCGCCACTGGCATAGCTGGTGAAACTGGCGGTACTGGAGAGGGGCAGATACGGGGGATCGCAGTAGACCGCGTCCCCGGCCTGAACCTGGGCAAAGGTGGTGTGGTAATCGGCGCACAGGAAGGTGGCACGCTGGGCTTTTTCAGCGAAGAACTCCATCTCCTTCTGGGGGAAGTAGGGGCGCTTGTAGGAGCCGAAGGGCACATTAAAGCCCCCCTTCTTGTTGTAGCGACACAGGCCGTTGTATCCATGACGGTTCAGATAGAGAAACAGCACCGCCCGCTCGAACTGATCGTTGGTGTCGTTAAACCTCTGGCGGGCCTTGTAGTAGGCCTCCTTGTCATTCCACTCGGGCACAAACATCTTCCTGGACTCACAGATGTAGTGGTCCGCATCATGCTTGAGGGTCTGATACAGGTTGATCAGATCCGGGTTGATGTCGCTCAGTAGATAGGAGGGGTAGTCCGTGTTGATGAAGACCGAGCCGGCCCCCACAAAGGGCTCAACCAGCCTGTCGGCGTCCGGCAGACGGCGGGCGATCTCCTCGACCAGGGCAAACTTGCCCCCTGCCCATTTCAAAAAAGCCCTTGTTTTCTTTGTCATTGGCTCGCCGACCACCGTGGAAAAGATTGGATTCTACCGTCACTCCGATAAAAACGCAGCTAAATCGAGTTGCTCTACCAACTCCTTTTGCACGTCTTGCATCGGTTTGACATAGGGACTGTTGTTTCGGACCGCTTCCGGCAGGGTGGAGACCGCCGCCTGGGCCGCCGCCTTGTTCTCAAAACCGCCGTAGACCACCACGTGCCAGGGACGGGGCTGACGGTTGTTGACGTAGAGGGCCAGACCCTGCTTCAGAGGCAGTTGCTTCAGATACTGCGCCGCCAGGTTGGGGTAGGAGTAGACCGCCAGCTGCAGGGTGTAGCTGTCACCGGGGCGCGCCATCAGGGGCTGCTCAGCCAGGGGGACAGGTTTCACTTCAGCTGCCGACCTGGTTTTACGCTCAGGCTGAGGCTCTGTTGGCTCAGCCTGGGGCTCTGACTGCTGCTGTTGCGGTGGATTGTCCGCCGCCTGTTTGGCCGCCAGCTGCTGCTCCAGATCCACCAGCCCCTCCCGGGCCGATTGCAGCAGAGGATCCTCTGGCTTGGGTTGAGGCGTGCTGATCGCCTGCCATTCGCCGGCCAGCCCCAGCTCCTCGCCATCGTCCTGTGGCGAAACCGGCTGAGCCTCGGCCACCGCCTGCGGCTGGGCCGGTTCCGGCTCGGTCAGCCCTGGCGCCACTTCCACCAGGCGCACGCTGTCGGAACGCCCCTTGGGATCCTGCTGCAGTTCAGGCCCCAGAGGGTCCACGGCGATCCACACCGCCAGGGCCCCCACCACACCCAGCAGGGTCAGGATCAGGTTTCGATGGCGCAACAGCCCAGCCTTGGCCGGGGTCTCCTCCCCCTTGCCCGTCACCAGATCCACCACCGCCTGGGCCGTGCCATCGGATTTCTGCAACAGGGGCTCGATGCCCAACTGATTGATAAAACGGGACAGGGGGCGATCTGCCGTCAGGGCCCGGTAGAGCTGTTTCTGCTCACTCAGTGAGAGGGGCTCTATGGTAACCGGCAGCAGATGCTGCTGACAGTCGGTCGGCAGCTCCGCCAGCAGGTGTTGCACCAACTTGGGTCGGGAGACCAGAACCAGGGTCAGTCGCCAGCTTCGCTCTCCCTGCTCCAGCAGCATCGCCAGCAACTCCGCCAGGATCACCTGGGGCAGGCAGTGGGCATCATCGATCACCAGCAGCAGCCGCTGCTCGCTCTCTTTCAGCAGACGTTCGAAACTGTCGATCAGCGGTTCATGGGGATCAAACAGGGGATCGGTAAACAGCTGATGGAGGATATCCACCCGCAACTGGGCGGGATCCGCCTGGGCAGGACAGAGCACCATCCCCTGGTTGAAGCCTTCGCTGGTGCCCAGCAACGCCTGCGCCAGGGTGCTCTTGCCCACACCCGGCTTGCCATGAAGCAAGATGGCATGATCACCGTATTCAATCAGGTACTTCAGTCGCTCCAGCAGCACTTGCTGGCTGTGAAGCAGAGAGGGGGCGGTATCACTCATCGGCGGCGATAAGGGCGGCAAGTTCGTCCCGGGTCACATCCGCCACCAGCTCCGCCTGACCAATATGGCGGGGCAGCACGAATCTCAGGGTTCCCGCCACCACCTTCTTGTCCTTCTGCATGGGAGCCAGGAAACGCTCCAGGGTCATCTCAGCAGGGGGCTCCACCGGCAGGCCATAGGCCTGGTGGATGGCGATGATCCGTTCCAACTCCTCGGCGGTCATCTGATGGCGACTGTAAGCCAGCCGGGCGGCCATAACGGTTCCGGCAGCCACCGCCTCGCCGTGCAGCCAGACGCCATAGCCCTGATCCGCTTCAATGGCATGGCCAAAGGTGTGCCCCAGATTGAGCAGGGCACGAACTCCGCGCTCGGTCTCATCCTCGGCCACCACCTCAGCTTTGACTTCGCAGCAGCGGGCGATGATGCGGGCAATCTGAGCCGGAGCCAGGGCACGCAGGGCGTCCGCATTCTGCTCCAGCTCATCGAAGAAGGGTTTGTCCCAGATGATGCCGTACTTGATCACCTCCGCCATTCCGGCAGCAAACTCCCGTGCCGGCAGGGTGGAGAGGCACCGGGTATCGATAAACACCGCCTGGGGCTGGTGGAAGGCGCCAATCATGTTCTTGGCGAGGGGATGGTTGATGGCGGTCTTGCCACCCACAGAGGAGTCCACCTGAGACAGCAGGGTAGTAGGCACCTGCAGGAAAGGGACGCCTCGCTGGTAACAGGCGGCGGCAAAGCCCACCATATCACCGATCACTCCGCCCCCCAGGGCCACCAACAGGGTGTCCCGACCAAAGTTGGCCTCAAGCAGGCGGGTAAATATGGCGTTGAGGTGCTCCAGATTCTTGTGCTGCTCACCATCGGGCAGCACCAGAGACTCAACCTGGGCACCGGCCTGACCAAGGGTCTCGGTCAGGGCAGCAAGGTAGAGGGGACCCACTACATCGTTGCTGACCACCAGCAGACGGCGGCCTTCGACGTAGGGCTGGAACAGGGCGGGCTGAGTCAGCACCCCCTCGGCGATCATAATGGGGTAGCTACGCGCCCCCAGGTCAACCTGAATCTGTTCCATGCATCCCCCGAAATAAGCAAACCTTAGAAGCCGAGCTTCTCTACGATCTGGCTGGCCACCACCTTGGCACTCTGGTCATCGGTGCGGATTACGATGTCGGCAATCTCCTGGTACAGGGGGTTGCGCTCTTCCGCCAGATCTTCCAGCACCTGACGTGGATCGTCCACTTGCAGCAGAGGACGGCGCTTATCACGCTGGGTACGGGCAACCTGCTTGTCGATGGTGGTCTCCAGATAGACCACAATACCACGGGCGGACAGGCGGTTGCGGATTTCCTTACTGTTTACGGAGCCGCCACCGGTCGCCAGGACGATGCCCTGCTTCTCGGTTAGCTCTTCGATAACACGCGCTTCACGGACGCGGAAGCCCTCTTCGCCTTCTACATCGAACACCCAGGCGATGTCGGCGCCACTGCGTGCCTCGATCTCCTGATCGGAGTCATAGAAGTCCAGATGCAGCATTCCGGCCAGGTGACGGCCAATAGTACTCTTGCCTGCACCCATGGGTCCCACAAGGAAAATGTTTCTTTTTTCAGCCATTTTCTACGTCTAAATACTCAAATCTTCAATTAGTCGACCATCAGCAGATGGCTTTAAAACACCACTGTGACATAAATTTGGTGGACGATTATCGCAAGGAAGGCCCGGTGAAGGCAATAGAGGTGCCCGCTATGGTGGCGGCTCAGGTTAAAAGCTCTCCACTACTATCCTCGGAGTGACGAAGATCAGCAGCTCTGACTTGATGGCGGTATTGCGGGTATTGCGGAACAACCAGCCCGCATAGGGGATGTCTCCCAGCACCGGAACCTTGCTGACCGTCTTCAGCTCCTGTTGCTGAAAAATCCCGCCCAGGACCACGGTTTCGCCATTTTTTGCCAGCACCTGGGTGGAGATCCTCTGGGTATTGATCCCCACCTCGCCGCTGGAGCTCTCCCGACCTCGGGTGTCCTGAGTCACCAGCAGGTCCAACACCACCTTGTCGTCGGAGGTGATTCGGGGTGTCACCGTCAGGCTGAGCACCGCCTTCTTGAAGGCGATGGAGGTGGCGCCGCTGGAGGTACTCTCCTCATAGGGGATCTCCTCCCCCTGCTCAATAAAGGCGGTGTACTGGTTGGAGGTGGTCAATCTGGGACTGGCGATGATCTCCCCCTTATCCTCCGCCTCCAGGGCCGACAACTCCAGGTCGAGGATGAACTCATCCCCCAGGTTGGCCACCTGAAAGGCGAAGCTGGAAGCGTTGCTGCTCACCGCAGGCAAATTGATGTTGAGGCGATCGCCGATGGCGGGCACCACCCCCTGCCTGATGCTGTCGTTGCCTTCGATGGAGCCGGAGACCGAGCCGTCACTCTGGCCGGAGGAGACCCCCCAGCGGATCCCCAGTTCACTGTCCACATTGTCCCGGACATTGACCATCCTGGACTCGATCACCACCTGGCGCACCGGCACATCCAGCACCTGAATCAGGGCTTGCACCTCCTCCAGCCGCCGGGGCGTATCCTGCAGCAGCAAGATGTTGGTGCGCTCATCCACAGTAGCGGAACCACGGTCACTGAGCAGGCGGTTGCTGCCGGACTCTCCGCGAAGCAGGTTGGCAATGTCGTCTGCCTTGGCATAGTTGATCTTGTAGTGACGGGCGATCAGCGGTGCCAGTTGCTGGGCCTCCTGTTGCTGTTGCAGCTCCGCCTGCTTCTGGGCCGCCAGTTCCTCCCCGGGGGCCACCAGCAGCACATTGCCCTCGCGTCGGCTGGCCAGGCTGCGCACCTTGAGCACCAGCGCCAGGGCCTGATCCCAGGGCACCGAGTCCAGCCTCAGGGTCAGGTTGCCATCCACCGAATCGCTGGTCACCAGGTTGAGCTGTTTATGCTCGGCCAGGATTTGCAGCACACTGCGCACCGGCACATCCTGAAAATTGAGGGAGATGCGATCGCCGCGAAACCCTCTGGGGGCCTGAACGACGGTTTTCGGGGTCAGAGACAGCACCAGCTGGTTTCCCCGGCGCTGTTCGCTGCTGACCACATCCCCATCCAGTTGCAACACCACCCTGGTCTGCATCGGTTCGCTGAAGGTCTCAAAACTGCGTATCAGGGTGCCCAGCTCCGACAGGTCCATCACCCGCTGCGCCTGTGGCTGAAGCTGGCTGTGTGGCAGAGTCAGGGAGAGGCGGCCGGGTTGCTTCGCCAGCTGCGCCTTTCCCGCAGGACGGTCCAGGCTGAGGAGCAGCTCCCCTCCCTGCCCCCTGGGCTGAAAATGAATCGACTCAACCCGGGCCAGGGGCAACGCCTGCTCCGTCTCCTGCTTCAGGGCGGCGGCCACCATGGAACGATCGGCAAAGGTGAGCAGGTAGTCACTGCCCTGCCACTGGCCTCGATAGGGGCCACTGCGATCCAGCGCCAGGGTGACCATCACCCCCTCCCCTTCGTTGCGGACGATCAGGGATTTCACCTCAGGCGCCGCTACCGGAATTGGTTGGGCAGTCAGTTGTGTCTGGCTCTGGGGAAACCACAGGCTCAGGGTGGCTCCCTCTTCAGACAGAACCATCTGCGGCACCGGCCCAGGCTGGTCAAACATCAGATGCAGCGACAGCCGACTCCCCGGCAGGTCTGACGTCCGCACCTCCAGCAACTCCCCCCCCTGCACCGGCAACGCCAGCAACCACAACCCTATCAGCCAGGCACCCGCTCGACTCATAAATTCTCTCCCTCGGGCAGTGGCAGGCTCAGGCTGGCCTGCCGCTCCACATAACACCCCATCCCCTGCTCGACCCGCTCTGTCAGCTCGATGCTGTCCTCGCCAATGCGGTCCACCCTGCCGCCGAACAACCCCAGGCGATCTCCGACTCTGACCCTGTGAATTCGGCCGTCACTGCTCTGAATCAGGGCCCAGCGTCGCTCATCCTCCATCAGGGTGCCGCGCATCGACAGCGAATCCAGCGCCACTCGGGCCAGGGGCGGCACCGGACCGGGAACCGGCCCCAGGCACCCCGGGCGGCCTGCTCTGGCCTCGGTGCTGTGACGGGCCGCATCTTCGAAGGGGCTGGCTCGCTCCCCCGGCTCATAGCTGACCCGGTGAAAGCTGGGCATGGCGGGCGACTGCCCCTGGTAGGGCGGTGGGTTGGCCTGGACCTGGCGCACATAGGCTTCCAGATCGGTCAGATCGTCCCCGCAGCCTGCCAGCAACAGGAGACTGAGCAGCATCCTGTTCCTCATTGCCCCTCCCTGGACGCCGGCGCCAGCCTGTAGGTTCGCGCCACCAGCTCGATGGCCAGCTCGGACTCTCCCCGAGTCAGCGACAGATCCTGTAAATTGACGATCCGCGGCAGGGCCGCCAGGCTGGCGGCAAACTCCCCAAACTGGGGGTAATAGCCGGCCAGCTCCACCTTGAGCGGCAGAGTGACGTAGAGCTCACCGGGCTGCTCCGGCAACCAGCCGATACTGAGGATCCTCAGATCAGTTCGGGTGGCCAGGTAGGTGATGTCATCCAAAAGCCCCGGCATCTCATCCTCCTTGGGCAGCATTCCCAGCATCTCCTCCAGGGCCAGCTGGGTCTGCACCAGCTGCTGATGATGACGCTCCAGGTGGGCGGAAAACTGGAACTTGTCCCTGAACACCTGTTTGAGCCGCTGCTCCTGCTGCTGCTCGGCCCTGAGCTGGCTGATATCCCCCCCCACCAGAAAGTGCCCCCCCAGGCCTGTCACAACCAGGGCCAGGAGCAGTGCCACCGCCCATTTCACCTGCCGCGGCCACTGGCCAATTCCCTCCAGATCCAGGTATTTCAGCTCCTCCAGGGTCATCCCGCCACCTCCCGTTTCATCGCCAGAGTCAACTCGAAACTGTGGCGACGCACCGCTTGCTGGTCCGCCGCCTGCACCCGTTGAACCCGGGGACGTATCAGCCAGGGGGAGGCCTCCATTCTCCTCAGCAGCTCCGCCAGCTGATTGTTGGACTCACAATATCCGGACAGGTGCAGCTGGCCGCCCTCCAGGCGCAGCCGGGTCAGCATCACCCCAGGCACCACCACCCGGTGGAGCTCATTGAGCAGATGCACCGGCAGGTTTCGTTCCTGCTGCAGCTGAACGATCAGCCCCATCCTCTGGTTCAGCTCCCTCTTCTGCTGCTCAATCTCACTCATCTGCTGGATCCTGGCCTCGACTATGGCGATCTGCTGCTGCAGGTAGTGGTTGCGGACCAGTTGCGCCTCCACCTGAGCGGTGACCAGCAGATGAACCAGGAACACCAGAGTGACGGCAGCGCCAGCCGCCAGGACCAACGCCGTCAGGTAGTCACGCTTCTGGCGCTGGCGCAGGGCGTCCCGCCAGGGCAACAGGTTGATGCGGCTCATGGGGCCTCCCGCATCGCCAGTCCGGCCGCCAGCAGAAACTGGGCCGGTTGAGTCGGCTCCACCCCGTCCAGGCATTTCACCCGGGCACATTCGCAAGGCAGCCCCAGGCATTGCTGCAGCAGGGGAGCCAGAGACTCTGGCTGGTGGCCGCAGAGCACCACTCTGTCGACCCGACGCCCCTGTGCCCCGCCCAGATAGATCTGGATGCTGCGCTGCAGCTGCTGGGCCAGTTGCTCCACCCAGGGCAGCAACTCCTCGGTTGCCCCTCTGGCCAGGGAGACCTCGCGGACAAAGCGGGTCTCCCCATCCTGATTGATCGCCAACAGAGTTTTGCAGGCCCCCACCTCCACCATGGCCAGGTCGCCCTGCTGATCGCTCTCCAGCAGCGCCTGGGCCCGCCCAAGGGCGTACCCCTCCACATCCACCACCTCGGCTGCCAACCCCGCCGCCGCCAGGGCGTCCACCCGCGACTGAACATCCTCCCGTCGACAGGCACTTAGCAGCACCTCCATACGCCCTTGCTTGGGGGCATTGGCCACGGGTTCGAAGTCCAGATTGACCTCATCCAGGGGGTAGGGGATCAGGTTGTCCGCCTCGATCTCTATCTGGGTTTCCAGCTCTTCATCGGAGAGGGCGGCGTCCATGGTGATCACCTTGGTCATTACCGTGGCACCACTGACGGCCGCCGCCGCCCGGGTCGCTCCTTGGGGCAACAGAGTGCTGAGTTGGGTCATGGCCGCCCGAGGGTTGTCCGGCACCATGGGGATGGCGTGGGCCAGGGAGAGGTGGTAGCCGCTGTCATCCTGCTGCAGCATCACCGCCTTAAGGTGTGTGGATCCGATGTCGACCCCCACCAGCGAGGAGGTCGACCGAGAAAACAGAGAGAACATCCGTGTTTATCCTGTTGCTTCGCAAATCCGTTTGCGTACTTTGAGCGTAGCACAGCGGCGAATTTTTGAGCTCCAGCCCAGATTTTCCCTCTAGTTGTTTTTTGAGCATCGGCTCTGAGCCGTTATACTGGTGGGCTTAAATTAACCCTGATGTAGGTGGCTGGTGAGCTGGTTAAAGCGAATTTTCTGGATTTTCCTGGTTTGTGGACTCTTGGGTGTGGCGGGGATCGCCGGACTCTATTTCTGGGTGGCGCCCACCCTGCCTGACGTCGCCAGCCTGAAAACGGTGCAGTTGCAGACCCCCATGCGCATCTACAGCGTCGACGGCAAGCTGATCTCCCAGTTTGGTGAAAAGCGCCGCATCCCGGTCCGCTACGAGGATGTTCCTTCCCAGTTGGTCAACGCCATCCTGGCCACCGAGGATGCCCGCTTCTTCGAGCACAAGGGGGTGGACCCCATCGGCGTGGTTCGCGCCGCCGTGGTGCTGATCACCACGGGACGCAAGTCTCAGGGGGCCAGTACCATCACCATGCAGGTGGCCCGTAACTTCTTCCTGACCCGCGAGAAGACCTACATCCGCAAGGTGAAGGAGATCTTCCTCGCCCTGAAGATTGAGCAACTGCTGAGCAAGGAACAGATTCTCGAGCTCTACCTCAACCGCAGCTTCCTGGGGAACCGAGCCTATGGGGTCGGTGCCGCAGCCCAGGTGTACTACGGCAAGGAGGTGGGCGAACTGGATCTGGCCCAGATGGCGATGATCGCCGGCCTGCCCCAGGCACCCTCTGCCGCCAACCCCATCCGCAACCCTCAGCGAGCCACCAAGCGCCGCAACGTGGTGCTGGGACGGATGCTGGAGGTGGGCTCCATCACCGAAGAGGAGTTTGAGCTGGCCCGGCTGGAGCCGATCACCGCCCGTTACCATGGTGCGGAGATTGAGCTGAGCGCCCCCTATGTGGCCGAGATGGCGCGGGACTTTATGGTCCAGCGCTATGGCGAAGAGGAGGCCTACACCGGCGGCTACAAGGTGTACACCACCATCAGCGCCAAGGCACAGGGCATGGCTCAGCAGTCGGTGCGGGATAACCTCTACGCCTACGATCGTCGTCACGGCTACCGGGGCCCCATCGCCTCACTGTGGCAGGTGCCTGATGCCCCCGAGGCCGAAGCGGCCACTGAGGGTGAACCGGCACAACCCCAAGCCGTTGTGACCGAAGACCCCACCTGGACCCGGGAACAGATCCTGGAGAAGCTGGCCAGTGTCACTCCGGTGGAAGACCTGCAACCTGCGGTGGTCACCGGCGTGGAGGAGAAGCAGGCCTGGGTGATGACCGGCGACGGTCAGCACAGGCTGATCCCCTGGGAAGGGCTGAACTGGGCGCGTGAGTTCATCACCGATGCCCGTCAGGGACCGGCGATCAAGGGGGCCGATGAAGTGCTCAGCCGCGGCGATCTGATCTGGGTGAGGCAACAGCCTGACCACCTGGCGCTGGCCCAGGTGCCGGAAGTGAGCAGCGCCCTGGTGGCGATGCACCCTGGCACAGGCGCCATCCAGGCGCTGGTGGGTGGCTATGATTTTCGCAACAACCAGTACAACCGGGTGACCCAGGCCAAACGTCAGTTGGGCTCCAACATCAAGCCCTTTATCTATTCGGCGGCCCTGGAGAACGGTTACACCCTGGCCACTCTGGTGAACAACGCCCCCATCAATCAGTGGGACCGCAGTCAGGGTACTGCCTGGCGCCCGAAGAACTCGCCGGACGTCTACACAGGCCCGACCAGAGTGCGTAAGGGGCTGGGCCAGTCGGTCAACGTGATGGCGGTGCGCACCCTGCGCCATGTGGGCATCGACGGTGCCATCGACCAATTGCAAAAGTTCGGTTTCAGCCGCAACGACCTGCCCCGCAACGAATCCCTGGCCCTGGGCAGTGCCGTGGCCACCCCCCTGGAGGTGGTGAGAGGCTTTGCCACCTTTGCCAATGGCGGCTTCAAGGTGGACCCCTACATCATTGAACGGGTGGACTCCGCCCTGGATCAGGTGCTCTATCAGTCCCAGCCCAGGATCGCCTGTGGTGACTGTCAGAAGGCTCTGGCGCAACAGACCGAGTTCGAGGAGAACAGCCTGGCGGCGATCTGCCCCATCCCGGAGGGACAGTTGGCGCCGGCGATCCTCTCCCCTCAGGTGGCCTTCCTGATCAAAGACACCCTGCGCAGCGTGGTCTGGGGCGGCGGTGACTGGAGCAAGGGCACCGGCTGGAACGGCACCGCCTGGCGGGCCTCCCAGTTGATCAAGCGTCGGGACATCGGCGGCAAGACCGGCACCACCAACGAGTCCAGGGACACCTGGTTCTCTGGTTTCGGCCCCGACATCGTCGCCACCGCCTGGGTGGGCTTCGACGATCACAGCCGCGAACTGGGCCGCACCGCCTGGGACAACTACGGTCCCCGGGGTCAGATCACCGGCGCCGAGTCCGGCGCCAAGACCGCTGGCCCCGCCTGGAACCAGTTCATGTATCACTACCTCGAGGGGGTTCCAGGCGAAAGCCGCACACCGCCGGAAGGGGTGGTCACCGCCCGCATCGATCTGGACAGCGGCAAGCTCTCCCGCCGCAACGACTACAGCTCGATGTTCGAGTTCTTTATCGCCGGCACCGAGCCGACGGAGTACGCCGAGTCTCAGCAGAGCGAGCAGCCGGTGTTTGAGCAGGAAACCGAAGAGCTGTTCTGATCCGGATTCAGCCATAAAAAAGGGGACGCATGTGCGTCCCCTTTCTGTTTATCTGATGCGAAATCAGAAGGTGTACTCCATCGCCACCTCGTCGCAGGCGTGTTTGCGCGGACACAGCTCGCAGTCCTTCATCACCTTCTCCGGCAGGCTCTCCATCTCGGTCAGCTGGAAGCCGGACTTGGCGAAGAACTTGGGCACCCGGGTGAGGACAATCACCCGCCGCAGCTCCAGCTCCCGTGCCCGTTGCAGCATGTAATCCACCAGGGCCTTGCCCTGACCGTGACCCTGATGGTCATTGGAGACCCCCAGGGAGCGCATCTCCGCCAGCCCGGTTTCGTAGATGTAGAGGGAAGCACAACCCACCACCTGGCCGTCGGTTTCCGCCACGGCGAAGTCGAGGATGTCTCTGAGCACCTGATCCCGGCTGCGCGGCAGGGTCTCCCCCTTCTCGGCCCAGTGATCGTTGATGCCAGTGATGGCGTCCACATCGGAGAGCCGGGCGGGACGCACCATGAGGATCTCCGCCACGTGGGCATTGAGTCGCTGCTGACTGGCCCCCAGGGCCTCCTCGATGGCGGGCACCTCGATCTGAGACACCGTCTGCAGCGCCAGGGCCTGCTGCACCTGCTTGATGGAGGTGCCGCCCAGGGCTTCCCGCTTGGCCAGTGTCGCCTCAATGGTCAGATGCTGGTAGACATCGGACTCGATGGTGTCACTGTACTCCTGCAGCTCCTGCAGGGTGAAATCCTCCAGGGCCTTGCCCTGGGCGATGGCGCCCAGCACCACTTCGCCCACGATGTGGTGGGCTTCCCGGAAGGGGATCCCCTTGGCCACCAGGTAATCCGCCAGCTCGGTGGCATTGGCGTAGCCCTGCTGTGCCGCCGCCAGGGTGCGCTGGCTGTTGACCTTCACCCCCTCCAGTACCAGGGTCAGCATATCCAGGCACATCAACCAGGAGTCGATGGCGTCGAACAGCCCCTCCTTGTCCTCCTGCATATCCTTGTTGTAGGCCATGGGCAGGGCCTTCATGGTGGTCAGGATCCCCATCAGGGCGCCGTAGACCCGGCCGGCCTTACCCCGGATCAGCTCCAGGGCGTCAGGGTTCTTCTTCTGTGGCATCAGCGAGGATCCGGAGGTCACCGCGTCGGACAGTTCGATAAAGCCCGCCTCACCGCTGTTGTAGAAGATCAGATCCTCCGCCATCCGAGACAGGTGCATCATGGAGGTGGCGGCGGCGCTGCACAGCTCCACCACATGATCCCGGTCGGAAACCGCGTCCAGGCTGTTGGTCACCGGACCACGGAAGCCCAGCTCCGCCGCCAGGGCGAAACGATCCACCGGGTAGGCGGTGCCTGCCAGGGCACCACTGCCCAAGGGACAGGTGTCCAGCCGGGTCAAGGCGTCCTTAAGCCGGGTCAGATCCCGCTCCAGCATCTCCACATAGCAGAGGCACCAGTGGCCGAAGGTGATGGGCTGAGCCCGTTGCAGGTGGGTGTAGCCGGGCAGCACGGTCTGCGCTTCCCGTTCCGCCAGGGTCAACAGCTGCTGCTGGGCCTTGACCAGGGCTTCTATCAGCTCCTGGCCCTGGTCCTTGCACCACAGCTTGAGATCCGTCGCCACCTGGTCGTTACGGGAGCGGCCGGTATGCAGTTTCTTGCCCAGATCGCCCACTTTGGCGATCAGCTGTTGCTCCACAAAGCTGTGGATGTCCTCGGCACCGGACGCCAGGATCTGCTCATCGGTCACCTCCTGGGCCAGTTGGTGCAGGGCACGGATCAACTGACCGTGCTCCAGCTCATCGAGCACTCCCACCTGCACCAGGGCACCGGCCCAAGCGATGGAGCCGGTGATGTCCTGCTGCACCAGGCGGTAATCCACCGGCAGGGAGTCGTTAAACTGCTTGAAGCGGCTGTCTGCTGCGCCGCTGAACCGTCCACCCCATAGCGCCATATCAGTTTTGCTCCTTATGCAGGGCCGAGATCCGGCTGGAAAGGGAGAACAACCGGATAAAGCCTTCGGCATGCTTCTGGTTGTATACCTCATCCTCCTCGAAGGTGGAGAAGGCTTCTGAGTACAAGCTGTTGGGGCTGGACCGCTTCACCACCACCGCCTGGCCCTTGTACAGCTTGACGGTGATCTCACCGGTCAGGGGCTCGGCCAAGCTGGTGGCCGCCGCCAGCAGCGCCTTGGAAACCGGGGTAAACCAGCGACCGTCATAGAGAACATGGGAGAACTCCAGGCCCACCTGCTCACGGAATTTAAAGGCAGACTTGTCCAGCACCAGGGTCTCCAGGCCACGCAGGGCGGCGTTGACTATGGTGCCCCCGGGAGTTTCATAGCAGCCACGGGACTTCATTCCCACCAGCCGGTTCTCGACGATGTCGATGCGACCCACGCCGTTCTTGGCACCCAACTCGTTCAGCAGCACCAGGGCGTTGTAGGGGGTCATCGCTTCGCCGTTGACCTGGGTCAGCACACCGGCCTCAAACGCCAGGGTCACGTACTCGGCCTGATCCGGCGCCTGCTCCGGGGAGACACTCCAGGTCCACACCTGCTCGGTGGGCTCGCAGGCGGGATCCTCCAGCTCGCCACCCTCGTGGGAGATGTGCCAGCAGTTGGCGTCCCGGCTGTAGATCTTCTCGGCGCTGGCGGTGGTGGGGATGTTCTTGCTGGCCAGGTAGTTCAGCAGATCGGTCCGGGACTTCATGGTCCAGTCGCGCCAGGGGGCGATCACCTTCAGTTGCGGCGCCAGGGCGGCGTAGGTGGACTCGAAGCGCACCTGATCGTTGCCCTTACCAGTGCAACCGTGGGACACCGCGTCAGCCCCCACTTGCAGCGCCAGCTCCACCTGGGCCTTGGCGATGATGGGCCGGGCCATGGCGGTCCCCAGCAGGTAGGTGCCTTCATAGAGGGCGCCGGTCTTGAGAATCGGGTTGATGTAGTCGGCCACAAACTCATCTTTGAGGTCCACCACGTGGCAGCTGGAGGCGCCGGAGGCCAGGGCCTTCTCCTCGACCCCTTCCAGCTCCTCGGCCCCCTGGCCCACATCGGCCACGAAGGCGACGACTTCGCAGTCATACTGCTCCTTCAGGTAGGGGATGATGGCGGAGGTGTCCAGGCCGCCGGAGTAGGCCAGCACGACTTTTTTAATGGTTGTCATAGGGGTGTCCTCAAATTAGGGTCAGAAGTATGGCGTTTTGGGCATGCATCCGGTTCTCCGCCTGGTCCATCACCAGGGATTGTTCCGAATCCATCACCTCTGAAGTCACTTCCACCTCGCGGTGGGCTGGCTGACAGTGAAGGAAGTAGCTTGCGCCACTGTCGGCCATCATCTTGGTGTTCACCTGATAGGGGGCGAACTTGGCTTTGATCTGCTCGATGGGGGTGCTGTCCCCCATGGAGATCCAGGTATCGGCGTAGATGGCATCCACCCCTTTCAGCGCCGCCAGATCGCTGCTCAGGGTCAGTGTGGTGCCGTGCTCCGCCGCCAGGGCCTGGGCCTCCACCACCTGCTGACCATCCGGGAAGTGGCCCGGAGGGCAGACCACCACCATATTCACCCCCAGTTTGGCGCTGATGATCATCAGCGAGTGGGTGACGTTGTTGCCATCGCCGACATAGGCCAGGGTTTTACCCTTGAGGGAGCCGTACTGCTCCTTCAGGGTCAGCATGTCCGCCATCGCCTGGCAGGGGTGGTAAAGATTGCACAGGGAGTTCACCACAGGCACAGTGGCGTGGGCCGCCAGCTCCTCGAGGGTGCCGTGATCAAACACCCGGGCGACAATGGCGTCGCACCAACGGGACAGGTTCTGGGCGAAATCCTTCACCGACTCCCGCTGACCCAGGGCACCGTTCTGCTGATCCAGGTAGACCGCATGACCTCCCAGCTTGTTGATCCCCACATCAAAACTGACCCGGGTACGCAGGGAGGGCTTCTCAAACAGAGTCGCCACACTCTTGCCCTTGAGGGCCTCATGGTGAGGGGTGTAGTCCGCCTTCAGGGCCAGGGCCTTGTCCAGCACCGCCTCAATCTGGGCGCTGCTCCAGTGTTTCAGAGTTAACAGATGCTGCATCCTATGCTCCTTTTGGATAGATCTGAGTGCCGACGCTGTGGCCATCCACCAGGCCGGCCAGCTGTTCCGGGTGGCGCCAGCTGGCCACCGTCACCTTGTTATTAATGGTCTGGGCCGCCGCCTGGGCCGCCTCCACCTTGACCTTCATGCCGCCCTCAATGACGCCACTGCGCACCAGCTCCTGAGCCAGTTCCGGCGTCAGCTCCGGGATCAGCTGCCCCTTGCCATCCAGTACGCCGGACACATCGGAGAGCAGGGTCAGAGGCGCTTTCAGCAGCTGACAGATGGCGGTGGCCGCCTGGTCGGCGTTGACGTTAAGCAGCTGACCATGATCATCCGCGGCGATGGAGCTGATGATGGGCAACATGCCGCAGGTCAGCAGTGCCGACAGCAGGGCATCGCTCTTGGGCACCACCTGGCCCACGAAGCCCAACTGAGGGTCCAGTACCTGAGCGGTCACCATGTCACCGTCTCCCAGGGTCAGACCCACCGGGGTCAGTCCCGATGCCTTGGCCGCCGCCACCAGCTTGGTGTTGGCGATGCCCGCCAGGGCGCCGGCGACGATGGGCATCTGCTCCTCCGGCGTGACCCGCAGTCCCTGATGCTTGGTAGAGACCATGCCATTGGCACTGAGCTGCTGCTCCACCAGCACGCCGCCGCCGTGCACCAGCACCGGCTGCCACCCCTGGGCGCTCAGCTTGGTCAGGGTGTCAAACAGCCGGGTCATCCCCTTATCACACTCCAGTAGGGCGCCCCCTACCTTGATCACCATCAACTTCATGAATACACCTCATGACCAAAATGAATGTTTATGCACTCCAGGGCCTGACTGGCGGCCCCCTTCATCAGGTTATCGATGGCACTGGCCACCACCAGAACGTTGCGCAGGGGATCCAGCTTCCACGCCAGTAGGCAACGATCACTGCCTGCCACATCATCGATTTTAGGCCAGCTGCCCGCGGGCAGCAGTTTCACCTTGTCACTGCCCTCATAGATCTCAAAGGCTTGGGCAACGTCCGCCTCGGTGGTACCCGGCTTCACCTGACAGGTGATGGTGGCCAGGATGCCACGCTTGAAATTTCCCAGGTGAGGGGTGAACACCACCTGTTGCCCCAGGTAGGTCTCAATCTCCGGCTGGTGCCTGTGACCCAGAACGCCGTATGGGGTCAGGCTCACTTCACACAGGTGGGTATTGAGCTGAGCCTTGCGCCCCGCGCCACTGACGCCACTGACGGCGTTGATCACCGGCATGGAGGACTCCTGCAACAACCCGAACTGCTTCAACGGCTTGAGTCCCAATAATGAAGCGGTGGGGTAGCAGCCGGGAACGGCGATCAGCTTGCTGCCCTTGAGGGTATGGGGGTACCAGTCCACCAGTCCGTACTCCGCCTCCAGCAGCAGCTGAGGATGAGGATGTTCAAACCCGTAGTAGCTGGGGTAGATGCTGGCGTCCTTGAACCTGTGGCCGCCAGAGAGATCGAATACCGACAGGCCCGCCTGCAGCAGCTGTGGCACCAGGGAGGCCGACACCAGGTGTTCGGTGGCCAGGGCGACGCCATCACACTGACTGCAGAGGCCCGCCAGGGCCTCGGCCCCCAGCCCCTGGACGACATCGTCCACCAGACCCAGCATCTCTGGATAGAGCTGACTCAGAGGTTTGCCCGCATCCAGGCTGTTTTCAGAAACATAGAGGCCGCCCAGGGTCAGGGCTGGCGACAGAGCAATCAGTTTGGCCAGGGTGGCACCGGCATACCCGGTGGCGCCGATTACGGCTATAGTGGTCATGAGGTTGTGTCCGTTAACTAGCAAATATAAGGGTAGCGAAGAGGCGCCAGCAGGGGTGGCGACGATGTGGATTTATCGTCGTCGTAGGAGGTGGGTATGTACTGTCCTGATTTGAATTTTCATAACCTTGGCTATCGTCTAACGGCTGCGACCTTGATAGACTACCACCTAAACATAGTTATGCAACCTTTTTGAATTATTAATTATGAAAAAGATTCCAGAACTGAAGCAGAGATTCCAGCAACTGATCGCCACGCCCTCCATCAGCGCTCTGGACAGCAAATGGGACCAGAGCAACCTGCCGGTCATTGAGTTGCTGCACGGCTGGTTCAGCCAACTGGGATTTCAATGCGAAGTGCTGCCCCTGCCGGACCAACCCGGCAAAGCCAACCTGCTGGCGCGCATCGGGCCAAACCTGCCCGGCGGACTGCTGTTGGCGGGCCACACCGACACCGTCCCCTTTGATGAGGGCCGCTGGAGTCGTGATCCCTTCACCCTGGAGGAGAAGGACAACCGTTGGTATGGCCTGGGCACCTGCGACATGAAGGGGTTCTTCGCCCTGGTGCTGGAAGCCGCTGTCTCTGTGGACCTGCGCAAGCTCACCCGCCCCCTCTATATACTGGCGACCGCCGACGAGGAGACCACCATGGCCGGGGCCAAGGCCTTTGCTGCAGGCGCTGGCATCGCCCCGGACTACGCCCTGATTGGCGAACCTACGGGCCTGAAGCCGGTGCATATGCACAAGGGGCACGCGGCCCTGGGGATTCGGGTCACCGGCCGCAGCGGCCACTCCTCGGATCCGGACAAGGGGCTCAACGCCATCGAGGTGATGAACCTGGTCATAGGTCAGCTTATCCAGCTGAAACAGACCCTGGCTGAGAATTTCCGTCAGGAGGAGTTCTCGGTCCCCTACCCCACCCTCAACCTGGGGCACATCCACGGCGGTGATGCGGTGAATCGCATCTGTGGCTGCTGCAGTCTCAACCTGGATCTGCGTCCCCTGCCAGGGATGAGCCTGGAACAACTTGAACACCTGTTGCATCAGGCGCTCAAGCCGGTCACCGATCGCTACCCTGACGCCGTCAGCCTCAGCCACCTCTACCCTGGCTCCGAAGCCTTTGCCTATCGGGGTGAGGACACCCTGCTCAAGCTGGCTGGCCAGTTGTGCGGCGAGGAAGCCCGTGCGGTGAACTACGCCACCGAGGCTCCCTACATCAACCAGCTGGGCTGTCAGACCCTGGTACTGGGGCCGGGAAGCATCGAACAGGCCCACCAGCCCGATGAATATCTATCCATGGAATATCTCACCTCAACACCCAGGTTACTTGGCCACTTCATTAATAAATTTTGCTTATCAGGGGAGTAAACGTCTGTTTAATCTAACTGGCCGGACTATCTGAGTCCGGTCATTCGTGATACTTTGATCGATTGCAGTGCGGTATTTATGCAGAGGGGAAACATCACCATGAGCGACATCAACGCACCACTCAAGGCCAACATCAGCATGTTGGGACAGTTGCTGGGGGAGACCATCGGCGACCATTTGGGTGAGGGTTTCGTCGACAAAGTGGAGACCATTCGTCAGCTCTCCAAGGCCTCCAGAAAACGCGAACCCGGTGCGCGTCATAAGATGCTGGAGCTATTGGATCAGTTGAGCGATCAAGAGCTTGTTCCCTTTGTTCGTGCCTTCAACCAGTTTCTGAACCTGGCCAACCTGGCGGAACAGTTCCACACCATCTCCCGCAATTGCGATCAGCTGGTGTGCGTACCCGACCCAGTGGACATGCTGCTGGGGCGACTGCTCAACGGCAAGGCCCAGCTGGAGCCTGAGAAGCTGCTGGAAGAGCTGGGGCGTCTGGAGATCGATCTGGTACTGACCGCTCACCCCACAGAGGTGACCCGTCGTACCCTGATCACCAAATACAGTGCCATCATCGAGTGTCTGGCCGAGCTGGAAAACCCCCAGCTCAGCGAGCGGGAGCTTCAGCAGCAGCGACTTCGCCTGCGCCAGCTGATCGCCCAGATCTGGCACACCAACGAGATTCGCACCCAGCGCCCCACCCCAGAGGATGAGGCGAGCTGGGGCTGGGCAGCCGTCGAGGACAGCCTGTGGCAAGCCGTGCCCGACTTCCTGCGTCAGGTAAACGACCGCCTGGAAGCCCATGCCGGCGTGCAACTGCCGCCGGACACAGTGCCGGTGAAATTCTCCAGCTGGATGGGCGGCGACCGAGACGGTAACCCCAATGTCACCGCCAAGGTCACCTCCAGGGTGCTGCTTAAAAATCGCAAGATCGCCCTGAACCTGTACCTGGCTGACGTTAAGACCCTCATCAGTGAGCTCTCCATGGAGGAGTGCACCGATGAGTTGCGCGAGCTGGTCGGGGACACCAACGAACCCTACCGGGTTGCCCTGAGGCAGCTGCGAGACAAGCTGATCATCAACCTGGAAGAGGTGCACGCCTGCCTCGACGGTTACCCTCCCTACCTGGAACCGGAGCAGAAGATCACCAGCAAGGAGGAACTGCTGGCACCTCTGCAGCTTATTTACGACAGCCTGGTGCAGTCCAGGATGCGCCTGATCGCCAACGGCCTGCTGCTGGATACCCTGCGTCGTCTGCACTGCTTCGGCGTCGGCCTGATCCGCCTGGATATCCGCCAGGACTCCGCCCGCCACACCAGCGCCCTGGCGGAGATCACCCGCTACCTGGGCCTGGGGGATTACGAGCACTGGCAGGAGGAGGAGAAACAAGCCTTCCTGCTCAGAGAGCTGGCCAACCGCCGTCCGCTGCTGCCCAGCAGTTGGTCGCCGACGGACGATACCAAGGAGGTTCTGGACACCTGCAAGCTTATCGCCCGGCAGCATCCGGAAGCCCTGGGCTCCTACGTCATCTCCATGGCCAGTGCCCCCTCCGATGTGCTGGCGGTCGCCCTGCTGCTCAAGGAGTGTGGCTGCCAGTTTGCCATGCCCATCGTGCCCCTGTTCGAAACCCTGGATGACCTGCAGAATGCCGCCAACTGCGTCGAGCAGCTGCTGGCCATCGACTGGTACCTGGGTTACATCCGTGGCAAGCAGCAGGTGATGATCGGTTACTCCGACTCCGCCAAAGACGCTGGCGTCATGGCCGCCTCCTGGGCTCAGTACCGGGCCCAGGAATCCTTGGTCGAAGTGTGCAAAGAGGCCAATGTTGCCCTGACCCTGTTCCATGGCCGTGGTGGCAGCATCGGTCGTGGTGGCGGCCCGGCTCACGAAGCGATCCTGTCCCAGCCTCCAGGCTCAGTGGACGGGCGTCTGCGAGTCACCGAACAGGGTGAAATGATCCGCTTCAAGTTCGGCCTGCCCAAGGTGGCGGTACAAAGCCTGGCCCTCTACACCTCTGCGGTGCTGGAAGCCACTTTGCTGCCTCCGCCACAGCCCAAGCAGTCCTGGCGTGATCTGATGGATCGCATCGCCGACACCTCGGTGACCGCCTACCGCAGTGTGGTTCGGGAAGAGCCGCAGTTTGTGCCCTATTTCCGTGCCGCCACGCCGGAGCAGGAGCTGTCGGATCTGCCCCTGGGCAGCCGTCCCGCCAAGCGCCGCGCCGACGGCGGTGTGGAATCCCTGCGTGCCATCCCCTGGATCTTTGCCTGGACTCAGAACCGTCTGATGCTGCCCGCCTGGCTCGGCGCCGGTGCCGGCCTCAAAGAGGCGATCGACGCCGGTGAGCAGCCGACATTGACCGCCATGTTCCAGTCCTGGCCCTTCTTCCGCACCCGCCTGTCCATGCTGGAGATGGTGTATGCCAAGGCGGAGCCCCACCTGGCCGCCTACTACGACCGGGTTCTGGTTCCCCAGGAGCTCCATGGTCTGGGGAACAAGCTGCGCGGTCAGCTGGAGCAGGACATCCGCACCGTGCTGCAACTGACCCAGGAGCAGACGCTGATGGAGCATACCCCCTGGAACCGGGAATCCGTTGAGCTGCGCCATCCCTATATCGATCCCCTTAACTTCCTGCAGGCGGAGCTGCTGCGCCGCTGCCGGGGCAAGGAGGACGAACTGGATGACATCAAGCAGGCCCTGATGGTCACCATCGCCGGCATCGCCGCCGGGATGCGCAACACGGGTTAAAAACATAAGCGGGCTCAGGCCCGCTTTTCTTTTTGTGGAGTCGGAATGAAACTGCTGCAGACACTCAGCATGGTGGCCCTGACGATGGTCGTTACCGGGTGCGCCACCAGCTATACCCTGAATGAAAAGGAGGTGGAGGGTTACCTCCAGGATAAGCTCACCATAGAGGAGCGCCACTCCCCCATCCCGGTGCTGGATACCGAGGTCAACCTCAACCGCATCGATGTGGAGATAGGACGACACAATCAGGGACAGGTTCGGGTGACCACCCTGTCGGAGTTTGTCATCCGTACCCCCCTGCTGCCTCTGAGGGCCTCACTGACCGCCACCCTGGCGGCCACGCCCTGGTACCGGCCAGAAGATCGGGGGATCTACCTGAGGGATCTGACTCTGGTGGAGGTAAAAGCCGATCCGGATGACTTGACCCTGCCCCTGGAGCGCCTGGGAAAAGAGAGCCTGGCAGCGGTGAAGCTGTTCCTGGCCAGCCAGCCAATCTACACCCTGGATGAGGGTGACTGGGCCCAGGATATCCTGGGCCGATTTGGCCGGGAGATCACCATAGAACCCGGCATCATCCGCTTCCATCTGGAAGGGGGCGCCAACTAAAGGCGGCGGGCGTCGACCCGTTTCAGGAAGGGATAGTCGGCGATGGGGTCCAGCCCCAGCAGGAGGCGCCTGAGCATATCCAGGGCCACCGCGGCAGAGAGCTTGCGCACCAGGGTACGGGAGCGGTTGGCACCACTGCCAAACGCCAGTGTCTGGCTCCAGTGGCCCCGATCGCTGCAGACGCAGAAACAGACGGTCCCCACAGGCTTCTCCTCTGTGCCTCCGTCCGGGCCGGCGATGCCGCTGATGCTGACCCCAACGTCGCTGCCTAACGCCCGTCGGGCTCCCTGGGCCATCTCCGCCACCGTCTCCAGGGACACCGCGCCGAACTGTTCAAGGGTCTCGGCCTTAACGCCACACTGAGACTGCTTGGCGCTGTTGCTGTAGGTCACCAGGGATCCCAGCAGATAGGCCGAGCTTCCCGCCAGAGTCACCAGCTGATCCGCCACCATGCCGCCGGTGCAGGATTCGGCCAGCGCCAGGGTCTCTCCCCGCTCCACCAGCAGGCTGTGGACAATCTCACCCATGCTCTTCTGGTTCTCCCCCACCAGAGAGTCACCGAGTGCTGACTTTACCTCAGCCAAGTAGGCCTGCCACTGGGCTTCGTCCACCCTGGCCCGATGGAACAGTTTGACCTCGATATGGGGCATGGAAGCCCGGTAGCCTATGGTCACCCCTTCGGGGCAAGACATGGGGATGTCATCGATCTCATTGGCCATGGCCGATTCAGCCTGCCCCAGGGTCAGCAGCTTATGCACCTTCACCGTGCCGCCATTGAGTGGATCCTGATCTATGAGGAAGGGCAGCAACTGCTCCTTCACCATGCGGAACAGCTCATGGGGGACGCCAGGGGTAAAGAACAGCCAGGCCCCACCCAGCTTTACTCGGAAGCCGCAGGCGGTGCCTACCGGGTTATCCACCACCACCGCAGATGCAGGCAGCATCGCCTGTTTCAAATTACTCGAGGTCATGGTGCGACCGCGCGCCGCAAACATCTGCTCCATCACGGTACGCCACTGATCGAACATCACCAGGGGCTCTCCCAGAGCCTGGGCGGCGGCTTCGGCGCTCATATCGTCACTGGTGGGCCCCAGGCCACCGTTTACGATCACCAGGTCCGCCCGGGCAGCGCTCTCTGTAAAGGCGCCCACCAGGTCATCCAGCCTGTCGCCCACCGTGGTCTTGCGACTGAGCTCATAGCCACTCTCCATCAGAGTATTGGCCACCCAGGCGGCATTGGTATCGACTATTTGGCCAGACAGCACCTCTTCTCCGGTGCAGATCATCTCAATCTTCATAGGCTCCTCCTTGTGAGACTCACACTAGAGCAGCGATGACACTAAGGCAATAGAAAGGAAAAGGTCGGTTGAGAATCAAGTTGATAGGGCCGTAAACCAAAAAAGCCCCGACCTTTCGGTCGGGGCTTAATCTGGTGCTAATACCCAGAGTCGAACTGGGGACCTCACCCTTACCAAGGGTGCGCTCTACCAACTGAGCTATATCAGCAAACTCACTGTCCGCAATGCGGATATGGAAAACCCCGGTAAGGCCGGGGTTCCATATAACTGGTGCTAATACCCAGAGTCGAACTGGGGACCTCACCCTTACCAAGGGTGCGCTCTACCAACTGAGCTATATCAGC
>NZ_JBLXDO010000033.1:0-28270 GCF_048263965.1 Ferrimonas sp. | reverse complement strand
GGATACCGGGACAGCGACTACTTCTTCCTGAAGATACGAGCCGCTTTTCCCGGTAATGCGCGATGAACCATAAAAAATGCCAGTCAGGGGCTCTAACTGGCATTGAAGCTTGGCTATGGCAACGGTTAGGCGGCCTCGGTCTGCTCGGCGGGCACCGGGGTGCGAATCAGGTAATCGAACGCCCCCAGGCTGGCCTTGGCCCCCTCGCCCATGGCGATGATGATCTGCTTATAGGGCACGGTGGTCACGTCACCGGCGGCAAACACCCCCGCCAGGCTGGTGGCACCATGGGCGTCCACCTCAATCTCACCGCGCTCAGACAGGGCCACCTTGCTCTGCTTCAGCCACTCGCTGTTGGGCACCAGACCAATCTGAACGAAGATCCCCGCCAGCGCCAGCTGATGCAACTCTCCGCTGCTGCGATCCTTGTACTCCAGGCCGGTGACCCGGGTCCCGTCACCCAGTACCCGAGTGGTCTGGGCCAGGGTGATGATCTCGATGTTGGCAGTGGCATTGGCCTTGTCGATCAGCACCTGATCGGCCCTCAGGGTATCGGCAAACTCCAGCACGGTCACATGCTCGACGATGCCGGCCAGGTCGATGGCCGCTTCGATGCCGGAGTTTCCGCCGCCAATCACCGCGGTGCGCTTGCCCTTGAACAGTGGGCCGTCACAGTGGGGGCAGTAGGCCACACCCTTGTTGCGATACTCCTGCTCCCCAGGCACCTTCATCTCACGCCAGCGTGCGCCTGTGCTGGTGATGACGCTGCGGGCCCGAAGCACCGCGCCGCTCTCCAGCTCCACATGGATGTAGCCGTCGCCACTCTCCTCGGCACCGACGATGTTGGCAGCACGTTGCTCGGTGATGATCTCCACCCCGTAGTCCTTGACGTGCTCCTCCAGGCTGGCCACCAGCTTGGGGCCGGTGGTGGCCTTGACCGAGATGAAGTTCTCGATGGCCATGGTGTACTGCACCTGACCGCCGAAACGATCGGCCACCACCCCGGTACGGACCCCCTTACGGGCCGCATAGATGGCGGCAGAGGATCCGGCCGGACCGCCGCCCACCACCAGCACTTCGAAAGGCGCCTGCTGGTTTAATTTGACCGCCTGCTTCTCGGCGGCGCCACTGTCCACCTTGCCGAGGATCTCCGCCAGAGACATGCGCCCCTGACCGAAGAGCTCACCGTTCACAAACACGCTGGGCACCGCCAGGATGTCACGGGACTTCACCTCATCCTGGAAGGCAGCGCCGTCGATCATGGTGACCGACACCAGCGGGTTGATGGCCGCCATCATGTTGAACGCCTGCACCACCTCGGGGCAGTTCTGGCAGGAGAGGGAGATGAAAATCTCCACCTGAAGCTCAGCGTCCAGAGCCGCAATCTGCTCTATGGTCTCCGGCTCCAGCTTGATGGGGTGGCCGCCGCTGTGCAGCAATGCCAGCACCAGGGAGGTGAATTCGTGGCCCATGGGCAGGCCGGCAAAGCCAATGGCGGTGCCCTTCTCCAGGTTCTCCACCAGCATCAGCGGCTTGCGCTCGCTGTGGCTGTCATCCCGGACCACACTGATGCGCTGACTCAAAGAGGCGATGTCCGCCGCCAGGGCCGCCAGCTTGCTGCCGGTTTCGCTGTCATCCAGGCTCAGGCGCAGCTGCACATCGGACTTCAGGTTGGACAAGTAAGATTGTAATTGCTGCTTCATCGCTTGGTCTAACATGGTGGAACCTCAGAAATTCAGTGGTGATCGATGATGGGAGTGAATTGATGACCAATGACCACCCCGCCGCACCAGGGCGACGGGGGGCACTGGGGAGAGAACCCGGCAGAGATTAGATTTTGCCGACCAGGTCCAGGGAAGGCGCCAGAGTCTCTTCACCCTCTTTCCACTTGGCGGGGCACACTTCACCTGGGTTGTTGGCCACGTACTGCGCCGCTTTCACCTTACGCATCAGGTCTTCCGCGTCGCGGCCGATGCCTTCGGCGGTAATCTCCATCGCCTGGATGACGCCCTCAGGGTCAATCAGGAAGTTGGCGCGGTCTGCCAGGCCCTGGCCTTCACGCATCACGTTGAAGTTGTTGGTGATGGTGCCGGTCTGGTCGCCCACCATGAAGTAGTTGATCTTGCCGATGGTGTCGGAGCTGTCGTGCCAGGCCTTGTGGGTGAAGTGAGTATCGGTGGACACGGAGTACACCTCGACGCCACGGCGCTGCAGCTCTTCGTAGTGGTCAGCCAGGTCGCCCAGCTCGGTGGGGCAAACGAAGGTGAAATCGGCTGGGTAGAAGAAGAATACCGCCCACTTGCCCTTAACGTCCTGCTCGGTGATCTCTACAAACTCGCCCTGTTTGAAGGCGGTGGCTTTGAAAGGCTTAATCTGAGTGTTGATCATGTCGTATCTCTCTTATTCGCAAGGTTTAAATGGTGACGCCCGCTGCGTCGATGGAGCTATAGTGCCCCAGACCGGCAAATCAAAAAAACAATTACAAGCTATCGACGCAACCGTATTTTTCGATTAAGGGGGGGGGTAAAGGTGAACAGAAAAAGGAAAACCAATGGGAAACAGCAGGATGGATTTAGGCTGGCCAGATGGGCGCCGCTGAGCACTTCCACACGCTTGGGAGCGGAAGCACTCAGCCGATAGACGGTCTAGGAAGAGTGCTCGGCGGAGGTGGAAACCGTCAGGTGCTTCTGGGTCAGCCACAGCACGGTTACCACAACGTACATCGCCAGCGGGAGCAGCCTGACGGTAATGGAGGTGGCTTCGGGGCTGGCCGCCAGACCCAGCATGGGGGTTTCGCCCAGATCCCAGGCCCCGGAAGTGCCGTGCAGATAGAAGGACTGCGCCGCCCAGAACAGGCTCACCAGCACAAAGGGAAAGCGCCGGCGGGACAGCATCTGATAGCCTCCATAGGCGCCAGCCAGAGACAACAGACAGACGGCAACGAAACCGGTCAGTTCGGCGCCGTTGGTCCAGTCAGAGAACATCAGGGTATTGAACAGCCGATAGATGGCGTAGAACACGGTGATCGCCATGCAGGCCACCAGGGCCTTAGCTTCCTTACTGTGGGTCAATGTTCGGCTCCTTGTGGCAACACGGCCTCTGGCAAACACACTGCAGACTCAGTGTTTTGCTCAAAAGATTGGACTGAACAACCAGAATATCAGAACACCCTGTCCAATCACCGGGGAAAAATACAGCCCTTTTGTAACAACTCTGGTCAAACCCTGCCGCCATCCTCTTTCAATCTGGTTCAAAAAGTGTTGATCATTAGTAACATTCACGGCCATACTAAACTAGAGCAATTGCTCTAAATTGATTTTCAATGAGGATGACACGACCGCAGCCCGACGAGTTCGCCCCGACGACCTCAAGGCTGGCAGTTGTTGGGGAACAGCTGAAATCGGACAACACAGAGACTCCTCCATCGCGAGGATGAGTACTTTCAACTCAAAAAGAACTTTGCAGGAAAGGAAGCAACATGAAGAAAGTCGTGGTGACCGCTGTTATCGCAGTACTGGTTTTACTCTCTCCCGTTCTATACATGCTCTACTCATTCTCCGCCAACGGCCCCATGCCCGACGAGGAGTTCCAGGCCAGATTGCCGGAGATCATCAACACCCTGGAATACCAGATTGAGGGGGACGGCCCAGAAACCCTGGTGCTGATCCACGGCTACCCCGACAGCCTGGAGATGTGGGACCAGCAGGTGGACTACCTCAAGGACTACTACACCTGTGTGCGCTTCACCCTGCCGGGCTTCGAACTGGATGACAACGGCCAGCGCCCCGAATTCAACATTCAACAAACCCGGGCAATCATCGACGGCTTCATCAAAACACTGGGCAAAGACAAGGTGACGGTGCTGGCACACGACTGGGGCGCGGTGTTTGCCTTCAAGTACCTGGCGAAAAACGACCTGGTTGACCGGGTGGTGCTGTACGACATCGGCAGCTTCGGCGACGAGGAGCGCCCCTCCATCAACGTCAAATACACCTTCGCCCTGGCGGTGGCCTGGGCGCTGCCCGAATCCTGGGGCGAGAGCCTCACCCGCTACACCGCCGAGGAGATTCTGCACATCGAGGACGTGGACCCGCACAAGACCATCGACGACCTGCGCTCGGATCCACGCCTGACCTACCCCTACTGGCATCTGTGGAAGTCCATCGTCTCCAAACAGCTTCCCCCCTCTCTGGAAGTGGAAGAGTATGGCACCCCCTTCCTGTTCCTCTATGGCAAGGACAAGAAGGTGTGGTTCCATGCCAACAGCTGGGCCGAGAAGGTAGAAGCCCTGGATAAGGGCCAGGTGGAATCGCTCCCCGGAGGCCACTGGTTCATGCACTCCTCCGCCGACCTGGCCAACGACAAGGTGCACAACTGGCTGCAGCAGCATTGAGGCCTCATCGCTTCACGCCCTAAAGGGCATATATAGCCAGGCGGATAATCCCTCCTTAATCACGGCCAGCTCAGCAGATGCTAAGCTGGCCAACTTTCTTTGAGCGCGCGACCTGCCAACGTTAGCGCTTACCTGCACTGAAACCGGCAAAGGAATTTGCTCATTATCCGATAAATCCCTTCATATCAGCCACATGCCCGAACGTGGTACGACTGCGCCTCACCCATGACCGTCATGCATCTACTCAATGTATAAAATTCATTATTTTTGTGAGATCTAGGCTCAGGTACACCATCAGGTTTTCATGTAAGAATTCGGCCAATTTTTTTGCGTGTTGTTGAGGCCAGAATTGAAGAGCTTATTTGAGCAGTCCCATATCGGAAGCATGAGACTGAAGAACCGTTTTGTCAGAAGCGCCACCTGGGAAAATATGACCACCGAAGATGGCCATATGACCGATAAGCTTTACGCAATCTACGATGAACTGGCCAAGGGTGAAGTGGGATTGATCATCACCGGCTACGCCAACATCGTTCAGGAAGAGCAGCCAAACCCGGGCATGATGGGGATCTACGATGACTCCTTCATCAACGAGTACATCAAGCTGACTGACCTGGTCCACGACAGTGACGCCAGGATCGTCATGCAACTGGCCTATGGCGGCACCAAGACCACCCACAACGTGGGCGAAAGAGTCATCTTCGCCCCCAGTGAAGTGCCGGAGAGAGGCACCAAAACATTGGGCAAGGCGATGACCAAAGAGGAGATCGACTACATCATCGATGCCTTCGCCAAGGCCGCTTGGCGAGCCAAGGAAGCCGGCTTTGACGGTGTCGAGATCCATGGCGCCCACACCTATCTGATCAATCAGTTCTTGAGCCCCTACTACAACCGCCGGGAAGACGAATATGGTGGAAGCCTCAAGAACCGCATGAGGTTCCTGCTGGAGATCTACGCCAAGATGCGCCAGGTGGTGGGCGACGACTTCCCTATCATGGTGAAACTGACCGCGTCAGATTTCTTCGAAGGCGGACTCACCTTCGATGAGACTAGGGTCATCTGCAAAAACCTGGAAGCCGTTGGCGTCGACGCCATTGAGCTTTCCGGCAACATTCACGGCAAGGCAGACACCCTGGTGGGAGAGGAGTTTGACGAGCATAAGATTCAGGAAGAGGGCTACTTCCTGGATTTTGGCAAGGTGGTCAGCGAAGAGATCAATGTACCAGTCATCACCGTCGGCGGCCTGTCTGACATCGAGACTCTGGAAGAGATCGCCAGCAGCACTAAGATCGAGTACTTCGCCATTGCACGCCCCCTGCTGGCCGAACCTCACCTGGTTAAGCGTTGGAAAGAGGGCGACCGCAGCCCAGTTATCTGTGAAAGATGCTCCAAGTGCCGCACCCGCAGGGGCAACTTCTGCGTCGTGCACAACAAGCGCAGAGAGCAGTAAGCTCTCCGAACCTGACAAGGGCACCAAGAGCTCTGTTGCTCAGCTATCCCATTTCTCCACGGGATTTGCTGGTGCCCTTGTACCATTCCCCCATACATGGACACCCACACTAACAGCAACGACTCTCATCCACGCCTATCCTTTGTTTTCATTCTCAAGGAGCGAGAACGATGCCTAAGGCCAGGAAACAACAAATCAGCTTGGACGACACCCGCTACTATCACTGCGTCAGCCGCTGTGTTCGACGCGCCTTCCTCTGTGGTCAAGATCCCTATACCGGCAAGTGCTATGAACACCGCAGGGAGTGGGTACAAGAACGGTTGCTGTCACTGACACAAGTGTTTGCCATTGAAGTCATCGCCTTTGCCGTTATGAGCAATCACACCCACGCAGTGCTTTACGTCAATGTGGACAAGGCCCACAGCTGGAGTGAGTTAGAGGTCATCGAGCATTGGCATATGCTGTTCACAGGCAACGCCATGACCCGCCGCTTTCTAATAGAGGAAGAGCGTGATGAGATGGAGAGTTGGGAGCTGCACCGAGTGGAGCAGTTGGTGACGCTGTACCGTCAGCGATTGGCCGACATCAGCTGGTTTATGCGAACACTGAACGAATTCATTGCTCGTAAAGCCAATAAGGAAGACAACTGCAGCGGTCGGTTTTGGGAGGGGAGATTCAAGTCTCAGGCGCTGCTGGATGAGCAGGCCCTGCTCTCCTGTATGGCCTATGTCGACCTCAATCCCATCAGAGCCAAGATGGCCAGCACACCCGAGCAGTCAGACCATACCTCAATCCAACTGCGCATTCGTGCTGCGTTAGCAGGAAAACAGCCAGCAAGACTCAAAGCGTTTGATGTAGAGGACATAGAGAACTGTACCCTGCCCTGTCATCTCAATGATTACCTGGAACTGGTGGAGTTCACCGGCAGGGCCTTACGAGAGGACAAGGCAGGACATATAACCAAAGGCACCGCCAACCTACTCGCCAGGTTGGAGATAGAGCTCGATAACTGGATGGAGCTCACCCAAGGCTTTGAGTACCAATTCCATCACTTGGCAGGCCGAGAGCACAGCATACGGCAGTGCCGCCAAGCCGACGGGTTGAAGCGAATACGAGGCTCAACCAACGCTAAGCGATTGCTCGCCTAATCGTCAGCCAAACCCCGCCTTCATGTCGACCATGCAGCGCTCGACGGTTTAAACACGCCCATTGCCCAAGAAATACAGCCCAACGCCACAATTCCAGACACCTTCACTACCAGAAGTGCCGCAAGCCTCATCTGTTAATCACTAGATTCAGCTAAGCCAACCGAAGCAAAATGAGCGCCCGGATAGCATGGGTGTCTATGTAACAAACACCAACGCCACAATTCCTGACACCTTCACTACCAGAAGTACCGCAAATCTCATCTGTTAACCACTAGATTCAGCTAGGCCAACCGAAGCAAAATGAACGCCCAGATAGCATGGGTGTCTTTGTATCTATGGGTGTCTATGTAAGTAGTCATTAGTTTCAGCTAGGCCAACCGAAGCAAAATGAGCGCCCAGATAGCATGGGTGTCTTTGTATCTTCCCCCGATAGCAGGCCCCCTCTTAGCATGGGTGTCCATGTAAGTAACCACTGATTCAGCTAGGCCAACCGTAGCAAAACGAACACCCCAATAGCATGAGTGTCTATGTAAGCCACCGCTTTAGCATGGGTGTCTTTGTAATTGCCGATCACTAGATTCAGCTAGGCCAACCGAAGCAAAATGAGCATCCGGATAGCATGGGTGTCTATGTAACAATGATCAGGCAATCGAAGCGAGTTGTCATCCCGCTTAGCATGGGTGTCCATGTAAGTATGGATAGCATGGGTGTCTTTGTAAGTACTCATTTAGCATGGGTGTCTATGTAAGTAGCTAGGCCAACCGAAACAAAATGAGCACCCGTTTAGCATGGGTGTCCATGTAAGTAACCACTGATTCAGCTAGGCCAACCGAAGCAAAATGAACGCCCAGATAGCATGGGTGTCTTTGTATCTTTCCAGGCACCTTCACTACCAGAAGTGCCGCAAGCCTCATCTGTTAATCACTAGATTCAGCTAGGCCAACCGAAGCAAAATGAGCACCCGTTTAGCATGGGTGTCTATGTATCTTTTGAGTACCAATTCCATCACTTGGCAGGTCGAGAGCACAGCATACGGCAGTGCCGCCAAGCCGACGGGTTGAAGCGAATACGAGGCTCAACCAACGCTAAGCGATTGCTCGCCTAATCGTAAGCCAACCCCCGCCTTCATGTCGACCATGCAGCGCTCGACGGTTTAAACACGCCCATTGCCCAAGAAGTACAGCCCAACGCCACAATTCCAGGCACCTTCACTACCAGAAGTGCCGCAAGCCTCATCTGTTAATCACTAGATTCAGCTAGGCCAACCGAAGCAAAATGAACGCCCAGATAGCATGGGTGTCTTTGTAAGTAATAAAATGAACGCCAAGATAGCTTGGGTGTCTTTGTATCTTAGTAAATTTGACTAAGCTATATCAATATACTTACTTACTTCAAATTTCATCAAATCATCCTGCTTGTTAATGTATTCAATAAACTCCGAGTTGAACTCAATAGTGCCAAACTTGTTAATTGATAGATTTTCCATTTGTTTATCATGGTCCAGTCTATTTATTAGTGAACCACTCAAGCCTAGTTTCACGAAATCTGAGTTTAACTTATTTTCAGTGCCGTATATGTGCAAATCATATTCTTTCTGACTGATAAGGCCCAAGTCCTTAAGAACATTAACATACTCATTCAACTTATATGAAACAAAGTCGCTCTCGATTTTTATTTTAACCAATGCAATATTGACCAATTGCTTATAACTCTTGGCCCTAAGGTCAATATAAACTTTTTTCCCATAAGTCCCATCTGAATTCTCTTTTGAGAACTCACCATAAGAATCACCTATATAAAAGGCAGCTCCATCAGGGTCAAGCATTCTATCCTGAAAGTGCTTAACCATTTTCGTTATATGCGCTTTCAAGGTTAACCTATGGGAGTCTTCAATGAACATACGATAAAATGCTTTCGCTTTGGGATTTTTAAGTCGCAGAAACTCTTTCTTTATAATTTCATTTTCAAATCCATGAATGAAGAACCAATGAATTTTATCCATTATATCTGAGTTATCCCAACTGGCATTAAACGATATCAATGAAGCTCTATCTTCTAACATCTCGAATATGGAACCGGAATCTTTATACGTCGATGAAAGAGTTGACTCCATGAGTATCCTTTTTACTCGACTATCTTCCTCGCCATCTTCAAAAACTAGAAACTCTTCCCTGTCAATTAAATCATCATAACGCTTTATCCTAGAAGATATGATTCTTTCATTGTCTACATCACCATTCTCTATCGACTTATCTAAATCCCGTTCGTCTTTTGTGAAGTCATAACCCATTAACAACGGGTTTTTAATTACATCTTTGAATACTCCACTTCTAAGAGCCACTATCTTATTTCTCATATTACCCCGCCTCATATTAAACTCATCTGAATTAATAAAATGAACTCTGGGTAATAATTTTTCTAAATCCCCCTCAGGGCCGAAAACCTCATTTAATCGATTTACCCTGCCAATGAGATTTGTTATCGCCTTAGAATCGAGGTTGTATGTATTTAGAACATACAAATTATCGATAGGAAGATTAACTCCCTCAAGAATAACTGCATTAGCTATAACGAATTTAACTTCTTTAGCTATAGAAAACTTGTGCTCTAAATACTCTTTTACTAAATCAGGCAACTTCCCATGCAGGTATATTAATCCTTTCTTAAGATAATCAACACAATAAAACTCTTCATGCACATTCTTCGAAACAACCTCAGCAAGCTCCAATAAAGACTCAGAATCTAAACACTCTAAACGACTTTCAAAAACTTTTGCTAATTGCTCAATCTTTCTGGGCGACCTTAAATATAAGAAGTTCTTGTTCTTAGAGTTTTTTACTATGTACTCAATAAACGTATCTTCTTTTCCAGACAAATAAAACTCATTCAAAAATCGATTATACTTAAAAACACACCCATCATTTGTAAGCTCATGAATGTCTGGTTCTTTGATATTATTAATAACTTTATGAGAAGTGATTATTTGACCATCATTTACCCTAAGATTATCGGCGTCAGAAATCAATGGAGATAAATAATAATTTACGGAGCAAGGATTTCTAAATCTATTCCTGCGAACAAGCCTTGTCAATAGAACACTCCTACCATCCATTTCAAAAAGATTGTGAGCCTCGTCAATAATCAGAAGATCAAAGGATACACTATCATTTTTCAGTAGCCTAAGCGCTCTCTCTTGTGTGAAAACAGCGATGAATTCTTTCGAGCCATCATACATTTCATCATGAAAAATAATCTTTCTGTTTGGAAAGCTTGATTTCACTAACTTGTATGTTTGAATAAGAAGCGACTTTGTTGGAACAATAATCGCGATTTGTTCAGATTCACTTTTTCTTATTAGCTCTAATATTAGTGAACTTTTACCAAATGAAGTGGGCGCGACATAACAGTTTTCTTTGTCTTGAGATTCAACAATCTTAACCCTATTATTTTTTTGCTCTAAAGTTTCAGTGATTCCATTATACTCAAATTTTTCCATTTTATAGCCCAACGAAAAATTCAAGTTATCGTTAGACGGCAATAGGTTATTTTGAAGCAGGTAATTAGTGATCGGATAGAATCCAAAATTTGAACTAATATCCAATAGGGGTTCATATATCTTATTTCTTACAGCACAGCAAAGGACTATATAATAGGCTAATTGAAAGTATGGCGTCTTTCTCTTATCCCCTTCATATTCTTGCACGAGTAATATTACACAACTCAACATAAACTCTAATTCTTCATCGTTGAGTTCCCTCTCCAACGATAGCTTCTCTATAGAGTCCGAAAACAATCGGAAGTTTTTGAGCCAAGTGAGACTAATTGCCATGTTATTTTTCCAAATAATTCATGAAAATATTCATGCTAGACTTTGTCACGCAAATAGCTTTAACTGTTTTACCATCAAAATCCAAAATGAAATTACTATTTGATAGGACATCATCTGATAAACTAGAGTCCCAAGCACCATCCAAATATATTGTAGAGCACGGGATGATATTAAAATCACCAATTTTAGAGAACTGCCCCAAGTCAAACATATCTTGTAGTTCTTTAATTTTTTTTCTTATACTATCTTTTGTACCCACATCTATATGGCTAGCATGATTATATGCATTTTTCCACGGGTTGTTTGTGCTTTTTTTACTCTTGCCCGACACATAACCATCTAAATCAGAATACGCAATCTTAAGCTTAGACTTATGATCTGCTGACTCACTCAATACAGAGCCAGATTTACTTTCCATGATATATGTTTCTGAACTTTTAGAAAAGAATCCATCAAAGCCTTTTTTAATTGAGCCTTCTTCCAAGTTGAAAAAAAGAAACTCCTGCTTGTAACCTTTATTCATTAAGTACAGATGTATAATTAGCTCTGCGATTGCTCCCATCTTAGTATTCAATGACTTTTCTGACAGAAAATTCTTAAGTCTAAGCTTTATTAACCGCAACTCACTTTCACTGTTACCTTCACATATAGAAACCAAATGCCGATTTAATCCTAACTCAAGCTCTCCATCAATACTCTTAATATCAATTACATCAAGTTTAAATCCAGAGGAAAGAACTTTCTCAGTTAATGTAAACATAATTTATTTAGACTTGTAAGAATTCGATATAATGCCTATTTACTAATAGACTCGCAAAAAATATGCAAAATTGCTACCTACCGAACTACGGTTCTCGGAAAGTGAATTTACTAACATAATGATAATCTTGGATAGCCAAAATGTGCAAACACCCACTAACCCACAACTCATTGATTCAAAACCGTAACCATATTCACCCTCTTAAAGCACCGACACAGCTCCGCCCATGCTTCCCGGGTAACCAGCCTCGAACCCACATTGAATCGATTTGTAGATGTCCCAAACTACCTCTCTAAGCGTCAGAAAAGTATGGCCAATCTCTCACAATCGCTAGAGAGATTGGCCATAGATGACTGATCTAACGTGAAAAATCCGAAATGGGGTCGCAATGGACCCAAGGAGGACTGTGATGCTGAGGGTAGAAGAGGCGCCGAAGCGCCGCTGCTAATGCCCCTTATTGGTCAACCACACCACCTGGTAGGGTGCCAGCTCTATCTCACCGTGCAGATCCGGATACTCTTCACCGCTGAGCAGGTCCCACCACACCTGGGTGCCGATGAGGTTGAGGCTGGACAGACGCAGGGGCTGAGGCTGATTGGTGACGTTGGCCAGGGCAAACACACTCTGGTCCCGCAGCTTGCTCTGGCGCCAGACACCGAAGATCTCCTCGCGCAGGTGCAGCACAAACTGAGTGGCGCTGGGGTGGAACGCGGCCTGCTGCTGGCGCATGCGCACCAGCTGAGTCAGGCGGACAAATACCTGATGGTGATGACTGCTTGAGTCCTCCAGCAGAGTCTCCAGTTCATCCACATCCCAACAGTGGCGGTTAATGGCGCGGTTGTTGCCGGTGTTGCGCACCTTGTTGTGGTCGTTCTTGGTGGCCAGCAGGCTGTGGATGTAGATGGCGGGCAGCCCCTCCAGCGCCAACATGATGGCGTGGATGCACAGGAAACGCTCCTGCTGATACTCGTCTGGGCCATCCAAGGTGCCCTTCATGGCATCAAACAGGGCAATATTGATCTCGTAGGGGCGAAGGCCCTGATGACCCAGGCTGCGCCAGGAGATGCGCCCGCCGAAAGACTCCATGGTGGTGGCGATGTCGGCGATCTGTTCCTCATCCAGCAGCCCTTCCACCGGCCTTAAACCAATGCCGTCGTGAGAGGCGATGAAGTTGAGGTAGGTGGTGCCCATCTGTGCCGGTGGCATGCTCATCTGCCACAGCTTGAGGGCGTTGCAATCGCCGGTGAGCATGGTGTGCAGCAACAGCGGCGGCAGGGAGAAGTTGTAGATGGCGTGAGCTTCGTTACCGTTACCGAAGTAGGCCAGGTTTTCCCGGTTGGGGATGTTGGTCTCGGTAATCAGCAAAATCTTGGGGTCGTAGAAACTCACCAGGGTGCGCAGCAGGCGGATGATCTCGTGGGTCTGCGGCAGGTTGAGGCAGTTGGTGCCCATCTCCTTCCACAGGAAGGCCACCGCATCCAGGCGGAAAATGGTCACCCCCTGGCTGAGATAGAGGGCGATGATCTTCACCATCTCCACCAGCACCTGCGGGTTGGCGAAGTTGAGATCCACCTGGTCGTGGCTGAAGGTGCACCACACATGACGCTCGCCATCGGCGGTGGTCACCGGCCGCAGCAGATCGCTGGTACGGGGGCGCACCACCTGATGGTAGTCGCCATTGGGGTCGGCGCTGATGAAGTAGTCCTTGCCCGGTGCCTCTCCCGCCTTGAACTGCTCGAACCAGCGGCTGCGGCTGGAGCAGTGATTGATCACCAGATCCGCCATCAACCGGCTGTCTTCGGAGATGTCCTGGATGTCCTCCCACTCCCCCAGATTGGGGTTAACCCTGGCGTAGTCGATCACGGAGAAGCCGTCGTCGGAGCTGTAGGGGAAGAACGGCAATATGTGTACCCCAGTGGCCAACTTGGCAAGATAGCGCTCCAGGAAACACTTGAGGGTGTGCAGCGGCATTTCCCCCTCGCGCTTGAGGCTGTCACCGTAGGTGATGACCAGCAGGTCGCTTTCGTCCCAGGGCTCGAGCCTGGGCTCCACCATCTCACAGTGGTCCTCAATGCCCAGGGCCTGCATCAGCTCCAGCGCCAGGGCGTCATGGCCGGCAGTCGGATAGATAAGCTGCAGGTGTTCCACTAACTGCTGATGCAGGGCATCCAGGCTGCTGTGAGCCAGCACGTCATCATTGGGCATATCAGGACCTCATCAACTCCCGGTGATCCTCCTCCACCGCTTCGGCCAACTGCTCGAAGATGTCGGGGATGGCGCTGTGCACCCGGTTCCAACTGGGAATAAAGGGTTTTTCCATGGGGTTGTCCAAGAAGTGTAGTCCCGCCTTGAGCACGTTTTCCGCAAACAGCTCCACCGACTCCTCTTCACTGTGTACGTCGAACTTAAGACCGTTGATCATCGCATCGTTACGGTAGGTCTCGATGAAGTCCAGGGCGATTCGGTAGTAGGTGGCCTTGATGGAGCGGAAGGTCTCGGAGGAGAACACCACCCCGTTTGTGGCCAGCTTGCGGAATATCGCCTTGCTGATGTCGATGGACATCTTGGAGAGGCCGCCGCTGTCGTCGTCCTTGGAGAGGTCCTGATGCTTGTGATCGTAGTTGTCGGCGATGTCCACCTGGCACAGGCGGTTGGTGGCATAATTGCGCTTCATCTCCGACAGCACGCCAACTTCCAGTCCCCAGTCACTGGGGATGCGGATGTCGTTAACCACATCGATGCGGAAGGAGAACTCACCGGCCAGGGGGTAGCGGAAGGAGTCAAGAAACTCCAGGTAGTCCAGGTGCCCCAGAATCTTCTTGAGGGAACGCAGCAATGGGGTGACCAGCAATCGGGTCACCCGACCGTTCATCTTGCCGTCGGCCACCCGAGCGTAATAGCCCTTACAGAACTCGTAGTTGAAGGTGGGGTTGGCCACCGGATAGATCAGCCGGGCCAGCATACTGCGGTCATAGGTAACGATGTCGCAGTCGTGCAGGGCGACGGACTCGGTTTTGCCCCGGGCCAGCACATAGCCCAGGCAGTACCAGACATTGCGTCCCTTGCCCATCTCGGTGGGGGCCAATCCCTCGGCCCTGAGCATCTCATCGATGGCCCGCAGGCGGGGACCGTCGTTCCACAGAACCCGGTGGCTCTGGGGCAGGCGGCCAAAGAAATCCAGGGCATGCCGATACTGATCCCGGTCGGCCCTATCCAGACCGATGACAATCTCCTCCAGATAGGGCACCTGGGCCAGCTCCTCAACGATGTTGTCCAGGGCCGGCCCCTGCAGCTCGCTGTAGAGAGAGGGCAGCACCAGGGACATGGGCCGGGATTTGCTGAACCGTATCAGCTCGCTTTCCAGTTCATTGATGTCGCGGTCGGTCAGATTGTGCAGGGTGGTGATGATGCCGTTCTGATAGAAATCGCCCATGGTACTTTTCCTTAGCCTTTACGATTCAATGCTCTGGTCCGTTGGACACGTCGCGGTTCTAACCTTTGGTAGCAAGTGTGATGCCAGCCGCCTGTTGGCAAGCGCCAGCCTGGGCTGAGCATCAGGGAAACCGGTACTGGTCCAGCAACAGGTTGATGGTGTCGTTCCACCCTTGTGGGCCGCAGCGCTCTGTCACCAGCGTCCGGGCCCTTGTGGCATCGCTAAGGTTGGGAGGCGGGTTGACCGGAGAGCGTACCAGCACCGGGTGCTCGGCAAGCTCCAGCATGGCCACATCGTTGTCTCCATCGCCCAGGGCGATCACCAGAGGCAACTCTCCCCCCTCCATGGCCCAGTGCCGGGCGTAGGCCTGCCTCAGGGGCGCCAGACAGCGCCCCTTGTCGCTGTGGCCCACCACATGAAGGAAGCGCCCGCCCATCAACAGCTTGAGCCCGTAGCCCTCCACCGCCCGCTTCAATGTCTTCAGGTCGCTGCTGCTGCCCTGCCAGAGCAGGGGCTCAGAGAACTGACGCTCCAGCGCCTGCTCGGCGCTGTCGCCGTCCAGGCCAGTGTGGTCCATCAGGGTGGCCACATCCCAGTTGGCAAAGCCCTCCAGCTTGAGGCCGGTGTCCCGACGAATTTGAGTCAGGGCGGAGAGGATCTGCGCCCGATTTGCACCAAAAGCTTGCATGCGATAGCCGGGCGCTGCACCAGTGTGGTGCTCCTCGGCCTGCGGGCTTGGGTCCACTTCCGGCGGCCAGAACAGGGCGGCGCCGTTCTCCACCACAAAGGGGGTGTGGTTGTTCAGCTGCGCCCTCAGTGGCGCCAGCTCGGCGGCGGTCTTGCTGGTGTTGAGAATGACGGGGATCCCCAGGCGCTCCAGCCGCTCCAGGGCGGGCACGGCAGCCTGAAAGCTGTAGTTGTGATGATCCAGTAGGGTCCCGTCGAGATCGGTGACCACCAGCAGTTTGGGTGTGTGGGCCATCCATGCGCTCCTTTGCTCAGCAGTGGATGAGTATAGCCAAGCAAAGATTGGCCCAAGATGAATTTAGGAAAAGGTGGGGTTTCTTTGGCGGGGAGTGACGGTCAACGTCAACAGCCAAGCCACTGGATACCGGCGTCCGCCGGCAGAACTGTGCTAAAGGATTCCATAGGGTGTTGAGCCGGCTGCTTGCAAAACTGCAGCGGTGTGTACGCCAAGATCGAAACCAAAGCCACTGGATACCGGCGTTCGCCGTCATGACTGTGCTAAGGGATTCCATAGGGTGTTGAACCGACTCCTTGCGAGTCTGCGGCGGCGGGTAAAGGCGAGTAAGGCCGATAGCTAATACGCTGGATTTCACCCTTCGCCACAATGACAAAAAGGGCGGCTGGACTTAGTTCAGGTCCACCAACTCGAGGGGGACTTGGTGAGCCAACAGGTGTTCCTGGGTGCGGGTCTGTTTGTACCTGTCCATCACCAGCAGTGCCTGCTTCAGCGGTTCCGGCAGAGGTGAGGTAAAGAGTCGGCGGGCCTGCTCCTGCTGCTTGTGCCAGCGCGGCTCGGCCCCTTTGAGCTGCTGCCACTGGGCAGAAAGGAGAGTGTCCCAACACTCTCGGGCAGGAAGCAACATCTGCTCGGCGCCGCTGGAAAGGCCAATCTCCAATCCGGCCGGGTCGAAGTCGCCAAAGTAGACCAGGGGCAATCTGCCCTTAAAGGCCCGGAAACACTGATAGGCGGCGTTGGTTTGCTTGTCGGCGGACGCATCGCCCCGAAAGAGAAACAGCCCTTTTTGCAGTTCGGCGGGCAGGCTCAGGCGAGTCAGTTCGGTCATCAACGCCAGATTCTCCACCAGCACCAGATGGGTGTGGTCTAAGCGGTCGCCCATCTGATGAAGTGAGCGCCAATTGACCTGCTGGCCGGCCTGTTCAAAGGGCGGCAGGGGGGTGGCCGCGCCGTCGATATGCCAATGGGACAGGGGACGGCACAGCACCAGATCCTCGCCTACGGCTCTGGCACTAAGCTTCTCATCGGCCTGGGTGGCCGCCTGGTGGTGGCGGCTTTGGGTGTCGGTGATGAAGTGCGGGTCGCAGGGGTCGCCCAGACCGTCGCGCTTTAACTCATCGCGCAGCTGACTCAGATGATCGCGGCTGATGTAGAGCCGGACTCTGGCGCGACCGTCACCACGGCGCTCACCAAAGTCGTAATCGCGGTGTAACCGACTCGCCAAGGCACCGAAGGCCACCTCCCGCTCCTGCCAGGGACGGGTGAACCAGTCGGCCAGGGTGAGTCGTTCCCTGCGATTGAGGGTCACATCAGGCCACCTTGATGGTCACGTCGCTGTAGGTGAAGTTGTTGTTGGTGCCGGGCACCAACTGCTCCTCCATCTCCAGGGCGATGATGCTCTGCTGCTGGGGCGCCAGCTTGCAGTAGTAGCCGAACACCAGCTCAATCCACAGCTGCGGGTCAATTTCATGGCTGTCCTTGAGCCAGGCGGGCTGCTGGGTCTGCCAGTGCGCCAGGGCGGAGAGGCCGTGGTCGGCCAGCACCGCCTGTTCGAAGAAGTGCTCCACCTCGTCCAGCACCCAGTCGCTGAGGTAGGCGAGGATCTCCAGCTCTTCGCTCTCGACGCTGACACCGTCCCTATCGCCCACCATGGGGGTGCTGGGGGCCTGACGGCGCAGGTGCTGGACAATCTCCACCAGGTCCTGCTCGATGGCGCTGCTCCGCACATCCACCAGGCCGCCGGTGACCATGGCCGGCGCCAGTTTCAACTCCTGGGGCAGCTCGGGAGCGAAGGGCAGATCGTCGCGCACCTCGTATTCCGGGTGCTTTCTCAGGAAGCGGGCCATGCCCCGCAGCTGGTTGGCCTGTTTCACCTGGCGGCGCAGGCGGAACAGGCTCTGACGCATCTTCTCGATGACGTGGGCCAGACGGCCCAGCACATTGCGGAACCAGTGAACGAAGCCGGTGATCTTACGGGCAAACTCGGTGGGGGCACCGTCGAAGATCCACTGATAGCAGGTCTCCGGGTCAATCTGCTGCAGCTCGTTCAGCAGCTTCTGGGCGTAGTCCAGCGCCTTCTGGTTCTCCCGCACCTTGGCGGTGAGGGTGGCCACAAAACCAAACTGACTGGAGATGGCGTAGTGCATGTTGTCCAGGCTGGTGTTGAGGCTGTCCTTGGCGTCGAACAGCAGGTCATCCAGCTGGTCCAGGTAGTGGTCGGCGTCGTCCATCTGACCAGAGATGAGGGAGTCGCGATAGTCGATGATCACATCGTCCATGGCGTCGATCACCTTGCCCATGTCGGTAAGCTGGCGATAGCCGCTCTGCTGGCGCATCAGCTTGTTGAGCAGCCGCTTCACATCGGCGGTGAGGCGGTAGCTGCCGGGCTCGTCGTCGGGGCGCAGCAGCTTGGCCTTCTGCAGGTTCTTCAGCTGGCCCTCGTTGTCGCCGTCGCCACTGACGGCGCCGTAAACATAGGCCTCCGCCAGCAGCTCGTCCGCCTGCCCCATCTGTCGCAGCAGCGCCGCGACCTGATTGCTGTCGTAGAGGCTCATTACAGCAACAGCTCCTCTTGGGGATCCTGCTCCTGCACCTCAGGCAGCTCCAACTTCTCGCTGTCGTTGAGGAACTCAATCAGCAGGTAGATGAGGTCGAAGCGGGCGGTGGCGTACCAGGTGTTGCTGCCCGGGGCGTGACGCACCAAGTAGCCCATCTCCTCCAGCTTGGACAGCACGGTGCCCAGCTGGTCACGGATCTCCACCCGGTTGGTCTTAAACGGAGGCATGGTGGTGAGGCGGCGCAGCTGCTCTGCCAGGGTCTGATCGTGTTCGAACGCCTCCAGCAGGGAGGTGAACTTGAGGCTGTCCTTGGCGTGCAGCGGCGCGTCGTTGCCGGTGGCCCGCAGCAGCATGTCCAGCCACTCCACCATGGGGCGGAAGTAGCTGCGCATGGAGCTGAACAGCTGGGTGATGCCCTTGCGGTTGCTGTCGTCTACCTTGTCGTAGCTGCAGTAGAAGGCGGCGGCGGTCTCGAAGTGGGTCAGGCTGCGGTCCAGCTGGCTCAGGAACTCGTGCACCCGCTCGGCGTTGGCCGGGGCCTGCAGGTATTCAAACTCATCCGGGTAGGCGGTCTGACAGATCACCGCGCCGGCCAGCAGCTTCTCGACGGTCTGTTTGAAGATCATTGGGCGGCCTCCTCGGTAGCGGCTTGGGTGCGTCCGGCCCGGGTGGCCAGCAGTTGTTCCAGCTTGGACAGCGGCACGTGGGCGCTGTAGATCTTGCTGTCCTTGAGCTTGTAGTGGGTCTTGTACAGGGCCAATACCTGACGGTCGGTGGAGGGCGACGCCGACAACATCTGGATGTGGTTGTCGTCGAACATCCCCAGCAGCAGCTCGATGTTCTCCGCCGCCAGTTCACCCAGTTCATCCACCGGCAGGATCACCCGGCTGGGCACCTCGCCGTCGCCCCGCAGCATCCCCAGCAGGCCGGCGAACAGGGAGAGCATCGCCAGATAGGAGAGACCGGTGGAACTGACCTTCTTCAGCTGACGGGCGTTGCGCGCCCGCTTCACCTGGCCCTTCTCAGTGATGACAAACTCCAGGTCGAACAGGTCGTTGTGCTCCAGCTCCAGCCCTTCGGCAGGCAGCACCCGGGCCAGCTCACGCATGGCACGGATCAGCTCTTCGGGGATCTCGGAGGAGCCTTCACGCAACTGGTCGCGGGACTGCTCGAAGCAGTCGGAGAAGCTGCGCAGGGGTTGCCAGTACTCCAGCTGCTCCAGCTTGGTGACGGTGCCGACGCTGATGTCCGCCAGCGCCTCGAACTTGGCCAGGGCGGTGACCCGCTCGGACAGCTGACGGCCCACAGATTTGATGCGGCGGTCGAAGTTCTCCAGATGGCGGTAGAACTCGTTGATCATGTTGGCGTTAACAATCACCAACTGACCGGTGGACTTGGCCAACTGGGCGGCACTCTGCAGCAGATCGCCGATGGGGGTACGGTACTTAAGTACGGTCTCGCAGCCCTCGAATCTGTCGTTGTCCGCCACCAGTTGGGTCCAGGTGTCGAACAGGCTGCTCTTGCCGTGCTTGGTGCGCAGCACGTTGGAGAAGTGACTGATCTCCTTGGTGAGCTTGCGCTCCAGATGACTGAAGCCTTCGTGGTTCTGCTCGATGAAGCCGGGCAGCATCTCCGCCTGGTAGGTCTGCAGCTGGTCGTTGCGCACCGGCTCCAGCCCCAGGGGTTCGCAGACGGCGTTGACCCGCACCAGCCGGGCCAGCAGATCGTCGCTGCGCTCCTGCTGCTCCTTGTTGCGCTTGAGCACCGCCTTGTGTTCATTCAGTTGCTGGTCATGCTGATTACGGGCATGCTCCAGCCTGGCCTTGGACTCGGACAGACGCTGCTGCAGCTCCAGCAGTTCGGCGGCCAAAGGCTCGCGCTGGTTGTACTGGCTGGCGAGGAAGTGCTGGTACTCGCGAGCCTTCTGCTCGAACTCGGCGCAGCGGTCCAGGGCGGCCAGCAGCTCTTTGCGCTCCGCCATCCGCTTGTCCACCTCACCATCCGGGTCGATCTTGTCCAGGGCCTGTTTCTGCTGCTTCTTGTAGTCGCGGCGACGCTCGCGCACGCTCTCCTGCAGCGACTCCAGCTGCTCGGTGAGGGTCTCGAGCTGGCTGTCGCGGTCGGTCTCCAGGATCAGGCGGCGCTCCAGGGCGGCGTTGTGCAGCTCATGCAGCTCCTCTTCCCCCTGCTCCTCCAGGTGCTCCAGCTTGTGGTCCAGCTGCTCCAGCTGTTTGGAGAGCTGCTTGTGCTCCTCATCCAGTCGGGTGGTAAGCTGTTTCACCGCCTCCTGGGCGTGCTGCTGCTGACGCTCCTGCTGCTGCTTGAGCTGGTCAATTTCGGCGGCGGCGCGGCGCTCCTGCTGCTGCAGCTGACCCAGTTGGGCCTGATGCTGCTCCAGCTGGCGACCCAGCTGCTTCAGCAGTTCGTTGATCTGCTCAATCTGGCCCTGCTGTTCGCGGCACTGCTGCTCCAGGGTCTCCAGACGCTGTTGCTGCTCCGCTTCGCTGCGGGCCAGGGGGTTGTTGTGTTGCAGTGGCGCCAGATCCAGGCCGACGCCGTAGAGGTTGTCACTGCCCTCCCCTTTCCACTGGGGCGCCAGGTCGGTGCGGGCCAGCAGCTCGGGCGCAAGCAGGCAGCCGATGTTCTGTTTCCAGCCGCTGGCTTCACCACGCTCCTCCAGGAAGGCCTGCAGTGAGCCTTCGGCCGGGTGCAGCTGCTGCTCCAGGGCCTGATACTGAGCCTTGAGCTCATCCAGACGGCGCTGTTCATTGGTGAGGCGGTGCAGATGCTGATCCCGCTGGCGTTCCAGCTGGGCGCCGTGCTGACGCTCGTCGGAGATGAGACGCAGCAGCTCGTTGTGGCGACCCTGGGCCTCCCCCAGAGACTGGGCGGTGGCCTGCAGCCCCTGGCTGAGCTCGGCGGGCAACTGGGGGTTGGCGCGGTTTTCGGTGTTGATGCGCAGGTTGTGGCGCAGCTGCAGCTGCTGGTCCTTGATCTCCAGGCTCTGCTGGTTGAGGCGCTGCTCCATCTGGCGGCGGTTGGCCTGGTACTGCTGCTCCACCTCCGCCAGTTTGTCGGCGGCCTGCTGACGAATGGTGGCCATCTGCTGCTGCTTGTCACCCTCTCCGCGGGCCAGCTCCAGATCCAGTTTGCCCAGCAGCTCTTCGAACTTACGGGCCACCTTGGCGGTGTCCCCTTCGAAGCTCTCGATGATGCCGTTGACCTCTTTCAGGCGCTGACTGAAGGTGGCCTTCTCGTCGGCGCGCAGCTGATAGGAGGCGGCGTCATCGTCGTCGTATCTCTGTTTGTCGTCGTCCAGGCGCTCAATGGTCACCTGACGGGCGTGCACCAGATCGCTGTCGGCGGTAATGCTCTGCTTAAGCTCACCCTCCAGGGCGTCAAACGCCTTCTCCAGCTCCTTGATGTCGGCGCGGTGGCTGGCCTTCTCCGAGGAGAGCGCCGCCAGCTTGTCTTCCAGCTCGGTGCGCTGCTCGTCGCACAGGGCCAGCAGGTGGCGCAGCTGACCGAGGAACTCCTCCAGCTCGTTGAACTGCCCCTGCCAGCGCTGAATCTTCTCGGCCACGCCGTGCACTTCGCGGCTGGCCTGGATGTCGCTGAGCCAACGGCCAATCTCATCCTTGTTCAGCTGCATCTGCTCCCGGGTCTCGCCGACCCGGCTGCGGGCCAGATAGTCGGCGGCGATGGCCACCAGCATCTTCTTCACCGCCTCGAAGTCCAGGTTCTTCTCGATGGTGCCGTTGACCACCTTGTCGATGTGGGGCATGGGCACCAAGCCGAAGCTGAACCGGCTCTGCAACTGACGCACTTCGCTGGAGGCGCGGCCGCCGCGCAGGTTCTGAATCACCTGGCGGTACTTGTCCACCCCCAGGTAGTTGGAGCAGAAGGTGCCGTGGGCACGCTTGTAGTTGCGCTCCACCTCACCCACCTTGAACGGCTTATGGTCACTGCCGATGAAGTATTCCTGGCGGTAGGGGGCGTCGATCAGCTTGTAGTGGACGCTGCGACCGTCGGAGGAGGCGATCATGCAGCACAGCTGGGGCTCGGCCAGGCCGGGACGCTGGTACTCGTACACCAGCTTGCTGGACTCCCGTGGCAGATAGTAGTTGGCGAAGTTCTTCGCCTGATCCACCTTGGAGACGATGTCGCCGGGACGCATGCCGTAGAACAGGGGCAACAGCCTCATCAGTGAGGTTTTGCCGGCGCCGTTGGTTCCCTCGAGCTGGGTGTGGCCGTCGAAATCGATCTCATTGACCTTTCCCTTCCAGAAACTGTCGATGATGATGATGCGACGCAGTCGAAACGCCTCTTGACTCATAGGGATACCTTATCTCCGGGAGCGTGAAATTATTCGAAAAGGAAACGGCTTAGAGTACCTCAGCCATGGGCCAGCGACAATACACAACCCCCGCCAGTACTGGGTTTGAAGGCGCAACTGACTCTGTTTTGATCAGTTTGCGCCGAAGTCGGGCTTCTGGCGGCTTTGCAATGCTCTGAGCCGAGGCCAAAAGCGGTGCCAATCCACAGTGGGCCACCACAGGCCCGTCGATCTGGCCCAAGGCCGAATGGCGCTGTCAGCCGCCGGTTTCCGCCAGGCCCTGATCCCAAACGGGCGGCGACCCATAGTAGCCGTCCATGAAGTCGATGAAGCTGCGCACCTTGCTGGCCAGCAGCTGACGATGAGCGTACACCGCATAGAGCCCCATGGGAGCGGGCGTATGCTCCGGCATCAGGGTGACCAACTTGCCCTGGGCGATGGCCGATCCGGCGATAAAGGTGGGTTGCAGGGCGATGCCCGCCCCCTGCACTGCCGCTTCCACCAACACGTCGCCGTTGTTGCAGCTGATGCCATGCTGCTGCACCAGCGCCCCGCCCCCCTTGCCAAACAGCAGGCTGTCGTCGCTGTAGCTGTACTTGAGAAACTGATGGTCCGCCAGCTGCTCGGGGCTGACCGGCGTGCCGTGTGCCTGCAGGTAGTCGGGAGAGGCCACCCAGGCCAGGTTGATGGGGGCCATCTTCCTGGCGATCAGCGAGGAGTCCTGCAGCTGGCCGATGCGCAGGGCGATGTCGAACCCCTCCTCGACAATGTCCACCCGGCGGTCATTGAGGTGCAGGTCGATCTGCACCTGGGGGTAGGTCTTGCGAAAATCGCCCAGCAACCCGGCCATATGGCGACTGGCAAAGGAGACCGGGGCACTGATGCGCAGCTGGCCCCTGGGACTGTGCTGCAGATCGCCGAGCTGACTCTCCATCTCCTCAATCTCCGCCAGCACCTGCTGAGCCCGCTGGTAATAGACCCGCCCCGCTTCCGTCAGGCTGACCCGGCGTGTGGTGCGGTTGAGCAGCCGACTTCCCAGCCGCTGCTCCAGCTGCGACACGTATTTGCTCACCAGTTGCGGAGAGTGCCCCAGCCGCTCCGCCGCCCGGGTAAAGGCCCCCTCATTCACCACCGACACGAAGGTGCGCATCGCTTCCAGTCTGTCCATATTGCCCCTCTTGCTTGATCCGGCGTCAATCAATTATCACCACCACGTTGATAATAATGCAACAGCAACGGCGTATATCACCGCAAAGGAGAGAGTTAAAGTGTTCCCAACAGTCGAGGCAAACAGTCAGCCCCGTCACCCAGACCCAAACTGAGGAACAGATTATGAACAGCAACTTTGTGAAATCCCTTTTCGACTCCACCGCCGGCAACGCCGCCCTGATCCTGCGTGTCCCCACCGGCCTCATCCTGGCCGCCCACGGCGCCCAAAAGCTGTTTGGCTGGTTTGGCGGCTATGGCCTGGAAGGCACCGGCCAGTGGATGGCCAGCATCGGCCTGGCTCCTGGCTACCTGATGGCGCTGATGGCCGGCAGTGCCGAGTTCTTCGGCGGCCTGGCCCTGGCGCTGGGACTGCTGACCCGCCCCGCCGCCCTGGTGTCCGCCTTCACCATGCTGGTGGCGATGTTCAGCGTCCACATCGGCAACGGCCTGTTTATGAGCAACAACGGCTACGAGTATGCCCTGACACTGGCGGTGGTCAGCCTGGCACTGACCCTTCAGGGAGGCGGTCGATTCGCCCTGGACAACCTGATTGCCCAGAAACTCAATCGCTGAAACCGATGACGGTGGCGGGCCCGGCCCGCCTCACCCCTTAAGGAGAGCACCATGTTGATTGACGGACGTTGGACAGAGGATTGGCAGCCGGTACAGAGCAAGGACGATGAGGGGCGTTTCATCCGCCAGACCTCCTCCTTCCGCCACTGGATAACCCCGGATGGCGCCCCCGGCCCCACAGGCAGCGGCGGCTTCAAGGCCGAAGCCGGCCGCTATCACCTGTATGTGGCCTACATCTGCCCCTGGGCTTCCCGGGTGCTGATGACCCTGAAGCTAAAAGGACTGGATAAGCTGATCAGCGTCAGCGTGGTCGACCCAAGGCTGAGCAACCAGGGCTGGCAGTTCGGCGGCTACCCAGGAGCCACCGAGGATGGCCTCCATGGCGCCCGCTACCTGCACCAGCTCTACACCCGGGCCGATAGCCAATTCACCGGCCGGGCCACGGTGCCGGTGTTGTGGGACAAGCGCAGCGACACCCTGGTGAACAACGAGTCGGCAGACATCATCCGCATGCTGGGCAGTGCCTTCGACCACCTGACCGGCAACACCTTGAATCTCTATCCCCAGAACCTGGCCGGGGAGATAGACAGCCTGAGCAGCCAGCTCTACACCGAGCTCAACAACGGCGTCTACCAGGCGGGATTTGCCTCCAGCCAACAGGCCTATGAGGAGGCGTACCACAAGGTGTTTGCCATGCTCGACCAACTGGAGACACGGCTGGAGGGTGGCCGCCCCTATCTGTTAGGCGACCGGCTCACCGAGTCGGACCTGCGTCTGTTTGTCACCCTGGTGCGCTTCGATGCCGCCTATTACGGCCTGTTCAAGTGCAACCGCAACACCCTGAGTGCCATGCCCAGACTGCGAGACTACATGCTGAGAATCCTGGCACTGGAGGGGGTGGCCGACACCGTCAACCTGGATCACATCAAGGCGGGTTACTACTCGGTCAAAGCCCTGAACCCCAACGGCATCGTGCCCCTGGGTCCACACTCACTGTAACCATGGAGCATCTCATGACCCGGCACCGCAGCAGTTTCTACCTCTCCCACGGCGGCGGCCCCATGCCGCTGCTGGGAGACCCCGGCCACCAGCAGATGGTGGACAGGCTGAAGGCGGTGGCGCAGACCATGGCCACGCCGTCAGCCATAGTTGTGGTCAGTGCCCACTGGGAGGCGGACAGGCCCACCATCACCGCCGCTGACTCACCAAGCCTTATCTATGATTACTATGGCTTCGAGGAGCGGGCCTACCAGATTCAGTATCCGGCCCCCGGGGCACCCGAACTGGCCCGGGAGATCCACCAAAAGCTGCACCAGGCCGGGCTGTCACCCGAACTGGATGAGCAGCGTGGCTTCGACCATGGCATGTTTGTGCCTCTCAGCATCCTGTTTCCCGAGGCGGCCCTCCCGGTGGTGCAGCTGTCACTCAACCGCAACCTGGACGTTGCACAGCACATCGAGATGGGCCGCGCCCTGAAAGGGCTGGGGGATGGCAAGGTGCTGGTGATCGGCTCCGGCTTCTCTTTCCACAACATGCGCGCCTTCTTCGCCCCGGATCAGGGGCAGGCTAACCAGGCCAATGCCGCCTTCGAGCGCTGGCTGATTGAGACCTGCACCAGCCCGAGGCTCAGTGAACCCCAGCGGCGAGCGCGGCTGATCCGCTGGGAGCAAGCCCCCGGGGCCCGTTTCTGCCACCCCAGGGAGGAGCACCTGCTGCCGCTGATGCTGTGTTACGGCGTCAATGAGTCTGCGGCTATGGAACACCATGAGCTGGAGATCCTCGGCAAGCGCGCCAGTTTCTACCTGTGGTAGCGCCACACTCCTGAGACCTGTTAGAGAGGCTCGGGCACCGGGAAGCCCATCCCCTGGCAGACTCGCTCCAGATTGGCTCTGGAGGTCAGCACCTCCACCAGACGCAGGGCAACGGCCACCGCACTGGCCGGATTTTGCGAGGTGATCAGACGGTTGTCCTCCACCAGGGACTGATCGCACAACTGCGCCCCCATCTGCTTAAGCTGAGCCCGGCGCTTGTCACTGAACTGGTAGGTGGTGGCCCGGCGCCCCTCAAGCACTCCGGCCCTGGCCATGGGCAGGGCACCGACACAGACCGAGGCCACCCAGCGGCCGCTGTGGTGGAAGCGTCGAATCAACTGCAGCAGCCGCTCATCATAGGCATCCTCGTAAAATCCCGAACGGCTCATGCCGCCGGGAATCGCCAGGGCATCGAAGCTGTCCGGGTCTACCTCATCCAGCAGATACTGAGGTTCTATGGTGAAGTTCCAGGCACAGCGCACCTTAGGTCTCAGCCCCACGGTCACCAGCTCAACCGGCTCCAGTCCATAGGTGGTGGTCCAGCCAAAGACATCGGTGAAGGCCGCCGCCTCCAGCTCCTCCAGCCCCTGACAGAGGAACAGCATCACTCTTTTCATCTTTTTTTCTCAGATTCAGTTCATTGCGTCAGTCTACTCATGGGCAAAAAGGAAAAACGGGAGTGAATGCACAAAAGAGGGGGGGGGAAGAAAAAAGGTCTCCACCCTTCACACTGCTTCTGACACTTATTGAGCACAAATATAAAAACACCAAAGTTAAATTAGGGCTTAAATAGTATTCCCGCAAATCAAAAATTGCTTTTCCCACATCACCACAATCTCTATCCCGCCACAACAAGCAGATGAATAAAAACATAAAATTCAATAATATATGTACGGATCGGGTATTTGCCGGGTTCTAGAAAATGCATTTCCCGCCCGGGTAAATTCAGCCTGAAATTCACAATTATAAAAATTCAAAATCTTGGCGTGATGAGGCTCACACCATATTTAATTTCGCCAGACATATACTGAATTCAACGAATGAATTAGACCCGTTCATTCTACGTCCCTTAGAGAATTCTCTAAGAAACCAAACTATTTGTGCCTCTATATTAAATCGGCGCAACTGATCTCACATGCGAGTATTTCTCCTTAAGAAATACCATCAGGAGCGAACCATGTTAGATAGAAGATCGATACTGAAACTGATGGCGGGGGGAGCCCTGAGCGTCGGCTCCCTCTCCTTTATCTCCGCCGCCGACGCGGTGGCCGCCATCCGCGCCAAGGGTGGCAAGCATCTGGCCATGGTCGTCGACCTGCGCCGCTGCAATGGCTGTAAGGCCTGTGTGGTCTCCTGCGGTAACGAAAACGGCAGCCTGCCCAAGGAGAACCGAACCTCGGTCTACCAGGCCAGTTCAGAGGTTCTGGGTAAGCCTTACGCCTTCAACCTGCCGCTGCTGTGCAACAACTGCGACAAGCCCAGCTGCGTCGAGATCTGCCCCACCGGCGCCACCTTCAAGCGAAAAGAAGACGGCATCGTAGTGGTGGATTCCACCGAATGCATCGGCTGCGAGATGTGTATCGAAGCCTGCCCCTACGAGGGGGTTCGCTTCGTCAACTCCAACACAGGCACGGTGGACAAGTGCAACTTCTGTGTGCAGCGCACCTCCCGTGGCCTGCTGCCCGCCTGTGTCACCACCTGTACCGGTGGTGCCCGCATCTTCGGTGACATCAACGACAAGAGCAGCGAGATCGCCAAGGTGCTGGAGCAGGAGAAGCCTCTGGTCCT
>NZ_JBLXDO010000032.1:0-32703 GCF_048263965.1 Ferrimonas sp. | reverse complement strand
GAGTGCGCTTACGCCTTGCTATTGTTGGTTTGCCCATAATAGGTCTCCAATGTGTAAACCTATTTCAGGACGGGACATCCCCCCCAAAAAAAGAGGCCCGATTCGGCCTCTTTCTGTTTAGGCGGCGATGCCGCTGTGACGCAGCAGGGCATCGATCTCCGGCTCCCGGCCGCGGAACCGCTTGAACAGCTCCATGGGTTCCTCACTGCCACCGCGCTCCAGGATGCAATCGAGGAAGTCGGCGCCCACCTGCTGGCTGAAGATCCCCTCCTCCTCGAAACGGCTGAAGGCATCGGCGGACAGCACCTCGGCCCACTTGTAGCTGTAGTAGCCGGCCGCATAGCCTCCGGCGAAGATGTGACTGAAGCCATGCTGGAAGCGGTTAAACTCAGGCGCCTTGATCACCGACACCTGATCCCGCACCTCGTTCAGGGTCTGCTGAATCCGGTCACCCAGCTCAGGCTGGTATTCCAGATGCAGGCGGAAATCGAACAGGGAGAACTCCAGCTGGCGCACCATCACCATGGCGCTTTGGTAGTTCTTGGCCGCCATCATCTTCTCCAGCATTTCGTGGGGCAGAGGCTCGCCACTCTCATAGTGGCCGGAGATAAAGGCCAGCGCCTCCTCCTGCCAGCACCAGTTCTCCAGGAACTGGCTGGGCAGCTCCACCGCATCCCAGGGCACCCCGTTGATGCCGGCGACGCTGCTGGCGTCCACCTTGGTCAGCATATGGTGGATGCCATGGCCAAACTCATGGAACAGGGTCACCACCTCATCATGGGTAAACAGGGCGGGCTTATCTCCCACTGGGCCATTGAAGTTGCAGGTCAGGTAGGCCACCGGGCTCTGCAAACCCGCCGTGCGCAGGCGGCGGCCGCGGCAGTCGTCCATCCAGGCGCCGCCACGCTTGTTCTGACGGGCAAACAGATCCAGGTAGAAGCTGCCGCGCAGTTCACCCTGGGCATCATGGATGTCGAAATAACGCACATCCTCATGCCAGACATCCACCCCCTGCACTTCAGATACGGTGACACCGAACAGCTTCTCGACGGTGGAGAACAGGCCGTTGAGCACCTGCTCCTGGGGGAAGTAGGGGCGCAACTGTTCATCGGAGATGCTGTACAGGTGCTGCTTCTGCTTCTCCGAGAAGTAAGCGATGTCCCAGGCGTTCAAAGCCTGGGCACCATGATGTTCTTTGGCGTAGGCGGTCAGCTGCTTCAACTCCTCCTGTGCCTGAGGACGGGAACGAAGCGCCAGCTCATTGAGGAAGGAGACCACCTGCGCCGGCTCCTCCGCCATCTTGGTGGCCAGAGACATGTCCGCATAACTGCCGAACTCCAGCAGGCCCGCCAGTTCATGCTTGAGGGAGAGCATCTCCGCCATCAGGGGTGAGTTATCAAACTCGCCCCCGTTGGGGCCCTGATCCGACGCCCGGGTACAGTAGGCGGTATAGACCTCCTGGCGAAGCTCGGCGTCATCGGCGTAGGTCATCACCGCGATGTAGGAGGGGAACTCCAGAGTCAGCAGGTAACCCTCATGGCCGCGCTGTTCGGCAGTCTGACGAGCGGCAGCAATGGCGCTGTCCGGCAAGCCCGCCAACTGAGCCACATCGGTCACCTGCTTGGTCCAGGCATTGGTGGCATCCAGCACCCGATTGGCGTACTGGCTGGAGAGCTCGGACAGGCGCATGCGAATGTCGCCAAAGCGCTTCTGCTTCGCCTCATCCAGGCCAATGCCGGAGAGTTCAAAATCACGCAGGGCGTTATCGATCACCTTCTTCTGCGCCAGGGTCAGAGCCTCATAGTGCTCGGACTCTTTCAGAGATTTGTAGGCTTCATACAGCCCCTTATGCTGACCCACCCAGGTGCCGTACTCTGACAGGGCCGGCAGGCAGGCATCGTGAGCTTCCCGCAACTCATCGTTGCTGACCACAGAGTTCATGTGGCTGACCGGCGACCAGATCTTACCCAGATGATCGTCCGCCTCTTCCAGAGGCTCCACCAGGCTGTCCCAGGTATAGGGCGCGCCAGCGGCAACCACCTGCTCCACCTTCTCACGACAGGCAGTCAGGGCCCGCTCCACCGCTTCCTGAACGTGTTCCGGTCTGATGGCTGAGAACTGAGGCAATTGATCCGTGTGCATCAAAGGGTTGGTCATGGGAACTCCTAGTTGGTCTGTGCTTCCCGCATTTAAGGGTAGTGTCTCCAGACAACATGGGGCGCAGCCAGGACAAAAACAAGGTGTTACCCAAAACTTTGCCCTCGACAAATAAATGAGTTGCCGATTGAGTTCACACTCTTCCAACTCCAAACTGTGTGAAGATTTTTAAATTGTTATTACTTGTGGCAATGTTGAAATATAAACTTTCTTTTACAAAAGCTTACAGAGTAAAACCCTGCATTTTGACCTCTGTAGAAACCATATTTGTGACACGAGCCGGATTATCCCCTCTCCCCACTAAGGTTTTCGGGAGACCTCTCACAGAACAGGACGGCCAATAAGAATAGAATCCATTCTCACTCGCAATCACAATGTACCAGCGAATAGGAAAATACAATGAAATCCATCCTGACCACCAGCATAGTGTTGGCGCTGGCCAGCTTCTCAGTTGCTGCAGCAGATTATGAAGTGGACTTTGGCTACGACTCCAAGTACATCTCCGAAGGTCGTGACAACCTCGAACAAGGCGGCATCTACTGGCTCAATGGTGCCGCCGGGTTCGAAAACGGCATTACCCTGTCCGCCGCCTATGGCTACGCCGCCGACTCCAGTGTCGACTACGATGAGCTGAATCTTGGTATCGAATACGGCTTTGAAGTAGGTGATTTCAGCTTCTACGGCAGCTACACCCGACTCGAGTTCTTCGAAGATGATGAGTCAGACAACGAACTGGGCGCCGGAATTGCCTACGCCGGCTTGGAGTGGTTCGAGCCCTTTGTAGACTACGTATACAGCACCGAAGCCGAAGGTGGCTTTCTGGAGATCGGCATCCAGCGGGAGTTCGCCATCAACGAGGCCATCACCTTCACCCCTTATGTGATTGCTGCGTTCGATTACGGCTACGCCAGTGCGGCACACGACGGCACCAACCACTCCACTTACGGAGCCACCCTGGCATACCAGCTCAACGACACCTGGGCGATCAACGCCATTGTTGAGCATCAGGAAGGGCACAGAGACGTAGAGTTGGATTTGGGCCACAGTTCGGGCCACCTTTGGGGCGGCCTTCACTTCGTCGCCGCATTCTAGCCATTATTGGGGGCGCCCTTTGGCCCCCTTTTTTCACCTGGTTACAACTCACCCCGTAGATCCGCCCCCAAAACTCTGGTTAAATGTTCGCCCCAGTCCGAATCGGACTCAAAGAACCTGAGAAAGCACATTGTTTAGTCGCCAACGTCAATGGCAATGCCGCAGTATCAAAACACTGGCCCTGGTGCTGGTGGTGTTGCTGAGCCAGCTGTTTGGCGACAACAACGTCTTCACCCTGCACCACCCGGAGGGTGAACACCCCTTTGGCGTGCAGGTACTCCATGCCCATGATCAACACAGCCACCATCAACATGAGTGCGACTGTTGCCAGCCTTCGGATCATGAACATGCCGACCATGTGCACTGCAGCTGCCATCCGCCACAGGGCGAGTATATGGCCATCGATGTTGCCCAGTCCGGCACTGTCCCCTTTACGCTGATCCACTATCGCAGCCTGGGTTATGCGCCGCCGATCCCACCTCCCAACGCCTGACACTCCCCAGTGCGTGTAGACCTTTGTTGGCGGGTTTAGAGCTCGTCTGACCGTTTCGTCGCGTTCTTCGGACGCCGGCCTGACTCTGCACACCAAAGATACACACGCCGTACTCCAACAACCCATTTGTATCGAGTCGGGACGCCCTGCGTTTCGACTAACGGAGTGTACCGTTTTGAACACAATCCGACTCCCCGTGCGGATGGCAATCCTGCTGTCTGCACTGGGCCTGTGGCTGGCGCCGGTTGGCGCCCAGGCCAGGCCTGATGACACCTCTGGCAGTCTGACCCTGCCCCAGGCTCTGCAGCAGAGCCTGCTGCACAACCCGGCGCTGAAGCGCTACCCCTATGACCTGAGGGTGACTGACGCCCTCTCCCTACAAGCCGGCATCCGCCCCACCCCCCAACTCGGGGTCAAGGTGGAGGATCTGCTGGGCAGCGGCGATTTAAGTGGCTCCCAGGCGATGGTGACTACCCTCTCCCTCAGCCAACTGGTGGAGCTGGGTGACAAACGCCAGCGCCGTCTGGACCTGGCACTAAGCCAGGGTGGCCAGCAACAGTTGGCGTTCGAACAGCAAAAACTGGAGGTGCTGGCCGACACAACCCGCCTGTTCTATCAACAGCTGAGGTTGCAGGCCCTGCTGGACTGGAGCACACAGCGGATTCAGCGGGAGCAGCACGCCCTGGACACCATCCGCCAGCGCGCCGATGCCGGTGCGGTGATGCAGGCGGACGTCGCCAAGATGGCACTGCGTCTCAGCCGTTCTCAAACCCTGAACCACAAGCTGGAGGGTGAACTGCGCCAGGCCAGGCGTCGCCTGGCCAGCCAATGGGCTGCCGAGCCCGGCTTTGACCAGGTGACGGGCGCCCTTCGCTTGCCTGCCACCCTGCCGGACAGCACCCACATCCTGGATGCCCTGGCAACGGCCCCCGCCTACCTGGAGCAGCAAGGACTGACCAGGGTCCTCCAGGCCAAAGCGCGACTGGAGGAAGCCAAAAACCAGTACGACCTCACCCTGGAAGCCGGCGTCAAGCACAACGCCGCCCTGGAAGATGCCGCCCTGACCCTGTCGGTCTCCCTGCCCCTGACCCTGACGCCGCCCAACCAAGGGGGGCTGCTGGCCGCCAAAGAGCAGGCGCAGTGGCAACTGGACCGGCAGGCGCTGCTGCTGACCCAGCTACGCCTTACCCTGGAGGAGATGCTTCAGGGGCTGACCAACAACGCCGAGCAGGCACACAGGCTGAAACACCAGCTGCTGCCTCAGGCCCAAACCCTGCTTGATCAGAGTCTCACCGCCTACAACGCCGGTCGCATCAGTGTGCTTCAGCTTGCGGATGCCCAGGAGGAGCTGTTCGCGGTGGAGCGCGACCTGATTGAAGCCCGTTACGCCGCCCTGACCCAACTGCTGGAGATGGAGCGCCTCACTGGCCGCCCCATGACCCCGGCTCACCCTTCCCTTCTCACCCAGGAGATCCAGCCATGACTATCAAGCAACTGGTGATCGCCATGGCGATCGCCACCACCCCCATGATGCCCCTGACCGCCATCGCAGGCGGAGGACATCACCACGACGAGCACGCCGAGCCTGAGGAAGCCAAGGGCCCCCACGGCGGCAAGCTGGTGCACACCGACGGCCTGGATCTGGAGATCACCGTGTTCGAGCGGGGCACCCCGCCGGAGATGCGCATCTACGCCTACCTCCAGGGTCAGCCCATCGATCCGGGACAGGTCGACCTGCAGGTGCTGTTGGGGCGCCTCGGTGGCAGGGTAGACACCCTGAGCTTCTCCCCGGAGAAGGACTATCTGGTGAGCAACCAGACCGTGGTAGAACCCCACTCCTTCGATGTGTCCATCACCGCTGGCTACAACGGCAACAGCTACAGTGCCAGCTACGACAGTTATGAGGGTCGCACCGAGATCAGCGACCGCATTCTGGCACTCTCCGGCGTCGAGACCGAAACCGCTGGCCCCCAGACCCTGACCTTCGGCAACACCCTGTTTGGCATTGTCGCCCCCATCACTCACAACCAGTTCAGCGTCAGTGCCCCCTACGACGGTATTGTCGACGAGGTGAAGGTGCAGGTGGGCGACCGGGTCACCCAGGGGCAGGTGCTGGCCATGGTGCGTAACAGCGACACCCTGCAGCGCTACCCCGTCGTCAGCCCGGGTGACGGTGAAGTGTTGGAGCAGCTGCTTAACCGGGGTGACCACACCAATGGCAGCGCCCTGGTACGCCTGGGGGATCTCTCCAGGGTGTGGGTGGAGCTGTCCGCCTTCCCCACCGACATGGAGACCTTGAAGACCGGCCTGCCGGTAACGGTGACCGACACCCATGGCGATCTCAGCCAACTGGGCAACGTCAGCTACATCGCCCCGGTGATGACCGGCGGCCACATCGCCCGGGTACGGGCGCAGATGGACAACAGCGACGGTCATTGGCGCCCCGGCATGCACGTCAAGGCCCGGGTTCAGACCCGGACCAGAGAGGTGCCCCTGGCGGTCAAGGTGGACGCCCTGCAGAGTTTCCGCGACATGCCCGTGGTGTTTGCCCGTTACGGCAACACCTTCGAAGTACGCATGGTGGAGCTGGGCGAGCGGGATGGTGACTACATCGAAGTGCTGGGCGGACTGGAGCCGGGCACCGAGTACGTCACCGTCAACAGCTACCTGATGAAAGCCGACGTCCTCAAAGACGCCGCCAAACACGACCACTAAGGAGGCATAATGGATAGCATAATCGCCTTCGCCCTGCGCAGGCGCTGGTTTGTACTGGCCCTGACCCTGGCCATCGCCGGTTTCGGGGTGTTCAACGCCCTGAAACTGCCCATTGACGCCGTACCGGACATCACCAATGTTCAGGTCCAGGTCAACACCATGGCTCCGGGCTACTCGCCACTGGAGTCGGAGCAGAGGATCACCTACGTGGTGGAGAATGCCATGGCGGGCATCCCCAGCCTGGATTACACCCGTTCGGTCTCCAAGTACGGCCTTTCCCAGGTGACGGTGATCTTCGAGGAGGGCACCGACATCTACTGGGCCCGCCAGCAGATCAGCGAACGTCTCCAGGGAGTGCGCAGCGATCTGCCCGCCGGAGTTGAGCCGGCCCTGGGACCGGTGGCCAGCGGATTGGGGGAGATCTTCACCTACACCGTCAGCGCCGAAGAGGGCGCCCTCAAGGAGGATGGTACCCCCTACAACGCCGAAGATCTGCGCACCATCCAGGACTGGATCATCCGGCCCCAACTGGTGAAAGTGCCCGGGGTGACCGAGATCAACAGCATCGGCGGCTACCAGCGAGAGTACCAGGTAGCGCCGGACCCGGCAAAACTGCTCTCCTTCGCCCTCACCATGGAGGATGTGATCCAGGCGCTGGAGGCCAACAACCTCAATGCTGGTGCAGGCTATGTGGAGCGCAATGGCAACCAGTGGCTGGTGCGCTCCCCGGGCCAGCTCAGCAACCTGGATGAGATCCGCGACGTAGTGGTTGCCAAGCGCGACGATGCCCCGGTGCGGGTTCGTGACCTGGCCCGGGTGTTCTACGGCAAGGAGATGCGCACCGGCGCAGCCACCCAGAATGGCAAGGAAACTGTGTTGGGCACCGCCTTCATGCTGATCGGCGAGAACAGCCGGCTGGTGGCCAAGGCGGTGGGTGACAAACTCGAGGAGGTCAACGCCAGCCTGCCCCAGGGCGTCGTGGTCGAAGCGGTGTACGACCGCACCACCCTGGTGGACCAGACCATCGCCACCGTGGAGAAAAACCTGTTCGAAGGGGCGGTGCTGGTGATCGTGGTGCTGTTCGCCCTGCTGGGCAACTTCCGCGCCGCCTTTATCGCCGCCCTGGTGATCCCCCTGAGCATGCTGTTTGCCATCAGTGGCATGGCCGCCAACAAGGTGTCCGGCAACCTGATGAGTCTGGGAGCCATCGATTTCGGGGTGATCGTCGACGGCGCGGTGATCGTGGTGGAAAACGCCCTGAGGCGATTGGGCCTGGCCCAGAAGCAGCATGGCCGCCTGCTCACCCTGGAGGAGCGGCTGCAGGTGGTGGCCAGCGCCACCCGGGAAGTGTTCCGCCCGGCGGTATTCGGCGTGCTGATCATCATGCTGGTGTATCTGCCCATCTTTGCCCTCTCCGGTGTGGAAGGGAAGATGTTCCACCCCATGGCCTTTACCGTGGTGGCCGCCCTGCTCGGCGCGCTGATCTTCGCCGTCACCTTTGTCCCCGCCGCCGTGGCGCTGCTGGTGCGCGGCAAGGTGAATGAGGAGGAGAACTGGCTGATGCGCGGCGCCCGCCGCCTCTATCTGCCGCTGCTGACCCAGGGGATGAAGTTCCCCGCCCTGCTGCTCACCCTGGCCCTGGGACTGGTGCTCGCCTCTGGATGGCAGGTGCGCCATCTGGGCGCCGAGTTCCTACCCCAGCTGGACGAAGGGGACCTGGCGGTCCATGCCCTGAGGATCACCGGCACCGGCCTGGAGCAGTCGGTCAAGATGCAGATGGAGCTGGAAAGCATCATCTCCACCCTGCCCGAAGTGGAGCGGGTGTTCTCCAAGATCGGTACCCCTGAGGTGGCCACCGACCCCATGCCCCCCAGCGTGGCAGACACCTACCTGATGCTGAAGCCTCAGGAGCAGTGGCCCAACCCCGCCAAGAGCAAGGAGCAGTTTGTCTCCGAAGTCAGAGAACTGGTGGAGGAGGTTCCGGGCAACAAGTATGAGTTCACCCAGCCCATTGAGATGCGCTTCAACGAACTGATCGCCGGGGTGCGCACCGACGTGGCACTGAGGATCTACGGCGATGACCTGGAACAACTCAAGGAGGCGGGAGAGCGGGCCACCGGCCTGATGGCCGCCATCAAGGGTGCCAAGGATGTGCGCCTGTCGGAGATGTCCGGCCTGCCCATGCTGTCCATAGAGCCGGACCGGTATCACCTGGCCCTGCTGGGGCTGACCATCGCCGATGTCCAGCGACAGGTTCAGACCGCCATCGCCGGCACCCAGACCGGTCTCATCTATGAAGGGGACAAACGCTTCAGACTGATGGTGCGCATGGAGGAGGAGATAGGCCGGGATCTGGCCCTGCTGGCCAACCTGCCTATCCCGGTGGACAGCGCCGAAGCCCCGGAGCTGACCTATGTGCCCCTAGGAGAGGTGGCACAACTGGTGCAGACCGTGGGCCCCAACAAGATTGACCGTCAGAGCGGCAAACGCCACGTCATCGTCACCGCCAACGTCGAGGGGCGGGACCTGGCCGGCTTCATCCGCGAAGCCAAAGGGGTGATGGCCAGTCAGCTGGAGATGCCCAGTGGCTACTGGCTGGAGTATGGCGGCACCTTCGAGCAACTGGAATCCGCCAGCCAGCGACTGATGCTGGTGGTGCCCCTGACCCTGGCACTGATCTTCGGCCTGCTCTACAGCGCCTTCAACTCTGTCAGGGACTCGCTCATCGTCTTCACCGGGGTGCCCCTGGCCCTCACGGGCGGGGTGCTGGCCCTGACCCTGAGGGAGATGCCGCTGTCGATCTCCGCCGCCGTGGGCTTCATCGCCCTCTCCGGCATCGCCGTACTGAACGGGGTGGTGATGCTCTCCTTCATCAAGGAGCTGAGGGAGAAGGGGATGGCCCTGGCCGTGGCGGTGCGACAGGGGGCCAGCCAGCGACTGCGCCCCGTGCTAATGACCGCTCTGGTGGCCAGCCTGGGCTTTGTGCCCATGGCCCTGAATAGCGGCACCGGCGCCGAGGTGCAGAGGCCGCTGGCCACAGTGGTGATTGGCGGCATCGCCTCCTCCACCCTGCTGACCCTGTTGGTGCTGCCGGTGCTCTATCTGCTGGTCTACCGCTTGTCCGACCGCAAAGTGGTCGCTGCCGAGGCTGAGACCGCTTAAGGTATCGCCATAACCACAAAGAGACGGGGGCTCAGCCCCCGTCCAGATCAATAAAAATGGAGCATTTTCATGACGCCATCTCTATGGCCAAGAACCCTGGTACTGGTGCTGGCCACCCTGACCTCTTTCTCCCTGTGGGCACACGGGGTGGATGAGGATACCCGCCAGTTCCTGACCCAGAGCCAGGGGATCGCCCTGATCCCCTACCTCTACATCGGCGCCAAACATATGGTCACCGGGTACGATCATCTGCTGTTCCTAGTGGGAGTGATCTTCTTCCTGTTCCGCGCCCGTGATGTGCTGCTCTACGTCAGCCTGTTCACCCTGGGCCACAGCATCACCCTGCTGTACGGGGTGCTGGCAGACATCCAGGTGAACCCCTACCTGGTGGACGCCATCATCGGCCTCTCCATCGTCTATAAGGGATTCGACAACCTGGGCGGCTTCAAGCGACTGCTGGGCTACCAGCCCAACACCAAGGCGGCGGTGATCATCTTCGGCCTGTTTCATGGTTTCGGTCTGGCCACCAAGATCCAGGAGTTCCAGCTGCCGGACGACGGCCTGGTGGCCAACATCCTCGCCTTCAACCTGGGGGTGGAGCTGGGACAGTTTGCCGCCCTGGGGCTGGTGCTGATCCTGATGAGCGCCTGGCGCCGTCACCCCAGCTACTTCCAGTTTGCCACCGTCAGCAACACCCTGCTGATGAGTGGCGGCCTGATGCTGATGGGCTTTCAGCTCACCGGCTACTTCACCAACTAGACAGATAAAGAGGTAACCCCATGACTCAACCAAAGATTCCTGTGCACTCCGCCGCCACTCTGGTGAAAGCCAGCATCGCAGCCTCCGCCCTGGCAGCAGTGGTTCTGACCACCTGCATCCTGCCCGCCGAGTACGGCATCGACCCCACGGGTGCCGGCAGCGCCCTGGGCCTGACCGTCCTGTCCGAGGCCCAGGCAGCCCCCCAGCAGGAGGTGCTCTTGGCTCAGCCCCAGTTCGACCGGGGCAGCAAGGCGCAGCGTCAAGACCAGGTCAGCATCTCCATTCCCGCCGGCAAGGGGTTGGAATACAAGCTGCTGATGGACCAGTACGCCCACCTGGAGTACGAGTGGCAGACCAACGGCACTCCCCTCTACTTCGATTTCCACGGCGAACCGGAAGGCGACACCACCGGCTACTTCGAGAGCTTTGCCATCACCACCTCAGACAGGATGAAGGGCTCATTGACCACCCCCTTCGCCGGCTCCCACGGCTGGTACTGGAAAAACCGCTCCGGCAAGCCGGTGGAGGTGACCCTCACCATCAAGGGCAGTTACACCATCAAGGGCTAGGCCCGAAGGAACCGGTGCGGCTAACTGCCCCTTCGGCGGAGGCCTTGTGCCTCCGCCTAAACCGATTGAATCAATCCCTTGTTTTCGTTTGAGACCGGCCCCAGATCAGAGTACAACTTAGGCTAGTTATGCCAATTTACAGCTCACCATCAAAGGATTTTTCCCATGGCTCAGCAATTTGACTATATCGTTCTCGGTGCCGGCAGCGGCGGCATCGCTTCCGCCAACCGGGCCGCCATGCGCGGCGCCAAGGTGCTGCTTATCGAGGCCAAGCACCTAGGTGGAACCTGCGTGAACGTCGGTTGCGTGCCGAAGAAGGTGATGTGGTTCGGCGCCCAGGTGGCGGAAGCGGTCAACCTGTACGGGCCGGACTACGGTTTCGACCTCACCCTCAACAAGTTCGACTGGGGCAAGCTGGTGGAGAGCCGCGAGGCCTACATCGACCGCATCCACGGCGGCTACAACCGTGGCCTGGACGCCAACGGCGTCACCCTGGTCAATGGCTTCGGCAAGTTTGTCGATGAGCGCACCATCGAGGTGAACGGCGAGCACTACACCGCCCCGAACATCCTGATCGCCACCGGCGGTCGCCCCACCATCCCCAGCATTCCCGGCGCCGAGCACGGCATCGACTCCAACGGCTTCTTCGCCCTCACCGAGCAGCCCAAGCGGGTGGCGGTGATTGGCGCCGGCTACATCGCCGTGGAACTGGCCGGGGTACTGCACTCCCTGGGCAGCGAAACCCACCTGCTGGTGCGCAAGCATGCGCCCCTGCGCAGCTTCGATCCGCTGATCACTCAGACCCTGGTGGAGCTGATGGAGAAGGAGGGGCCCACCCTGCACACCCACTCCATCCCCAGCGAGGTGGTCAAGGAAGCAGACGGCAGCCTGACCCTGAAGCTGGAGAACGGCAACAGCCTCAATGTGGACAGCCTGATCTGGGCCATCGGCCGCGAACCCGCCACCGACGTCATCAACATCGAGGCGGCCGGGGTCAAGGTCAACGAGCGTGGCTTTATCCCGGTGGATGAATTCCAGAACACCAATGTGCCCGGCATCCACGCCGTGGGTGACATCATGGAGGGGGGCATCGAGCTGACTCCAGTGGCGGTCAAGGCGGGTCGCCAGCTGTCCGAGCGCCTGTTCGGCAACCAGCCCAACGCCAAGATGGACTACTCCCTGGTCCCCACCGTAGTGTTCAGCCATCCGGCCATCGGCACCATCGGCCTCACCGAACCTCAGGCCGTGGAGCAGTATGGCGAGGAGAACGTCAGGGTGTACACCTCTGGCTTTGCCGCCATGTACACCGCGGTCACCGCCCACCGCCAACAGACCCAGATGAAACTGGTGTGCGCCGGCCCCGAGGAGAAGATCGTCGGCCTGCACGGCATCGGTTTCGGTATGGATGAGATCCTTCAGGGTTTCGCCGTGGCCATCAAGATGGGCGCCACCAAGGCGGACTTCGACAACACCGTGGCCCTGCACCCCACCAGCGCCGAAGAGTTTGTTACCATGCGCTAAGCGCAGAAACAGAAAGCAAAAAGCCGCTCCTTTGAGCGGCTTTTTTGTGCCAATCACCCAGGCGTTATTCAACCCTGTCCACCTGCAGCTGGATGGTCATCACCCACACATCTCGGCTCATCTCAGAGGGGTTCTCGATGATCTCCACCGCCACCCCCTCATCCGGCAGGTCCAGCCCCAGCTGCACCACCTGTTGGAGCAGCTTGTCCCACACCGCAAAGTAAGCAGTCTCCGACGCCAGGGCCACCCGACAGCAGAGGTACTCTCCCTCGGGCAACGGGCGAATGACCCCGCTGCCGCTGGCCGCGGGCGTCTCATCCATCAGCACACCGATGTCCAGCTGGTAATCAAACAGGCTGGTGGTGAAGCCTTACAGGCTCCAGTAGGGGTAGGTAAAACAGGTGACTGCCAGGGCGCTCCAGAGCAGCATCGCCAGCCAGTAGAGGCCGGGCTCGTCAGACCGGGTATGCCGATGCCACAAATAGGCACTGCCGCTCACCAGGTCCCAAAGCACCCACAGTGTCAGCAGGATACCCAGGCCATAGGAAAATAGATATTCGCCGCTCATAACTGTCCCCCAACTCAAGATGGCATCAGTGTAATCCAGTTAGAACCTGAAAAAGTGTCCCAGGCTGCGGAGAGGGCAGTTACGTCCAAAGCCACAGAAGCAGGTAAACACTGAACAAACACCCAGTAATCAAAGTAAGACTCGGGTTTCATCCTGAGAATCCGGACATCAAAAAAACGCCCATTGTGAGACCCATGAGGATGCTTTTAGGCGTCAAATCAGTGGCATAAACCATGCACTCCTCAGTGTCGGGCCCCAGCTATTGAGCCCCTTGTGGGTATCCCTGACATGCCGAGTCGATGAGAGGGCCCGATTCCTTACACACAGGGTTGGCTGTCCCCTGAGACAGCTCTGGAGAGAAAAATGATGAAATGCCTACAACGTACCGCCGTCCTGGCATTGCCCATGGTGATGATGGGCAGCGCACTGGCCGCCACCTCGGGATCGCACTACTCCCTCGGAGGAGAAGGGGTCGAAGCGGGAACCCCGCCGCCACCTGGGATGCACTACCGGCTCTACAACACCTGGTATGACGCAGACACCCTCACCGATGATAACGGCGATGCCCAGCAGATGGACTTCAGCCTGGAGGTGTTTGCCCAGGCCCACCGGTTCGTTAACGTTACCGACACCAAGATCTTCGGCGCCAACTGGGGCTATAACCTGATCGTGCCGGTCATCGACAAAGAGATCGCCATCGGCGGCGCCTTCGATGCCTCCTCCGGCTTTGAAGTGGGCGACATCGTCATCGAGCCCCTGGCCCTGTTCTGGTTCAACCCGCGCTTCGACGCCATTCTGGCCATCGCCGCCATCGCGCCCACCGGCGACTACAGTGCCGACAAGCCGGAATCCGTGGGTTATGGCTACTGGTCGGGAATGATCACCGCCGGCGGCACCTACTTCTTCGACGATGATCGCAGCTGGAGCTTCAGCACCCTGTCCCGCACCTTGTGGCATGGACACCAGGATGACACCGGCATCAGACCCGGGATGGAGTTCTGCCTGGAAGGAGGTGTGGGCAAAAACATCCTGTTGGATAATCACTGGCTGATCCGCCCCGGCGTCAGTTACTCCGCAGGCTGGCAGATCAGCGACGACAGCAAGGATGGGGCGAGCTCCATTGCTAACCAGCGCAAACGCTCCTTTGGTCTGGGTGCTGAGCTGAATGTGATGTACCTGCCCTGGCTGCTGCAGGCCAACTTGCGCTTCCACAGCGAGTTCGACAGCAAAAACACCGCCGAAGGGGAGTCTCTGGTACTGACCTTCACCAAATCCTTCTGACCCAACCTGGTTGGGAGCTCAGGCTCCCAACCGCCTCTCCAGTCATCGACTCAAGGAGTCCTGCCGTGAAAACCTGGTCTCAGATGCTGCTGACCGATGCCCAAGGCAACACGGTGCTGATTGCCACCGCCTGCTCAGGGGCAACCGGCCCCAAGATACAACCCACAGAGCCAGAGTCACCCGCCAGGTTGACGCCGGTGTTCAGCCCCAGCGGCCCAGTGTTCTCCCCGCCCAGATGGCGACGCAGAGGAAAAACGAACCAGCAGGAATAGGGAGGCGATGAGGGTAAGCAGCCCGGTCACAACAAAGACGCCGCTGAGCCCACAGCTTGCCAGCACGCTCCCACCAAGCAGGGGACCAAAGATAAACCCCAGATTGAGCACCAGATAAAACACACTTAAGGCCACTCCCCGCTCGAAGCGCTCCCCCTGTTGCAGCAGCAACGAGGTGCACGCCGGTTGGGCCAGGGCCGTCAGCCCGCCCAGCCAGGCGCCAAGCAACAGCGCCTGAGCATACTCCTGCACCACAGCCATCAGCAGCAACCCCAGTGCCGTACCGGCAGTGCACCCCACCATCATCAGGTAACGGCAGCATCGGTCACTGAGCCACCCGCCCGTTTGCAGCAGCACCAAGGTCATCAGGCTGTTGGCCGCCAGCACGGTGCCAGTTTGGCTGAGGCTGAGTCCTATCTCATCCCTGAGCATCATGGGCCAGAACAGGCCGACCTGGGCAATGCCCAGAGTGCGGGTGAAGATGTAGATCAACAGACTCTGCAAGGCTGGATCGCGACACAGCCGCACCATCCCCAAAACCGGCCTCCGGGAGGGCGGCAGCTTCTCTGGGCGACCGGTCTCGCCGGGCAGCGTCAAGGCCAGGCCCAGGGAAAAAGACGCCGACAACGCCAGCAGGCAATAGACTCCGGCGTAACCAAAGTGGTCCCCTAAGGCCCCTCCCAGCAGGGGTCCCAATGCCAGGGCAGAGTAGAACGCCAGGTCAATGCGTGCCACCGTTTGCCCCCGGCGACGAGGCTCAGCGAGATCGCTGACCAGGGCCAGCATCAATGGCCTGAACAGGGCCGACAATCCCCCCTGGAGGATACGCAACAATGCGATGGCGTAGAGGTGATCCAGAGCCAGGAAGCCTAAGGCGATCAGCAGCTGTCCCGACAGGCAGAGCAGCAGGCTGCGCCTGGTCCCCAGACGCGACAGACACCAGCTAGCCATAGGGCTGAACAGACATTTGGAGCCGGCATAGAGGGTCAGCACCAGGGCCAGAAACCCGCCCCTGATCCCAAGGTCGGTAAGATAGAGTGAAAAGAAGGCATCGGTTACGCCCAGACCCAGGGTGGTCAGGAAGTTGATGCCAACGAGAGTGGAAAACAGGTTGCGCCCCGCCATGACTTTACTCCGCCAGCCCAAAGGGCTGCGTGTGACCCTCCAGAGGCGTTGCCGAGACCGTCAAAGCGCAACCCGGGCAGGTGTTCCTAGGGAACCTGTTTGTTGAATGCATGACACTCGTTGCAGTACATCACCGGCTCCTGGTGAGCCAGGTGACACTTGGTGCAACGAACTTTGCCATGGGGAGACTCGTGGAAGTCGACGCTGCGCTCCTCCGCCTGGAAGATGGGTAACTCCACCTTGTCACCGTGACAAGCCTTGCAGGTCTTGCTCTTGGCACGTTTGGTGGGCTTTTCGGTCTGATGACAGTCGGCACACTCGATGCCCAGGCCAGCATGGCGATCACCCAGATGCTCCTTGGCCACCCCATTGAGAGAGAAGGCCAGTGCGGCCACCGCCAGCACAGTCAGTGCAGTTTTTTTCATTGTTAAACCCTTGAAACAGGATAGATGGGCCCGACCAGCGGCCGGGCCCGAAGCGGATTACATCTTGCCGAGCTTCTGAGCGATGTGCTGAGAGGCGAAGCGGCCGGAGTTGATGGCGAAGGAGGAAGCCATACCCTCCAGGGTCAGGTTGTAGGAGTCACCGTAGACACCACCCACCTCACAGCCCACCACGTAGAGGCCTTCAACCGGCTTCATGTCCTTCTGGCGCAACACCTGCATTTCGGTGTTGGTGGTTGGGCCGCCCAGGGTGATCAGGGTGGCGTTGTCGCCCTTAACCGCAAAGTAGGGAGGCTTGCTGATGGGACGGACATACTTGCGATCCTTGGGGAATTCCTCATCCAGGCCGTTCTGGGCATAACGGTTGTTGTCTTCGACGGTTTTCTTGAAGGCAACCGGGTCCACGCCCATCTTCTTGGCCAGGCCTTCGATGGTGTTGGAAACGTAGAGGTAACCCTCCTTCTGACCGACCTCGATCCCCTCCTCCAGCAGATCCAGCTTGTGGCCTACACGAACCCAGTCGGAGTGGGAGATGTCGATCCCCTCATTCATCATGTAGTCCTTGAGGTTGTCATCGAACACGGCAAAGTAGGAGCCGCCGACACGCTCAACCGCCGGGCCGGTGTTGTACCACAGGGGTGCCTGGGACTCGTCGATGAAGCGCTTGCCATCGCTGGCCACCCACATATAGGGCTGGCGCAGCAGCGAGGCCAGCTGAGAGTAGACCGTAGTGTGTTCCGGCATGCTCAGCTGGGTGTTTGGATCTTTACCGGAGAGCCAGGCACCAATGGCCAGGTGGGTGCTCATTCCCTCGTAACGTGCCCCCACTTCGTCAAACCATTTCAGGCTGTCGCCGTCGCGACCGGACTTGGGACCCACGATGGCGTAATCGGCGCGGACACCATATTTCTCAAGCATTTCAGGGTTGTTGATGAAGCCACCGGAGGCAACCACCACGCCACCCTTGGTATTGAACTGGTAGGTCTCGCCCTCACCGTCCTCCGCCATGATGCCGGTGACCTTGCCGCCTTTGTAGATGATCTCGGTTCCGGGGGTTTCAGTCAGAATGGTGCCGCCCGCTTCCTTGAAGGACTTGGCCATCTGGTTCACAAACTCCACCCCTTTGCCATCTTTGAAGATGTGCCAGGTGCGGTAGCCATCGGTAAACAGGGTACGCACGTCGTGGAAGGTCACGCCGTGATCTTCCATCCACTCGATGCTGTTGGCTGAGTTGTTGATCCAGCGACGGATCAGGGGACCATTAATGAAACCATGGTTGAACTCCATGTGGTTCTTATAAGCCCAGTCTCTGTCCAAGCCCACATACATGGATTTCTGGTGGTCGGTTTCCACCGCGAAAGTCCCCTCGATATACAGGGCTGAGCCACCGATGCTGGGCATCTTTTCCAGCAGCACGGTCTTCAGGCCCGCTTCTTGGGCTTCCACGGCGGCCGCCAGGCCACTGGCACCGGCCCCCACCACCACAACGTCGACGTTTTTAACAATGTCTGCCGCCCAGCTGCCGGCACTTAAAAGAGACGCAGCCACCAGAACTGAGAGTTTCTTCATATTTTTCACAATGTAATCCTCATCATCTCGGCATAACGATGCTCATCACACCGAAGAGTTTTATTTTTGTTATCCTTTTTTGACGGTATTCATATATCGCTGACAAATACCAGCCAATGACCAAGGCAAAAAAGAACGATGCGTCAGAAAGTACCCTTCCCAACATCAACCATGAGATTGCAGCCTTTGTGCCAAACATATAACCAATTGATTTATATGAACCCACACACAGCTTTCGTGATCTGCGTTGGTTCCAAGAAGAAACCAGGGTTTCAAATTGAAACCCTTTATCAGGAATAAGAAGGGGCGTATTTATGCTAAGTAGTGAAATTAACCCAAGAGAGTTCCTTGATTTTCTTCCGGATGAAGGGTTAATTAAATTTAAAGACCAGAGAATGGTGTTATTTGATGCCGTCGCCCTGGGCTTGTTAAGAAAAGAACTCATCGATCAATTTGGCACCTTTGTCGCCCGCTGCATCCTGACCCGCTTTGGCTACGCCCACGGCTGGCGAACCGGGCAGATCCTCAGCAATGAGTTTCCTGAAGCCTACATGGACCCCCAAAGTGGTTCGAATCTGCACATGCTGTTTGGCATCACCAAGACCTTTGCTTTCAAACCCCGAAGTGGCGGAGACAACGCCCTGCTGGAGGTGCATTGGCACAACTCCTATGAAGCGGAGCAGCATCAGCTGAGCATCGGTGAGTCCGACGATCCCGTGTGCTGGACCCTGACTGGCTTCGCCAGCGGATTTGAGTCCTGGAAGCACAACCGGGAGGTCTACTTCATCGAGGATATGTGCACTGGCAAGGGGGACCCCTACTGCCGGGTCATCGGCAAATTCAAAGAGGATTGGGGCGAGCAGCTGGAACCGCACAAGCCCTTCTTTTCCATGGCCTCCTCCGACTCCCTACTCAAGGAGCTCACCAAGAGGCTGGAACTGACCCAAAAGGCACTCAGGGCCAGGCAGACAGAGCTCAGCGATCAGCCTCAGACCGTCGAGGGCTTCATTACTCAGAACCGGGAGATGACCCGGCTGATCCAACTGGCCGCCCGGGTGGCCAAGGTGGACTCCTCCGTAGTGGTGTCCGGCGAGAGTGGTGTCGGCAAAGAGCGACTCTCCCGCTTTATCCATGAGCGCTCCAACCGCTCCGCCAAGCCCTTTGTCGCCATCAACTGCGGCGCCCTCACCGAAACCCTGCTGGAGAGCGAGCTGTTTGGCCATAAGCGCGGTGCCTTCACCGGGGCCGACCGGGACCGGGCCGGCCTGTTCGAAGAGGCCCACCTGGGTACCCTGTTTCTCGACGAAATCGGTGAAATTTCCCCAGCCATGCAGCTCAAGCTACTGCGCACCCTGCAAGAGCAGGAGGTACGCCGGGTGGGAGAGAATCACAGCCGCAAGGTGGATGTGCGCATCATCGCCGCCACCAACAGGAACCTGGAACAGGAGGTGGCCGAAGGGCGATTCCGGGCGGATCTCTACTACCGCCTGTGCGTGGTTGAGCTGAAGATTCCCAGCCTGAGAGAGCGCCATGAGGATATCCTGCCCCTGGCACGCTCCATTCTGGAGAGCAAAAATCGACAGATGGGAAGGAGTATTCGGGGCTTCTCCAAGAAGGTAACCCGAATCCTGGAGAACCACCCCTGGCCGGGCAACATCCGCGAGATGCAGAATGTGGTGGAGTACTGCACCGCCCTGTGCCACGGCAGGGAGATCACCACCGAGGACCTGCCCCCCTCCCTGAACGCCCCCATGGGCCTGCCCCAGAGGATCGCCGCCCACGCCCTCAGTCTGGAGGAGATGGAACGGGAGTACATTCTGTCGGTGGTAAGGGCCTGCAAAGGCAACAAGGCCCAGGCGATGAAAATTCTCAGCATTGGGAAAGCCACCCTCTACCGAAAACTGAAGGAGTATGGCTGGGACGGCTCTACCTGAGGGACTGAATCAGCAGCTGGGGCTGATGGCCGCGAATGGCCCGGCCTTTGACCAGCACCAGAGGGATACCATGACCACCAAACTGAGCGAACTCCCGAGAGCCCTGTGGATCCTGCTCCATATCCAGTTCCACAAAAGGGATGTGGTTGTTGGTCAGAAACTGGCGTGTGGCCGCGCAGGCGCTGCACCAGCTGGCACTGTAGAGCACCACATCACTGTTGTGTTGCTGGTTTAACTGAGCCGCCAGCCGACCGCCAGCCCCCAGTTGGAACAGGGCATAGCCCAACAACGCCAGCACCACAGCCGTGGCAGATACCCATCTCATCATAGTCTCTCCCGCTTCAATGACCCCTTATACACCGAATCGGACACAAAAAGAAAAGGCAGCCCTAGGGCTGCCTTATATCAGTAGTTTGACTTACTCTTGAATGGCTACCGGAATGTCACCGACACCCATCTGGCTGCGCTTGCCCACTTTGCGCAAGTAAGCGATACCCGCCACCAGCAGCATCAGAATGATGCCGATGTGGAACAGGGCATGAGCTGGCTCTTCCACCAGGCGGGAAGCCTGGTAGAACAGAGTCGCTGTCGCGTAGGCTACTACAAAGGTGTACACCGCGCTGAAAGCGGTCCAGCGAGATCCAAACTCACCGGCCATGGCACCCAGCACTGCGGCACAGGGGGTATACATCAGGATAAACAGCAGGTAGGCAAAGGCAGCCGCACCGGTTTCAAACTGGGCTTCCAGATTCTTCAGGGTCGCCGCTTCGAAACCAAACTCTTCACCCATGGCGTCAGTATCCTGAGCGTCACCGATGTTCAGGCCCAGAGGATCATCCCAGGCAATACCGAACATATTCTCGGGAATGGTCGCCAGACCTTCGTTTACAGCACCTATCAGGCTGAACTCTCCGGCTTCCTCTTCACCACCCTGGCTGTACAGGCTGTTCAGAGTACCCACTACCGCTTCTTTGGCGAAGATACCGGTAATTACACCAACGGTGGCAGGCCAGTTTTCCTCTTTGACACCCATGGGATCAAACACTGGGGTCACAACTTGAGCTGCCGCAGACAGAACAGAGTTTTCAGAGTCTTGGTTGCCAAAGCTGCCGTCGGTACCCATGGAGTTAAAGAAGCTCAGAATGGTGACAACGATAACGATGGTCTTACCTGCGCCCAGAACAAACTGCTTGGTGCGCTGCCAGGTGCGGCGGCCGATGGCGCCCAGAGTCGGCATCTCATAGTCAGGCAGCTCCATGAAGCCCTGGCTGGCTTCACCGGGCAGCAGGGTATGGCGCAGCAGCAAGCCCGTCAGGATGGCCGCCACGATGCCGATCAGATACAGGGCGAACACCAGGTTCTGGCCATTTTCAGGGAAAAACGCCGCCACAAACAGGGCATATACAGGCAGACGAGCACCACAGGACATAAAGGGTGCCATCATGGCCGTTACAATACGCTCTCTCTTGGTATCCAAAGCCCGGGTTGCTGTTACGGCAGGCACGTTACAGCCAAAGCCAACAATCAGGGGCACAAAGGCTTTACCAGGCAGACCGATCTTCTGCATTACACCTTCGATGACGAAACCGGCTCGGGCCAGATAACCGGAGACTTCCAGAATGCTCAAAGCGATATAGAGGAAGGCCACAACAGGGATAAAGGTCGCCACGGTCTGGATACCAGCCCCGACGCCGTCAGACACAATGGCACCAACCCAGTCAGGCAGACCCGCGCTCTCCAGCAGCAGGGCAGAACCATCCACAAAAATAGCGCCAGCGACAATATCGAAGAAATCGATAAAGGAGGCCCCGATGTTAATGGCAAACATAAAGGTCAGGTACATCATACCCAGGAAGATCGGCACCCCAGTCATGGGGCTCAGGGCATAATGGTCCAGCTTCTCTGTCATTGATTTGATAACAGAAGGCTTAGAGAGCACCGACTGAATCAGTTCACCGATAAACTGGTAACGGCGATCGGCGATATGCTCGGCGGGGGAGATATCCTGCGCCACCAGCCTATTGGACGCCTGCTGGGCTGCTTCATCAGCCTGGGACAGAAGGCGGGTAATGGCACTGGCTCGGCCTCCCCCAAGCTCAGTCACAGACTGCTCAACAGCGGCCCCCAGATCGATGGCAAGAGGTTCGCAAGCCTCATTGGCCTTCGCCATGGCTGACATAGCCTCTTTCACCAGTTTGGGACCGGCTTCTGTCTTGGCGCTGATCTGCACCACTTTGCAACCCAGGCGCTTTTCCAGGGCGTCGGTATCAACCTTAATACCGCGACGCTCGGTCACATCACACTTGTTCAGTACCAACAGCATGGGAACATTCAATTCACGAAGCTGAGTGGTCAGATAGAGGTTTCGCTCCAGTTGGGACACGTCCACAACGTTAACCAGAAGATCAATCTCCTGCCCAAGCAGGAATTCACGACTGATCTTTTCATCGATGAACGCATCACCATCGGCGGCTTCCAAATCGTAAAGGCCCGGCAAGTCGGTAATCTCTGCACTCTTTCCAGCCAGATCCAACTTACCCACTTTCTTGTCGACGGTGACACCTGCCCAGTTACCGACAGACACGTTATTACCAGTCAGGGCATTAAACAGAGTTGATTTACCGGAGTTGGGATTACCAACGGTCGCGCAACGCAGTACTTTAGACACTTGTTAAACCTCTACGTGAATCTGTGCAGCCAGGCGGTTGTTGAGACAGAGGCTGGCTCCCCGCACCTTTAACTGAACGGCACCGCCCAGGGGCGCAGAGCGAACCATACGAACCTCACTGCCTTTGGTGAAACCCAACGCCATGAGGCGACGCTTAAGTGCAAGCGACATGGTTTGGTCGCCCAAGCTAGCGACACAGCCCACTTGCCCTTGATCTAAATCTGATAAAACCATTGCGGCACCCAACTACAAACAAGAATTGATATCATTTTCAGTTGAGTATACTAACTGCCTTCAAAAATTCTTTGACCTAGCTCGCCGTTTTCACCTCAAATAGAAATAATTCACGTTTGAGTTATCTTTCTCTGAGACAACGCACAAATTTTAGTAACTTTATAGTTTCCAGCATCTTGAATAGCATTCTCTCTCCAGAGAAAAGCCGTCCTGCACTCTCTCACCTGCCCAAAACAAGCCTCAATGCCGCTTCATCAGCCGGACGCTTGAAAAGAATCAATTCAGATCCGTCACCTATACTGAAACTTTGTTCAGAGGAGAGTGACCATGGGCAATCACACCTATAAGAAACTGGAGCTGGTGGGCTCCTCGCGGACCAGCATGGAAGACGCCATCAACAGCGCCATCGACAGGGCCCATCAGACGGTAGCCAATCTGCGCTGGTTTGAGGTGGTGGAAACACGGGGTCAAATAGAGAACGGTAAAGTGGCCTACTGGCAGGTGACACTGAAGGTCGGGTTTACTTTGGAAGAGTAGGGCAGGCCGGGACCACCCCAGCCTGCGACATGACACGGTCGGATCAGGCGCTTTCTGCCTGCTTTAACCGGCTGTAGAGATCGTCTTTCAGGGTTAGGCGCTTAAGCTTCAAGCTCTCAAGGTACTCGTCTGTGGTGTTTTCGAGGCCCTCCTCGATGCGGCGGACTTCGCGGTCCAGCTCGTGATATTCATTGTACAGCTTATGGAAGGTATCGTCGGAGAGGTTCAGTTCCTGAATCAGTTCCACCTGGTTGGGAAACTCGTTAACCAGGCTGTGGTCTTGAATTATCATCACGCATTCCTCCTTGGGTGTCTGATTCCATAATGCTCCCCTCACTTGCGCATTTGTTTGATGCAGATCAGTAAATTATTCGTTATGAAACTGCTTCATTTTTTGGTCACATTGGCCATGCAGACGAGTGAGAGGCTGAACAAAAACCGCTCAACCCCAGCCTGTCAGGACTTGACCGTTAATGCAGCGGTTGCCACAGCCTCGATTCGCACCAGAAACTGATCCAGGGCGGCACCATCCGGGTAATCCAGCTGGTATCTGTTGTGAAAAAGCAGGGTGAGGGTCACAACCTGGTCCGACAGAAACAGGGTGTAGCCATCAAAGTCACGCCAGGCCAATACACCCTTGAACTGATATCCCTGCGGGCCGGGGACACCCAGGTCGCACACTTTTTGATAGACCTGCAGCAACCTTCGGGTATCCAGCTGATTTCTCATGTCACTCCGCTCCAGAATCAGTTTCCGAACCAGGTCGTCTCGCCACCCTCCAAACATGGGGTTGCCTATTGCATGTGGGTAGTGATCTGTTTACGGAAGCTTGCGCGGCTTGGCTCACTCCGGTCGGGTGTTGGCGCAAAGATGTACAGCGGTGGCCAACATGCCCTAGTATGAAATAAAACCCTATCAAGCCATTGAGTTATGTCTGAATCTACCCAGTTCATCGTTGCCCTGGATCAGGGCACCACTTCCAGCCGCGCCCTGCTGTTTGACCGTCAGGGCCAGGTGATCGGCACCGCTCAACGGGAGTTTACCCAGCACTACCCCAACCCGGGCTGGGTGGAACATGACCCCATAGAGATCTGGGCCAGTCAGAGGGCGACCCTCACCGAACTGCTGGCCAAATGCCGGGTGGGTCATCAACAGGTAGCGGCCATTGGCATCACCAATCAACGGGAAACCACAGTGGTGTGGGACAGGGAGACCGGCCAACCGATCCACAACGCCATTGTCTGGCAGTGCCGCCGGACTTCCGAGCTCTGCAGCGAACTGAAAAGCCAGGGACTCGAAGCCCAGGTTAAACAGAAAACCGGCCTGGTGCTGGATCCCTACTTCTCCGCCACCAAGATCAGCTGGATTCTGGATCAGGTCCCCGGAGCCAGGGAGAGGGCAGAGCAGGGCAAGCTGGCGTTTGGCACCATCGACAGCTGGCTTATCTGGAACCTGACCGAAGGCAGGGTGCACGCCACCGACGTCACCAACGCCAGCCGCACCATGCTGTTCAATATCCACACCCTGGAGTGGGACCAGACGCTGCTGAGCGCCTTCCGGATCCCCGGGTCCATGCTGCCCCAGGTCAAAGCCAGTGGTGAACTCTACGGCCAGGCGCAGCTGGGCAACGTCCAGGTCCCCATCAGTGGCGTAGCAGGTGATCAGCAGGCGGCCCTATTTGGGCAGCTCTGCCATAGCCCGGGCATGGCCAAAAACACCTATGGCACCGGTTGTTTCCTGCTGATGCACACAGGACAGAAACCCGTGGCCTCAAATCATGGCCTGCTCACCACCCTGGCCTGCAACCTGCCGGGAGAGGTGAACTATGCCCTGGAGGGAGCGGTATTTATGGGAGGCGCCAGCGTGCAGTGGCTTCGGGATGAACTGGGGCTGATTCGCCACGCCTCTGAAACCGAAGCCCTGGCCCAATCGGTACCGGACACTCAGGGTGCGTATCTGGTGCCCTCCTTTACCGGACTGGGCGCCCCCCATTGGGATCCCTTTGCCCGGGGCACCCTGGTGGGGATGACCCGGGGGACCAACCGCCAGCATCTGGTGCGGGCCACCCTGGAGTCCATCGCCTACCAGTCCATGGATATTCTCAGAGCCATGGAGCAGGATGCCGGCCAGCCGCTCAGCCAGCTCAGGGTCGATGGCGGCGCCACCGCCAATCAGTTCCTGATGCAGTTCCAGTCCGACATTCTGGATACCTGTGTGGTTCGCCCCGCCAATGTGGAAACCACCGCCGCCGGGGCCGCCTACCTGGCGGGGCTGGCCTGTGGCTATTGGCCCAATCTCACCGCCCTGACCCGTGAGGTGACAGAGCCGCAACAGTTCCAGCCACAGATGACAACCCAAACCAGAGAGACCCTGGTCAAAGGTTGGAAGCGGGCCCTGGCCGCCAGTCGCCACTGGTCCTCTCTGGGGGGTGGATAAGGTTAACGTCGGGGAGCCCTTGCTGCTTTTTTCTGCAACCTTGAAATTACCTCGTTGGAATACCTGCGCTACATCATCGGGTTAGCGCACAGTTTTGCCGACCAATCCGAGGCAATTGCGGATCTCGCGACCAATCCGGAGTACAAAAAGGGGGACACTGAAGACCTGTAACGGCAGACATGATCACACTCGCTCATCACTCACACCGCCGGGGACTGACCCTAAGACCCCTGCTGCTGACCCTCGCCTGTGTCGGTGCCTACATGCAACAGCTGCCCTGGATGCTGTCGTCGCTGCTGGCGTTCCTCAGTTACCTGGTCTGGTATCAACCTCGACGCTATCACCAGGGGGACCTTCCTGAGGTACTGCATGAGGAGTGCAGGGCGATGCTCTCCCTCTCTCCCTGGGTTCGGGCCCTGGTGGCGCTGGGGCTGACGGCCCTCATCGGTGTGTTATTGCTGGTGTTCTGGCAACAGCAATGCCGCTCCGGACTGGTGTTGATTGCCGTGGTCTCTCTGGGCAAAACGGTTTGGAACTTCCTATTTATCGGTAAGTTAGGCAGCGAGGAACTCCTTGCTACCTTGGCATCGATCATCGGAGCTGCAATACTGATGGATTGAGCCCTGTACCCACAGCGGTGAATGAGTATACTAGGGCGCCAACCGGATCACGCATTGCTGAACGGCACTTGACAGCAAACTGCTTCGAATCTTACTTTCAGCAGCTTAACGTTTCCAAACCACCTTCGGAGTCATGCGATGGATAAGCCATCTCTCTCGACCGCCATCAGTCGCATGCAGTCGAGGCTTGCCCAGTTAGCCCACAGGCAACCGGAAAACTCCAAGGTCCAACTCTCCGAATCGATTCAGCCCACCCTGCTGCTTCCCTGGCTGGCTGCTCAGCAGCAATGGCCCCAGATCTACTGGCGAGGACGCAATCAGGGAGAGCAGGTTGCCGCCATAGGCGCCTGCCAAACCCGCCGCATCGATCAGCAGCCCTCCCAGCAGCTCAGCGAATTCTATGAGGAGTGCTGCCGCCTCAATCACGCAGGCCTTCGCTGGTATGGCGGCATCGCCTTCGACACCAAACAGCCTGCCTGGGAGACATTCGGTCAGGCCCAGTTCATCCTGCCAAGGCTGGAGATACGTCAGGGAGAGAAAGAAACGCAGCTGCTGCTCAACCTGGACGGCCAGCCGGACACCTGGCTGCAGGAGCTGACCTCGGCGGCCGCTTTTCTGGAACAGATCCAGGGGATCAAGCCCCTGCCGCCACTGGCGCCGGGACACATCCTCTCCCGCCAGGACACCCCGTCGGAGTCCCACTGGCACAAGTTGGTCAAGCAGGTCACCGAGCCAGAGTTCAACCGGGATACCCCCAAGGTGGTGCTGGCTCGTCAGAGTCAGCTGCAACTGAGTCACCAGCCCCACCCCTGGACGGTGCTGCATGCCTGGCAGCTGCTCAACCCCAACAGTTACCAGTACGGCTTCCAGCTGAATCCCAGTGACAGTTTCATCAGCTGCTCTCCTGAGCGGCTGTTTCAGCGACGCCAACAGGAGCTGAGTACCGAGGCTCTGGCAGGCACCACAGTGCGAGGCTTCACCCAGGAAGAGGACGATGCCCTGGCCCAGGCGCTGCTGGACGATGACAAGAACCAGCACGAAAACCAGCTGGTTCGTCTGCTGATTGAACAGAAGCTTCAGCCCCTGTGCGACTACGTCGGCACCGAGGAGAGCCCCTCCATTCTGAAGCTGAACCACATCCAACACCTGCACCGTACCATCAAGGCGGAGGTGAAGCATGGCGTCAACGACCTGCAACTGTTGCAGGCTCTGCACCCCACCCCGGCGGTAGGCGGCTTCCCCCGGGAAAGCGCCATGACCTTTATCCGTCAACGGGAAGGGTTCAGTCGCGGCTGGTATGCCGGCGCCTGCGGCTATTTCAATTGTCTGGGCAGCGAGTTTTCCGTGGCTCTGCGTAGCGCCCGCTTCAGCGGCGACACCATTACTCTGTTCGCCGGAGCCGGCATTGTCGCCGGGTCCGATCCGGAAGCGGAGTGGCAGGAGCTGGAAAACAAGTTGGCCACCATTATGGGAATTCTCAACGGCCTATGAACACGACACCAATCGCCGATCTAAACCTTCTGTGGTCAAAACTGATGCTGGAGGAGCTGTGGCGACTGGGCGTAAAACACATCTGCCTGGCCCCCGGGTCCCGCTCCACCCCTCTGACTCTGGCCGCGGCCGAGCACCAGGGACTCACCCGCCACACCCACTTCGATGAGCGCGGACTGGCCTTTATGGCCATGGGCCTGGCCAAATCCAGCCGCAGCCCGGTGGCCCTGGTGACCACCTCGGGCACCGCCCTGGCCAATCTCTATCCAGCCATCGTCGAAGCCTTCCTGACCAAGGTGCCGCTGATCCTGCTCACCGGTGACCGGCCACCGGAGCTTATCGACTGTGGCGCCAACCAGGCGATCATTCAGCCGGGGATCTTTGCCGACTACTGCACCAGGGTGGACCTGCCCACGCCGGATCCGAACATCCCCCCTCAGGCCCTGTTGACCCAACTGGACCATGCCCTGGGCAGCAGCACAGGCCCGATTCACGTCAACTGCATGTTCCGCGAACCCCTCTACCCCAAGGCCGATCGCACCGACTTCAGCGACTACCTCTCCCCTGTGGGTGAATGGCTCAAAGGCGATAGCCCCTGGAGCCCTATGGCCAACCTCAGCAGCAAGGCCCTGCCCACAGAGGCGCAGTGTCTGGCATTCGCTGACGCCAAAGGGGTGATCGTCGCCGGCACCCTGCCGCCGGAGCAAGACCCTCAGCAACTGGTCGCCCTGGCCGAACGCCTGGGGTGGCCCCTGCTGGCCGACTGTCAGTCACAGCTTCGCCAAGTGGACGGCGTGGTGCACCACATCGATCAGTTGCTGCACCGGGAAGATTGCCAGGCACTTCTGGGTGAGGCGGCGCATCTGCTGCTGGTGGGCGCCCGCACCCTCTCCAAACGGATGCTGAGCTTCATCGACAGCCATCAGTGGCAGAATCAGTGGCAGTGGCTGCAACACCCCCAGAGGCTGGACCCCAATCACAAGCCGAAACTGGTGTGTGTGGGGGACCTTCAGGATCTGATGGCCCTGCCCTGGCCCCAGGCGGCCAAGCCCCTCTGGGCACCACAGCTGAACCAGGCCGGCCGGGCGCTGGATCGTCTGATTGAACGCCTCCACGGCCACGGTGAACTCACCGAACTCTCGGCCATTCGCCATCTGAGTCAGGCCCTGGGGGACCATGCCCAGCTGTTTATCGGCAACAGCCTGCCGGTGCGGCTGTTCGACACCCTGGCCGCACCGACCACAGCACCGGCGCCCATCTACACCAACCGGGGCGCCTCCGGCATCGATGGCCTGCTGGCCACTGCCACCGGAGTGGGCCGGGGCAACCGTCGACCCACAGTGCTGGCCATCGGCGACCTGTCACTGCTGCACGATCTCAACTCCCTGGCACTGGTCCGGGATTGCGACTTCCCCATGGTGGTTCTGGCCATCAACAACGACGGCGGCAGCATCTTCAACCTGCTGCCGGTCCCCAATGAACCGTTGCGCCAGGATTACTACCGACTGGGCCACGGCCTGCAGTTCAAGGGCGCCGCGGAGCAGTTCCAGCTGCCCTACCTCAACCCCCAAAGCCTGGATGAGTTCAGGGAAAGCCTGGGTGAAGCCATGACCACCAATGGCGCCACCCTCATCGAACTGAGCCTACCACCCAAACAATCGTCCGAGCTGCTGGTGGCACTGGCCAAGGCGGTCAACGATGTCCCCCTCGACTGAACGCCCCACCCTGGTACTGCTCCACGGCTTTCTGGGCAGCGCCGGGGATTGGCAGTCCGTGCTGCCGGCGCTAGAGCGGCAGTTCCACTGCCTGGCGCTGGATCTGCCCGGCCACGGTGACAACCGTTTTCCCCTGAATCAGGGCCCGGGCTTTGACGAGGTGTGTCTTCATCTGGAATCCCAGTTGCCACAAGCGCCGTTTCATCTGCTGGGCTACTCCCTCGGCGGCCGCATCGCCCTGCATCTTGCCCAGCGCCATCCAGAGCAGCTACTCAGCCTGACGCTGGAATCGGTCCACCCAGGGCTTAAGCTGGAGTCGGACAGGGCGCAGCGGCGTCAGGCCGATGGCCAGTGGCAACGCTTGCTGCAGCAGCACTCCCTCGGCGATTTTCTCGAGCGCTGGTATCGCCAGCCGGTGTTTGCCAACCTCTCCGACCAAGCCAGAAAAAAGATGATAGAGGCGAGGCTGGGCAACAACGCGTCAGCCCTGGCGGCCCTCTACACCAACACCGGTCTTGGCTGGCAACAGGATCTGAGACCCGCAGTGGCTGAGCTGACTGTGCCTGTGCATTACCTCTGTGGCCGGGAAGACAGCAAGTTTGTCGCCCTGGGCCGGGAGATGGACTCGCTGGGGCTGCTCACCAGCCTGCACAGCTTCCCCTGTGGTCACAATGTTCACCGTGCCTGCCCGGCCCCCTTTGCTGATACACTGATTCAAACCCTGATCCCCTGAGGCCCCAATGAACGCCCTTGCCCTCTATCGCTACGCCATCCCCTTCCACAGCGCCATCGACTTCAATGGCCACAGGTTGACTCAACGGGAGGGGCTGCTGATCAGGCTGGAGCACGACGGCGCTATCGCCTGGGGCGAGGCGGCGCCGCTGCCCGGATTCTCCCGGGAGAGCCTGGCGGAGGCTCAGGCGCAGCTGCTCTTGCTGATGCCCGCCCTCAAGGAGAGTGACCAACTCCCTGAAGGGGCCACTCTGCCCTCTGTGCGCTTTGCCCTCTCCAGCGCCCTGTGGCAGCTGCACAAGACTCACAGGCTGACTCACCTCGAACCCACCCCGCTGCTTGCCGGCACTTCACAGCAGATCGTCGATAAAGCCACCAATATCGATGCTAGATGCCTCAAGTTAAAGGTGGGGAGAGGGTCGGTGGAGGAGGAGATCCGCCTCATCTACAGCCTGCTGGAGCAGGATCCCAAGCGCCGCTTCCGCCTGGATGCCAATCAGCGCTGGACTGAACAACAGGCCACCGAATTTGCCGCCTCCATCCCCCTGAAGCAGGTGGACTTTATCGAAGAGCCCACCCCGAGCCTGGAGACCAACCTGGCCCTGGCCGCCTCCCTGGGGTTGCCCCTGGCCCTGGATGAAACCACCCAGGCCGAGGGTTATCGATACCAGCCCCTGCCAGGCGTCAAAGCCCTGGTGCTTAAACCCCAGCTGATCGGCGATCTGGATACCCTGGCCAAGATGGTGGACCAGGCGGATCACGATGGGGTCAAGGTGGTGCTCTCCAGCGCCTTCGAGTCCAACCTCGGCCTAAGTACCCTGGCGGACCTGGCGGCGGAGCTGACCCCGGACCAGTCACCTGGACTGGATACCCTGGATGCCCTCCAGGCCGATCTCATCATGCCGGCGCGACAGGGAGTGCCCTGCTATAGCGAAGATCAGCTGGAATGCTTATGGCAGGGCTAGTCTGTCTGGCCCGGCAGGGGGCCGAGAAGTTTGCCGACGCCATCGCCATCGAGGGGCCTCAGGGTTCATTGAGCTTTTCGCAGCTGGATAGCCGGGTGGGTGAACTCACCACCCGCCTGATCCGGCAAGGGGTGGAGCAGGGGAGTCACCTGGCCGCGGTAGGTCCCACCAGCCTGGAACTGGTATTGCTGCAACTGGCCTGCATTCGACTCGGTGCCGTGTTCGCGCCACTCTCACCCCGCTTTCCCGACTCCCAACTGATGCAGTTGCTGAACCAGATCGACGCCCGCTTCCTTTGGCATCATCAGGGGGTGTCACTGGGTGGGCTGACCAGCCTCAGCCTGGAAGAGGGGCTGCCCCCCAATGACGGTAACCCCCTGTCCAGATCGCAACCGGTCAGTTTGATCCTCACCTCCGGCTCCTCGGGTCACCCCAAGGCGGCCATGCACAGCCTGGGCAATCACCTCGCCTCGGCTGCCGGTTCCCTGGCACAGATCCCCCTGGCGCCAGGAGACCGTTGGCTGGCCTCGCTGCCCATGTTCCACATCGGTGGCCTGGCCCTGATGTTCCGCTGCCTGGATGCCGGTGCCACCTTGGTGTTGCCCAGACACAAAGAGCTGCTGCACAACCTGAGGGAGACTCGGGTCAGCCACCTCTCCCTGGTGGCCACCCAGCTCGGTTGGCTGCTGGATGCCAAGGACAGTGCGGCATTGATGGCCCCACTGAAGCTGGTGCTGCTGGGGGGAGGCCCCATTCCCCAAGCCCTGCTGACGCGACTGAGCCACCACCCCATACGGGCCCTGACCAGCTACGGCATGACCGAGATGGCCTCGCAGATCACCACGGGACCGGCCAACGACCAGGGGCTCTCCGGCACCCTTCTGCCCGGGAGGGAGCTCAGGATTCATCAGGGGATCATCGAAGTCCGCGGGGAAACCCGCTTCTTGGGCTACTACCAGGAGGGCAGCCTGAACCAGCCATTCGACGATCAGGGCTGGTTCCACACCAAAGACCGGGGTGAGTGGCACGGAGAGAGCCTCAAGGTGCTGGGCCGGGCCGACAACATGTTCATCAGTGGCGGCGAAAACGTTCAGCCGGAAGAGATCGAGGCGGCACTCAAACAGCACCCACAAATCGATGACGCCGTGGTGTTGCCCGTGCCCGACGACACCTTTGGCCTGCTGCCCGTGGCCGTAATTCGCGGCAACGCCCAGCTTCCAGACCAGGAGGAGATGGATCGCTTTCTCGCCCCCAAACTGGCCAGATTCAAGCGTCCCCGCCGCTATCTGACCTGGCCAAAGGAGTATGTCCAACAGGGATTGAAAGTCAGCCGACAGGGGCTGTCAGCCGCCCTGGGAGAGCGCCTCAAGCTGGATTAGACGCGATACATTAACAGCGAGCAATAAGGCCCATAGCTGACGCTATGGGCCTTACTTTATCCAGAACTTAAAAGCCGTGTTTCCTACTGGTGCTGTCAGCTCCCAGGGTGCCATCTCAGGACTCTGTGACCTCCCCCAGCACCGTCATGCCGTATATGGACTCCTCCCGAGTTTCAACCTCCAGCGCAGACTGTAGTGGTCAACTAAATCCGGACACCTGTTTAGCCCGATTCTCGGCTTCCGCAGGCGGCACCCCATCATTGTGT
>NZ_JBLXDO010000031.1:0-34590 GCF_048263965.1 Ferrimonas sp. | reverse complement strand
GATACCGGGACAGCGACTACTTCTTCCTGAAGATACGAGCCGCTTTTCCCGGTAATGCGCGATGAACCTTTTTTTATGCCTCTAATTTACCTGACAAAAAAAGGCTAAAGCTTGTACTAATCAGGCCGATAACACTAGGGACAGCGGTAGAACCTTTCCGGTGTGTCAAACCATTGACGGAGAGGGTGAGAGGCAGGGGTGGCTAACGCCATTTATTAAAGGCTATCTGAAGAGGAAACTGGGATCATGGATAGCACCATTACGAGTACGGTTGGCACAGCAGTTGCTACAACTTCCGTAAAACCTGAGCTTGCCGCCGAACAACAGGCGGTGAAAGCGCAACAGACAGAGGTGGTGGCCGCAGACGCGGTAACCGCAACCTCCAAGGTGCATGAGGCAGACAAAGAGTCTGGCAAAGAGGCCTTGGATGACCGTGTGGCCGAGGCGACACGGGGTATGAACGAGTTTTTTAATTCCATCGACAAGGACATTCGCTTCCATATCGACGAGGACACCAGCCGCAGTGTGGTGAAGGTGGTCGAGGCAAGCAGTGGCGACGTAATCCGGCAAATTCCTTCCGAAGAGGTGCTGGAACTTGCCGCCCGAATGTCTGAAGCCAGCGGGCTTCTGGTGAAGGAAGAGATCTAATCTGGTTTAGGCTGGAGTTGGTAGAGGAATTGGCATGGCGTTAACAGCGGTTGGCCTAGGGTCCGGACTGGACATTAATGGCATTGTAAAGGCCTTGGTGGATGCGGAGAAACTCCCCCGCGAGGCGACTCTCAACAGCAGAGAGGCGTCTGTTCAGGCGGAGATCTCCGCTATTGGCTCCATTAAGGGCGCCATGAGTACGTTTCAGGAGTCGTTGGAGAAGCTTCAGGACCCGGATGAGTTTGCCCAGAAAAAGGTGACCCGCAATCAACTGGACTACGTCAGTGCCAAGGCGGATCAAGACGCGGTAAACGGCAGCTACAACATCGTGGTGGAGCAACTGGCTGAAAACCAGAAAGTTGGTACAGGCACCGTCAGTGATGTGACCTCAGACATCGGCGCCGGCACCGTGACCCTGGGAGTGGGTGGTGACAACTTCGATATTACCGTCGAAGCCACCGATTCCATGCAGGACATCATGAAGAAGATCAATGATGCCGAGGATAACACCGGCATCACGGCCACCATCGTGACCGACGATACCGGCAGCCGCCTGGTGATGAGTTCTGATGAGACTGGTACATCAAACACCATTACCACCAGCTCCACTGGGGATGCAGCCTTAACCGCCATCTTCGATGCCACTGCCGAGATTCAGCCTGCCAAGGACTCCATTATCTATGTGGATGGTCTCAAGGTCACTTCAGACAGCAACACGGTCGAAGGAGCCATTCAAGGAGTGACCCTGGATCTCGCCAAAGCCGATGCTGGAGAGACCACCAAGATTACCGTGGCCAATGACGATGATATTGTCTACAACAATATCAAAGCATTCGTTGACTCTTACAACGAGATGATGACCACGGTGGGGAACCTGGGCTCCTACAATGCCGAGACCAAAACCGCCGGCGCTTTGCAAGGCGATGCCCTGCCCAGAAACATCCAGAGTCAAATGCGGAACCTGCTGGGGGCCACCTTCTCCACTTCCATTGGCGACAGGGCGCTGTCTACCTTCGGAGTCTCCAGTGACCGCTATGGTAAGCTCGAGATTGACGAAGAGAAGCTTCGTGATGCCATTAAGACCAATGGCACGGCCATCACCGAGCTGTTCACTGCCGAGGACACCGGTCTGGCTGATATGATGGACAGTACACTGGATACCTATCTCAGTGCCGGCGGCATCATCTCTGGCAGGGACACCAGCCTCCAAAACCAGCTGGATCGGATTGAAGACGACCGCACCAGCCTGGCCACGCGCATGGCGTCCTATGAAAATCGACTCTATAAGCAGTTTAATGCCATGGATGCTGCGGTCGCCTCTTTGAATTCACAGAGTGCGGACCTGGCGTCCAGATTTGAAGCCCTGCCCGGATTCACCAGGAAATCCTCATGAGTCAGCAGCAACTGGAAGAGATCACCCAGACCATATCCGGTCTGCTCGAGCAGATTGCCGAAGCGGATGTGGATGGACGAGAGGAGCTCCTGCCACAACTAAACCTGCGCATCGAAGAGCGTCGACACTGTCTCGGTGCATTGCTCGATACCGAGCTGGCGCAGGACAGGGAGTGGATCAAGCTTCAGTTAGATATTACCCGGGCCCTTGCCAAGCGAGGCAAGACTCAACTCGACAAGCAACGTGATGCCCTCGGTGGTTACCGCAAGGGGCGTCAGCAAGTCTCCGTCTATCAGAATGTAGAATTAGGAAAGTAACATGCGTGGATCCCTGAAAGCCTACCGCCAGGTAAACGTAGAGAGCCAGAAAGCCGAAGCCTCCCCCCATAAGGTGGTGCAGCTCCTGCTGGGCGGCAGCATCGACAAACTGTTGCAAGCCAAGATGGCCATGGCCTCCAATCAGGTGGCCAAGAAGGGGGAACTCCTCGGTCGCACCATGGAGATCATCACTCACCTGAAAGCCTCCCTGGATCACGACAAGGGCGGCGAGGTTGCCGGTAATCTGGAGTCTCTCTACGACTACATGTTGCGTCGCATCGCCGAAGCCAACGCAGAGTCTGACTCAGCAGCAATAGACGAAGTCATCGATCTGCTGAAGACCGTGAAAGAGGGCTGGGACGCTATCCCTGCCGAACATCACAATATTAAGCAGCCTGCGTAATTACATTTAAGCAACCTTGATTTCTGACCGCTTATTAAGCGTCAGTAGGACGGGTTGCTTGCTAATGCCTACTTTCCCATTACAATAACCGGACTCCCGGCAATCACCACCAGAGGTGAAATGTGACCGGGAGCCCGATATAAAGGCTGTTTTTTAACAGCATCTTGATTGATTTCCCACGATGCAGCTGTGGTCGGAAGATAAGTAATGCAGACAGAACAAAGCATATTATTAGTGGATTGGAACCCAGACCGGTTTCAACAACTAAACTTTTTGCTTAACTTCCTGGGTGAAACCGTTGAAGCCGTTAAAATGGGGGATCTCCCCGGACGGCTCTCCGATGCCGAGCGATACCGAAGTGTGATCTTTGGGCACAACACTGAGGAAGACAAGGAGATCGCCATCAGCGTGCTCCGGGAGTTTCCTCACCAGCCCTTCCTGTGCCTGGATGCCCGCCCTCAGGAGATGGCCAACCTGGTCGGCGAGATCGCCCTGCCGTTCAGCTACGCCCAACTGACCGAGATGCTGCACTACTGCCAGGTGTACAACCGTACCCGGCATGAAGTTGCTCCCACCAGTGCCAACCAGACCAAGCTGTTCCGCAGCCTGGTGGGCCGCAGTGAAGCCATTGCCGAAGTGCGTCACCTGATGTCTCAGGTGGCGGAGACCGAAGCCACCGTGCTGGTGACCGGTCAGTCCGGTACCGGCAAAGAGGTGGTGGCCCGCAATGTCCACTACCTGTCCAAGCGTCGTAATGGTCCCTTCATCCCGGTGAACTGTGGCGCCATTCCCGCCGAGTTGCTGGAGAGTGAGCTCTTCGGTCATGAAAAGGGCGCCTTTACCGGCGCCATTGGCACCCGTAAGGGCCGCTTCGAGATGGCCGAGGGTGGTACCCTGTTCCTGGATGAGATCGGTGACATGCCGGCTCATATGCAGGTGAAGCTGCTGCGGGTGCTGCAGGAGAAGACCTTCGAACGTGTTGGTGGCACCAAGCCGCTTCAGGCTGATGTGCGCATTGTTGCCGCCACCCACCAGAATCTGGAACAGATGATCGACAAGGGCCGGTTCCGTGAGGACCTGTTCTATCGACTCAATGTGTTCCCCATCGAGATGCCCGCCCTGTGTGAGCGCAAAGAGGACATTCCTCTGTTGCTGCAGGAGTTGGTGAGCCGCCTGGAAGGGGAGGGCAAGGGTGCCGTTCGTTTTACCATGCGTGCGGTCGAGTCCCTGACCGCCCACCCCTGGTCAGGCAACGTTCGCGAGCTGTCCAACCTGGTGGAGCGGATGGTGATCCTCTACCCCAACAGCCTGGTGGATGTGAACGATCTGCCCATGAAGTACCGCCATGTGGATGTGCCTCAGTTCTCTCCCGAGTACCCGGAAGAGCTGCAGGAGCGCGATGCCCTGGCGGCCCTGTTCTCCGGTGAAGAACCGGTGGAGCTGCCAGAGCAGCGATTCTCCTCCGAACTGCCTGAAGATGGCGTCAACCTCAAGGATATGCTGGCCGACCTGGAGGTGGAGATGATCCGCCAGGCACTGGAGCAGCAGAACAACGTGGTGGCCAAGGCGGCCGAGATGCTGGGGATGCGTCGTACCACCCTGGTTGAGAAGATGCGCAAGTACGGACTCGGCAAGTCCTGAACCCAGATCACAGAAAAAGGCTTTCCGGTCTCGATCGGAAAGCCTTTTTTTGTATGCTGGCCTTCACTCTCCACCAATATCTGGCATGGAACCTGCACATTCTGTGCGTTGCGTGACCATTTACGAATTTTTGACAGGACGACTACATGGCGTTAAGCCAAATCACCCCAGAGGCCAAGGAGAGATCAGAAAATCAGGCGGAGAGCCGATTGCACCATCTGATGCAGTGTTTGCCTGCGGGTGTGCTGCTGCTCAACGATATGGGTGTGATTGAACAGGCCAACCCTGCGGCGGTGGAGCTGCTGGGGATGGAGCTGGAAGGACGCCCATGGCGTCAAATCATTGACTCGGCGTTTGCCCCTCGGGCCGACGACGGTCATGAAGTCTCCCTGAAAAACGGTCGTCGTGTCAGCCTGACCACCCGCTCACTGACGCCGGAGTCCGGCCAGTTGCTGATGCTCACCGATCTCACCGAAACCCGGGCCCTGCAGCGCAACGTCTCCCATATGGAGCGCCTGTCCGCCCTGGGCAAGATGGCGGCCTCCCTGGCTCACCAGATCCGAACCCCCCTCTCTGCCGCGCTGCTCTATGGTGCCAACCTTTCCAGCCCCCAGTTGGACGAGGCCGGCCGCAGCCGTTTTCAGCAGAAGCTGATGGCCAGGCTGGGCGAGCTGGAGCAGCGGGTGAACGACCTGCTGCTGTTTGCCCGCGGCGGCCACACCCAGAAGAGCGAACCGGTTAAGATCTCTGCCTTGCTGGAGGAGCTTAAGACCAGTTGCGAGGCGGTACTGGCCCAGCGTCATGCCGACCTGAGTCTGGTGATCGACTACGACGTGTGCATCCAGGCCAACGCCAATGCCCTGCAGGGCGCCTTGCAGAACCTGGTGAACAACGCCCTTGAGGCGGAAGCCACTGCCCTGCGCATCAGCACCAGCGAGCTTAAAGGCCGGGTGGTGATCCAGGTGGCGGACAACGGCAAGGGGATGACTCCGGAGCAGCAGCGTCAGGCGATGACCCCCTTTTTCACCACCAAGGCCAATGGCACCGGCCTGGGGCTGGCGGTGCTCCAGTCCATCTGCCGGGCCCATGACGGAACCGTCAGCCTGGCCTCTCTGCCCGGACAGGGCAGCCAATTTACTTTGACCTTTCCCCGAGTCGAACAGCATGAGGAGCTGACTGCATGAGTAAACCCACCATCTTGGTTGTTGAAGATGACCTGGGACTCAGAGAAGCCCTGGTGGACACCCTGCTTCTGGGTGGCTACCAATGCCTGGAGGCCAGCGATGGTGCCGAGGCCCTGATCCAATTGGGTCAGCAGCGCCCCGCCATGGTGATCTCCGATATCCAGATGGCCGGCATGGACGGGCTGGCTCTGCTTAAAGCGATTCGGGCCAAGGACCTGAACCTGCCGGTGCTGTTGATGACCGCCTACGGCACCATCGACGCTGCCGTTGAAGCGATGCGTTGCGGCGCCAACGATTACCTGGCCAAGCCTTTCGCCCCCGAGGTGCTGCTGCATCAGGTGGAGCGCTACCTGCTGGCCCCTGCCGCCGAGGTTCATCAGCCCGTGGTGGCTGATGAGGCCAGCCTCAAGCTGCTGGGTCTGGCTGAGCGAGTGGCCCAGTCCGACGCCTCGGTGATGATCACCGGCCCCAGTGGCTCAGGCAAAGAGGTACTGGCCCGCTATCTGCACCAGTGCTCCCCCAGAGCCGACGCCCCCTTCGTGGCCATCAACTGTGCCGCCATTCCGGAAAACATGCTGGAAGCCACCCTGTTCGGCTATGAGAAGGGCGCCTTTACCGGTGCCGTTGCCGCCTGTGCCGGTAAGTTTGAGCAGGCCCAGGGCGGCACCATACTGCTGGACGAGATCACCGAAATGGATCTGGGTCTGCAGTCCAAGTTGCTGCGGGTCCTGCAGGAGCGGGAAGTGGAACGCCTGGGCAGCCGCAAGACCATCCAGCTGGATGTGCGGGTACTGGCCACCTCAAACCGGGATCTCATGCAGGCGGTCGCCGAAGGGCGTTTCCGCGAAGACCTGTACTACAGGCTGAACGTCTTCCCCCTGAACTGGTTGCCCCTGAGTCAGCGCCCTGGTGACATCGTGCCTCTGGCCGAGCACCTGTTGGGCCGTCACCTGGGTGCCAAGGGGGTGGTTCCTCGCCTGGATGACGCCTCCAAGGCGAAGCTTAAGGCCCACAACTGGCCCGGCAACGTTCGTGAGCTGGAAAACGTGGTCCAGCGTGCCCTGATCCTCTGCGTCGGGGACACCATAGGGGCCAGCGACCTCTTTATCGACACCATGGAGATGCCCAGTGTGGCACCCAGGGTTCAACCCGAGGTGGAGCCCAAGCCTGACAGCCTGGGTGACGAGTTAAAACTTCAAGAACATCAGATTATTGTGGATGCTCTTGAACAAAATGGCGGCAGCCGCAAGGCGGTGGCCGAGCAGTTGGGGATCAGCCCCCGTACCCTGAGGTACAAATTGGCCAAGATGCGGGACATGGGGATTGAATTGCCGGCCTGAAGGCTGCACACTTGCCCCCCCGCCGTGTAGATAGATTGATGAACAGGTGTAACCAGGAGTAGTGCACAATGGAGATCGGCTCTAATCCCCTCATCAGCGAGATGCAACAGATGTCGCTGGAGGCAGACCCCAATGCCCTCAAGCCCACTGCGGGTCCGGCGGGTGACTTCGAGTCCCTGTTGGGTGATGCCATCAATCACGTCAATGGCCTGCAGCAGACCGCGTCTGAGCTGGCTACCCGCATGGAACTGGGCGACACCAGTGTCACCCTGTCGGAGACGATGATCGCCAAAGAAAAGGCCGGCGTCGCCTTCGAAGCCACCATCCAGGTGCGCAACAAGATTGTAGAAGCATACAAAGAGATCATGAGTATGCCCGTCTAACGGGCTTAAGGTGTAGCGGTGGCAGAGGCGAATCAGTCAACACAATTGGCCCTGGGCGGTAACGACGCGCCCCTTCCCGCCATTGGCGGCGAGGGCAGCGGTGCCGTCGAGGAGAACAAGGCCAGTCCGTTAGGGGCCCTGGGTAATTCCGATACCCTGCGTCAGGTATCGCTGATCCTGGCGCTGACGGTATTCCTGCTGATGGCGGTGTTCATCTTCCTCTGGGCTCAGGAGCCCGAGTATCGCCCCCTGGGCAAGATGGACACCGGAGAACTGGTTCAGACCCTGGACTTCCTGGACCAGCAGAAGATCGACTATCAGGTCGAAGGCAACGTGATCTCCGTGCCCGAAGAGCTGTACGCCGACATTCGCCTGCAGATGACCCGCGCCGGTCTTCAGGGCAAAAGCAACACCGAAGAGGATTTCCTTAGCCAGGAGAGTGGCTTCGGGGTCAGTCAGCGTCTGGAGAGTGCCCGACTCAAGCACACCCAGGAGCAGACCTTGGCCCGCGCCATCGAAGAGCTGCGCAGCGTCAACCGCGCCCGGGTGATCCTGGCCCTGCCCAAGACCAACGTCTTTGCCCGTCAGCAGGCCCAGCCCTCAGCCACCGTGGTGGTGGGCCTGACCCGCAACACCGAACTGCGCCAGACCGAGGTGGACGCCATCGTCGACATCGTCGCCTCTGCCGTACACAACCTCTCCCCCAGCCGGGTGACCGTCACCGATCAGCATGGCCGACTGCTTAACTCCGGCAGCCAGGACGCCGTCTCCAGCCGGGCCCGACGGGAGCTGGAGGTTGAGTCCCAGCAAGAGCAGGCGATGCTCAAGAAGATCGACTCCATCCTGATTCCGGTTCTGGGACTGGGCAACTACACCGCCCAGGTGGACGTGACCATGGACTTCTCCGCGGTGGAGGAGACCTCGAAGCGCTTTAACCCGGACCTGCCCTCACTGCGCAGTGAGATGGTGGTCACCGACAATCAGAACGGCCAGGGTTCCATGGGGATCCCCGGCGCCCTGACCAACCAGCCCCCCATGGAATCGGCCATTCCTCAGGAAGCGGGCGTGGGTGTGAATGAAAGCTTGGTTCAGGGCAATCGCCGAAACCGCTCTGAGGCAACCCGAAATTATGAACTGGACTCCACCATCAGCCACGTGCGCCAGCAAGTGGGCGTGGTCAGCCGGGTGACCGTTTCCCTGGCGGTGGATTACGCCCTGATGCCCGGCGCCGAAGGTGAGCCTGCCCGGCCCCAGCCCCGCTCCGCCGAGGAACTGGCCAGCCTGAAGCGACTGCTGGAGGGCAGCATCGGCTTTAACAATCAGCGCGGTGACCTGGTGGAGGTGATCTCCATCCCCTTCGCCGAAGGGATCTCCCTGGAGGAGCCGGAGCTGCCGATGTGGGAGCAGCCCTGGTTCTGGCGTAGCCTGAAGATGGGCGGAGGCCTGATCATCATCGTGGTGCTGCTGCTGGTGGTGGTGCGCCCGCTGATCAACCGTCTGCTTAACCCCGACGGCGACAAGACCAAGGCCCTGGAGCCTGGCGAGGAGCTGGCGGAGATAGAGGACCAGTACGCCACCGATACCCTGGGTGTCCTGGCCCAGACCGAAGGCGATTACAGCTATGCGGAAGATGGCTCCATTCTGCTGCCGGACCTTCATAGAGACGACGACATGCTGCGGGCCATCCGTGCCCTGGTGGCCAACGAGCCTGAGCTGTCGACCCAGGTAGTTAAACATTGGTTGGAAGAAGATGCCTGATCTGCCACAGACCAAAGGCGGGGCGGTGACCCCGGCCGGCGACTTTGATGTCAACAATCTGAACGGGATTGAGAAGACCGCCATTTTGCTTCTCAGCCTGTCCGAGTCCGACGCTGCCCAGGTTCTGAAAAACCTGGAGCCGAAGCATGTTCAGAAGGTGGGCATGGTGATGGCGGGCATCAACAACTTCAGCCAGGATAAGGTGACCGCGGTCCACCGCCTGTTCCTGGAACAGATTAAGAAGTTCTCCTCCATTGGCCTCAACAGCCAGGAGTTTGTGCGTAAGGCACTGACCCAGGCCCTGGGTGAGGACAAGGCGGGCAACCTGATTGACCAGATCGTCATGGGCCACGGCGCCACCGGCCTGGACTCCCTGAAGTGGATGGACGCCCGTCAGGTGGCCAACATCATTCAGAACGAACACCCGCAGATTCAGACCATCGTCCTCTCCTACCTGGAACCGGATCAGGCGGCTCAGATCATGAGCCAGTTTACCGAGCGTGTACGCCTGGATCTGATGCTGCGTATCGCCAATCTGGAGGAGGTGCAGCCTGCTGCCCTGCAGGAGCTGAACGACATCATGGAGAAGCAGTTCGCCGGTCAGGCCGGTGCCCAGGCGGCCAAGATGGGCGGCCTGAAGGCGGCGGCCAACATCATGAACTACCTGGATACCGGTGTAGAGGGTCAGCTGATGGAGTCGATCCGCGACACCGACGAAGAGCTGGGTCAGCAGATCCAGGATCTGATGTTCGTGTTCGAGAACCTGGCGGATATGGACGACCGGGCGATGCAGGTGATTCTGCGCGACCTGCAGCAGGAGGTGCTGATTCGTGCCCTCAAGGGTGCCGACGACCAGCTCAAGGAGAAGATCCTCAGCAACATGTCCAAGCGTCAGGCCGAGCTGGTTCGGGACGATCTCGAGGCGATGGGACCGGTACGCATCTCCGAAGTGGAAGCGGCTCAGAAAGAGGTGCTGGCGGTGGCCAGGCGCCTGGCCGATGCCGGCGAGATCATGCTGGGCGGTGCCGGTGGCGAAGAGTTCCTGTAATCCATGAGCCAGGAATCCCGGGTCAAATTCAACCGCCGCCTGGCTGGCCAGATAGAGGCCAGCGAAGCGGAGCAGTGGGAGCTGCCTGATATGGGGGAGGAGATCGCCGAACCCTCCACTCTGGCACTGAACATCGCCAGCGGCGAACCCGAGCCTCAGGCCGACGAAGAGGAGGCTCCCGCGCCTCCCACCCTGGCGGAGATCGAATCCCTCCGCGAAGACGCCCGCCAGGAGGGTTATGACGAAGGCCTGAACCAGGGCACCCAGAAGGGCCTGGAAGAGGGGCGTCTCAAAGGGCTGGAAGAGGGGCACACCCAGGGTTACGAGCAGGGCCTGGAACAGGGGCTGGAGGAGGGCAGAGCCCGCATCCAGGCTCAGGTGGCTCAGTTGGATGCCCTGCTGAACCAACTGGTGGCTCCCCTTCAGGCGGTGGATAATCAGGTGGAACAGGAGTTGGTGGAACTGACCCTGCATCTGGCCCGTGCGGTGATCGGTTGCGAAGTGAAGAGCCAATCCGAGCCGCTGCTGCTGGCCCTGCGCCAGGCGGTGGATGCCCTGCCCAGCCGGGATCAGAAGGTCACCATCCAACTGTGCGCCGAGGATATGCAACTGGTGCGCGACAGCTACGGTGATGAAGAGCTTGCCCGGCGCCACTGGCAGCTGGAGCTGGAACCCAGCCTCAGCAGGGGCAGCCTCAAGGTGCTGACCCAACGCTCCGAGGTGTCCATGCCCCTGGCAGAGCGCATCGAGACCATCTTCAGTCAGTTTATCAATCAGCCTCGTCCCGCGGTGGATGAGCCTGACTACCCCCAGTTCCAGAGCGTGTCCCCTCAGCCTGAGGTGACCGACGCGCCCGCACAAAGCGACGCAGCGCAGCCGCCGGAACAGGCCGAGGCCCCAACTCAGTCTGCTGACCCCGAGGCTGACGCAGCCCAGGAGAGCCCGGGTCATGGAGCAGCGTAGTCAACGACTCACCCAGCGCCTTAAGGCATGGCACCACAATGTGGCCAGCAACAAGCCGGTGGCTTCAGGCCAGTTGTTGCGGGTGGTGGGGCTGACCCTGGAGGCCGTGGGTTGCCGGGCGCCTGTGGGCTCACTCTGCTCCATCGATACCCTCTCCGGCGAGATCCTGGCGGAGGTGGTCGGTTTCGATGATCAACTTCTCTACCTGATGCCCATCGAAGAGATGAAGGGCGTGTTGCCCGGAGCCCGGGTGACGCCCATTGGTGGCCGACGCGGCCTGGCCGTGGGCGATGCCCTGCTGGGCCGGGTGATCGATGGCAACGGCGAACCCATCGACGGCCTGGGCCCGCTGAAGACCCGCCACCGCGCCGCCCACAGCGCGCCCCTGCTCAACCCCATGGCCCGCCGGGCCATCAGCCAGCCCATTGATACCGGCGTGCGCACCATCAATGCCCTGCTGACCGTGGGGCAGGGGCAGCGTATGGGCCTGTTCGCCGGCTCAGGTGTGGGTAAGTCCGTGCTGCTGGGGATGATGACCCGGGGCACCAATGCCGACGTCATTGTGGTTGGCCTGGTGGGGGAGCGTGGCCGGGAGGTGAAGGAGTTCATCGAGGAGATCCTCGGCCCCGAAGGTCGTGCCCGCTCGGTGGTAGTAGCCGCCCCGGCGGACAACAGCCCGATGATGCGGCTGCGTGCCTGCGAAACCGCCACCCGAATCGCCGAGTATTTCCGGGATTGCGGCAAGAACACCCTGCTGCTGATGGACTCTTTGACCCGTTACGCCCAGGCGCAGCGGGAGATCGCCCTGGCCATTGGTGAGCCGCCGGCCACCAAGGGCTATCCGCCCTCGGTATTTGCCAAGCTGCCGAAACTGGTTGAGCGTGCCGGTAACGGCGGCCCGGGCCAGGGCAGCATTACCGCGTTCTACACCGTACTGACCGAGGGGGACGATCAACAGGATCCCATAGCGGATGCCTCCCGGGCGATCCTTGACGGTCACATCGTGCTCTCCCGTCAGTTGGCGGAGAGTGGCCACTACCCGGCCATCGACATCGAGGCCTCCATCAGCCGGGTGATGCCCATGGTCACCGAGCAGTTGCATCAGACTGCCGCTCAGATGGTCAAGCAGCTCTGGTCCGCCTATCGTCAGAATCAGGATCTTATTGCCATCGGTGCCTACTCTCAGGGGTCGGATCCTAAGGTGGATAAGGCGATTGCCATGCAACCAGCGTTCAACGCCTTCCTGCGCCAGGAGATGCGGCGTCCCGCCAATTACACCGCAAGCCTGGAGCAACTGGCCCGGCTTGCGGCCAACTGCAAGTACTAGGGATTAAGCCATGGCGGATCCCAGGCAGCTGGCAAAGGTACTGGAACTGGCGGATAAGGAACTGGAAGCGGCTCAGTTGCAGCTACGCAGTGCTCAGTCTCAGGCCAACGCCCTGCGAGAGCAGCTGAAAAGCCTGGAAGCCTTCCGTATGGACTATGTGCGCCAGGCGGCGGAGAAGACCGGCGATAAGCTGGCGGCCAACCATTATCAGCAGTACTACCACTTTGTTGCCCGCCTGGACGGTGCCATCGATCAGCAGCATCAGCAGATCCAGGCCGCAGACCAGGCGGTGGGTCAGTTTCAGCAGCAGTGGCAGAAGATTCAGCAGAAACAGAAAGCCCTGGCCCTGCTCATCGATAAGGAGCATGCCCGCCGGCGTGCCCGGGCAGACAGGCGGGAGCAGGTTGAGCTGGACGAGTTCGCCCTGCAGCAGTTTCTCCGCCGTCAGACTTAGGGTCTTCAGAGATGAACTGAGCCTGTTGGTGTCGGTTCAAAGTTGTGGCACGAAGCTTGCTCTTAACTTGGCATTAACGTAGAGCCGTCATCGGCCTCTGCCGATTCCATTGTCAGCCAGGAGTTGTAAGGACCTATGGAAGCTCGACTGCAGGTCACTCAGACCCCCTCGGTGCTCAGCACCGCACCCGCCTCAAAGGGCTCGTCCGACGACGGCTTCGAGGCGGCGCTGGCGAATGCGACAGACGCCAGTCAGGGCAAGGAGGCGCAGCACCAGGCCATAGAAGGCAAAAAAACAGAATTATCAGAGGCTTCAAAGACGGGCGTCGAGCCTGCCAAGGCTGATGACCGTACCGATTCTTCGAAGAGCAACAGCCCGGGCGATGCCCAGCCCAAGCTGAAAACCGATGAGCAGGCGCTGGAAGGTGAGGGCGGTGAGAGTGGCGAGCCAACGTCTCTGCCGCCACTGGAGGGCGCCCCCGACGCCGCTGAAAGCACAGATGCGAAGACCCCTGAGCTGCAGGAAGCAGTCTTGCCCAAGGTGGCAACCCAGACTGAGCCAGAGCGGCAACAATCTGCCCCCGGCAAGAGTCGGGAGGATACCGATTCCGCTGCTGAGGCAGGCAGCCAGGCCACGCTGACGACTGCGGCAGAGACGGATACGGTTGCGACTAAGATCAGTCAGGAGGGTGAGCAGGCGAAACAGCCCCTGGACAAGGTTGACCCGGTTAAGGGAGCCCCGTCTGCCGACAGTGAGTACCCGAAGCCCGATACTCCCGGCTTGAAGGTCGCCGGTGAGGCGAAGCTTCGACGAGGCCCCTCAGAGCGGGGACAGGAGAGCCGGGCAGAGGCGACATCCGCGACGCCGCGGGCTCAGCAGGCACTGGCCGAATCGAAGTCCGAGGGCCAGCAGTCTCAGGGTAAGACCGACGCCTCCCCCTTTGCCGTGCTGAATCAACCTGGTGGCGAGGGTGAGACCCTTGATGGCCAGGGCGAAGCGGGCGCCGAGGCCTCAGACAGCCCCAAGGTGGTTGCCAAACTGGACCTGAAAGAGACTCCGCCTGCGCCAGGTGGCGTCAAGGCCGAGCCGCACGCTGCTGCCGAAGGCAAGGCGTCCTCCCAGACCGACGCCAAAGAGGGCCCCAAGACGCTCTCTGGCAGTGAACTCCTGACTCAGTTGCAGGGCAGCCGGGAGGTTCAGACCAAACTCGATGGTGAGCCCCTGCCTCAGAAATTGGATGCGGCTTCCCGCCAGGCCATGGGCGACACTACAGCCATGGCCCAGGCCCCAGCCACTCAGAAGTTGTCTGGCGAAAGGCTGGACCCGGAGCTGGCCAAAGAGGTGAGCGCCCTGCAGGGCACTCAAGCCAAGGCTGAGCCCGGCTTGCGAAGCGCCCAGGTTACCGCCGAGATGACCCTGGCGACCCAGACCCAGCTGCCGGAGGCGGCGCCTTTGGCGGCCAGCGCAGAGCATGGCGAGGGAGTGGAACTGGACACGGCCCATCGTATGCAGCATGGCAGAACCCCTGAGGCAGGTCGTCCCGCCCAGGTCGAGGCTCAGCAGGCCGCCATGCGGCAGCCGGTCGCGGCGGAGCGCATGGCTCCGGAGCTGCGAGAGCGGATGATGATGATGATCAACAGTCGCACCAGTCAGGCGGAGATTCGTCTGGATCCGCCAGAGCTGGGTGCCCTGCAGATCAAGATTCAGATGAACGGCGACCAGGCTCAGGTGCAGCTCCATACCCAGCAGGCCCAGACCCGTGAGATGGTGGAACAGGCATTGCCCCGCCTCCGCGAGATGCTGGCTCAGCAAGGGATTACCCTGGCCGACACCCAGGTCAGCCATGGTGGTAGCGGTCAGGCTGGCACCCAGGAGGGCGAAGCCGGGGCCGATGGCTTGGCCATGGGGGGAGATGGTATGGTCGAGGCCAGTGATGAGGCCCTGGTCACTGTCCAGCAAATGACCGGCCGTAACGCCGATGGCGGTATCGATTATTACGCGTAATTCGGGGTATGTTACCCTGAACAGGTTTTAGAGAAAATGGACTGACAAGATGGCAGAAGAAGAGTCCTTACAACTGGAAGTGAACGAGCCGAAAAAGCGCCCCAAGTGGCTGATGATCGCCATCATTGCCGGTGCCGGCATCCTGTTGGCGGCCATTGTGGCCGGGGTCGTTATGCTTCTCAGCGATGACGATGAAAAGGGCGCCGAGCAGGTGGAGATCAGCACGCCGCTGACTCCGGGTGATGCCCTCTACGTGGGGATGCCACGGCCGTTCCTGTTCAATCTGCCCGGCGAAAAGCGCAGCTATCTGGTGCAGATTAAGGTGCAGATCCAGGTTCGTGGCTACCAGGACCAGGAGATTGCCAAGAAACATATCCCCCTGATTGAGGACTCTCTGCTCTCCACCTTCAGCGAGGCCGATGCCAAGCAACTCTCCTCCCGTGAGGGCAAAGAGGAGCTTCGTACCCAGGCGCTGATCAATGTGCAGACCACCCTTCAGGGAATTACCGGCAGGCTCGTGGTGGAACGGGTCCTGTTTACCGGCTTTGTAATGCAATAAGAGAGTCTGAATGAGCGATCTGCTTAGCCAAGACGAAATCGATGCCCTGTTGCACGGGGTAGATGAGGTCGAAGAGGATATTGAAGAGTCTGGCGGTCCCGATGCCAAGACCTATGATTTCTCCTCTCAGGACCGCATCGTCCGTGGGCGCATGCCCACCCTGGAGCTGGTGAATGAGCGCTTTGCCCGTCACCTGAGGATCAGTCTGTTCAACCTGATGCGACGCTCTGCGGAGATCTCCATCAATGGCGTGCAGATGATCAAGTTCGGCGAGTATGTGCACACCCTGTTCGTACCCACCAGCCTGAACATGGTGCGTTTCCGCCCCCTGAAGGGGACTGGCCTTATCACCATGGAGGCCCGCCTGGTCTTCATCCTGGTGGACAACTTCTTCGGCGGCGACGGTCGCTTCCAGGCCAAGATTGAGGGGCGTGAATTCACCCCCACCGAGCGACGCATCATCCAGCTGTTGCTGAAAACCGTTTTCGAGGATTACAAAGAGGCCTGGTCTCCGGTGATGGACGTGGAGTTCGAGTACCTGGATTCCGAAGTGAACCCGGCCATGGCCAACATCGTCAGCCCCACCGAGGTGGTGGTGGTCTCCTCCTTCCACATCGAACTCGATGGCGGTGGCGGGGACTTCCACATCACTCTGCCGTACTCCATGATTGAGCCCATTCGTGAACTGCTGGATGCCGGTGTGCAATCCGACAAGCAGGACACGGATCAGCGCTGGGGTAAGGCGCTGCAGGAGGAGATCCTGGATGTGCCCGTGGAGTTCTCCGGCACCCTGCTGGAAACCGAGATGTCCCTGAATGACATCATGGAGCTGCAGGTGGGCGACATCATTCCGGTGGAGATGCCGGAAGAGATGATGGTTCGGGTGGAGGAACTGCCCACCTTCCGCGGACGCCTGGGACGCGCCGGTGACCACAAGGCGATCCAGATCACCGAGCGCATTCCGCGGCCGGAAAGCTTTAAGTCCGAACTGCAGCTGATGCAGGGTCGCACTGGCAGCGCAAGCGACATGGCCCATACAATGTTGGAAAAACTGAAAGAGAGCTCAAGTGATGAGTAACGACGACGATCTGTTTAACCAGGACGACCTGGCGGATGAGTGGGCCTCGGCCCTGGCAGAGCAGGATGATGCGATCCAGCAGGTTGAGCTCGAGGATTTCAATGAGCCAAAGCCCAGCAGCAGCATCAGTGACGATGAGCGTAAGAAGCTGGATTCCATTCTGGATATCCCGGTTACCATCTCTATGGAGGTGGGGCGCAGCAGCATCAGCATCCGCAATCTGTTGCAACTGAACCAGGGCTCCGTGGTGGAGCTGGACCGGGTGGCCGGTGAGCCCCTGGATGTGATGGTCAACGGTACCCTGATCGCCCACGGTGAAGTGGTGGTGGTCAACGAAAAATTTGGTATCCGCCTGACCGACGTGATCAGCCAGACTGAGCGAATCAAGAAACTCAAATAAGATGCGATTCCTACTATTGCCCCTGTTGCTGCTCAGCCTGCCCGCCGCGGCTGAGCCGGTCTCCTCCGGCGAGCAGCTGGCCACCACCATCGCCACCCTGGTGGGCGTGGTGGCCCTGATACTGGTTCTGGCCCTGGTTGCCCGCAAAATGAACTTGCCCACCAAACTGGTGGGCAAGATTCGTCTTATCGCCAGCCTTCCCCTCGGTACCAAGGAGCGGGTGGCGGTGATTCAGGTGGGGGAGCAGCAGTACCTGATTGGCGTCAGCGCCGGCGGCATTCAGCTGCTGGACAAGCTGGAGACGCCCATCGAAGCGCCCCAGGGCGCCGACTTTGCCAAGGTGCTCTCCCGGGTGAACAAGGAGCCCAGATCATGAGGCGCCTGCTGACCTGGGCAGCCCTGCTGCTGCCGCTGATGATGCCGGCCCTGGCCCTGGCCAACACCGGCATCCCCGCCGTCACCGTGACCACCAACCCTGATGGCACCCAGGACTACAGCGTGTCGCTGCAGATCCTCGGCCTGATGACGGTGCTCACCTTCCTGCCCGCCATGGTGGTGCTGATGTCCAGCTTCACCCGCATCATCGTGGTGCTGGCGATTCTGCGTCAGGCCCTGGGCCTGCAGCAGACGCCGTCCAACCAGGTGTTGCTGGGGATGGCGCTGTTCCTGTCGCTGTTTGTGATGACCCCGGTGATGGACCGGGTCTACGAAGACGCGGTGGTGCCCTACATGGAGGAGCAGGTGACCGCGGTGGTGGCCCTGGAGCGGGCCAGCGTGCCGGTCAAAGCCTTCATGCTCTCCCAGACCCGGATGTCGGATCTCAACACCTTCATCGAGATCAGCGGCGTGACCGGACTGAACGGCCCGGAGGATACACCCCTGCGGGTGCTGATCCCGGCCTTCGTCACCTCCGAGCTCAAGACCGCCTTCCAGATAGGCTTCATGCTGTTTCTGCCCTTTCTGGTGATTGACCTGGTGGTGGCCTCGGTGCTGATGGCCATGGGTATGATGATGCTGTCGCCGATGATCGTGTCGCTGCCCTTTAAGATCATGCTGTTTGTGCTGGTGGATGGCTGGAGCCTGGTGATGGGAACCCTCGCCACAAGCTTCGGGGTGGGCACATGACCCCGGAAGCCTTCGTCGATCTGTTCCGCCACGCCCTCTATGTGATCCTGATGATGGTCTCCGCCATCATCGTGCCCGGATTGCTCATTGGCCTGGTGGTGGCGGTGTTCCAGGCGGCCACCTCCATCAACGAACAGACCCTCTCTTTCCTGCCGCGCCTGCTGGTCACCCTGCTGACCCTGGCTTTCCTGGGCCACTGGCTGGTGCGCACCCTGATGGAGTTCACCTTCGAACTGGTGGACAGGATACCTTCGGTGATCGGCTGATGGAGCTGCCACTGGAGGTGATCTTCGATTGGCTCAGGGCCCTGCTGTGGCCGCTGATCCGAATCAGCTCCATGCTGATGGTGATGGTCACCATCGGCGGCTCCTCCACACCGACCCGGGTGCGAATGGCCCTCTCCGTGGCCATTACCGCCGCAGTGGCTCCGGTGCTGCCAGCGCCGCCGCCCATCGAACTGCTCTCCGCCCAGGCGGTGCTGGTGACCGCCCAGGAGATCCTCATCGGCGTCGCCGCCGGCTTTGTCTCCCTGCTGGTGCTTAACACCTTTATTCTGGCGGGCCAGATCATCGGCATGCAGACCTCCCTGGGCTTCGCCTCCATGGTGGACCCAAGCAATGGTCAGCAGGTGCCTCTGGTGGGTCAGCTGTTCCTGCTGCTCTCGACCCTGATCTTCTTCCTGGTGGACGGTCATCTGCTGATGATCCGGATGATGGTGGCCAGTTTCACCACCCTGCCGGTGGGGCAGGGGCTGCTGCCCGACAACTTCATGGAGCTGGCCAGGTGGGGCAGCCTGATGTTTGCCGGGGCCCTGACCCTGGCCCTGTCGGCGGCCACCGCCCTGCTGATGATCAACTTCTCCTTCGGGGTGATGACCCGGGCGGCGCCGCAGCTGAACATTTTTGCCATCGGCTTTCCCATCACCATGCTGTCCGGTCTGCTGATCCTGTGGCTCTCCCTCTCAGGTTTCATGCCCCACTTCGAGGCGGCCTGGGACAACGGCCAGCAGACCCTCTGTTCCCTGCTCAGACTGCAATGTGAGGTGCGCTGATGGCGGAAAACAGCAGCGACCAGGAAAAAACAGAAGAACCCACGGCGAAACGATTACAGCAGGCCAAGGAGAAGGGCCAGGTTCCCCGATCCAAGGAGCTGGGGACCACCTTCGTGCTGGTGGGGGCGGCGGTCGCCATGATGATCTTCGGCCAGGCCATGGCCAACAGCCTGATGTCGGTGGCCACCTCCCTGTTCACCCTCAGCCGTAAGCAGGTGTTCGACGTGGGGGAGCTCTCCATGGTCTTCGGTCGCATCCTGACCGAAGTCGGCCTGCCGGTGCTGGGTTTCGTGCTGTTCCTCTCCGTGGCCGCCTTTGTGGGCAACATCCTGCTGGGGGGGATGACCTTCAGCTGGAAGGCGGCAGCACCGAAGATGAGCAAGTTCAATCCGCTGAGCGGTTTCAAGCGGATGTTTGGTATCCAGGCGGTGGTGGAGCTGGTCAAGGCGATCGCCAAGTTCTCCGTGGTGGCCCTGGTGGCCTGGATGCTCCTGAGCCTCTACTTCGATGACATCATGTCCATCTCCACCGGTACCCCATTGTCCGCCATCGCCGGGTCGGTCTCCCTGCTCAATAAGCTGTTCACCTTCCTCTGCTGCTCCCTGCTGATCATCGTCATCATCGACGCTCCCTATCAGGTGTGGAACCACAACAAGCAGCTGAAGATGACCAAGCAGGAGATCAAGGATGAGCACAAGGACAGCGAGGGCCGCCCGGAAGTGAAGGGCCGCATCCGTCAGTTGCAGCGGGAGATGTCCCAGCGGCGGATGATGAGCGAAGTGCCCAAGGCGGACGTGGTGGTGGTCAACCCGACCCACTACTCGGTGGCGCTCAAATATGACAAGGAGCAGGCCAGGGCCCCTCTGGTGGTGGCCAAGGGCACCGACGAAGTGGCACTGAAGATCCGGGAGATTGCCCGGGAATACGAGGTGCCGGTGATCAGCTCTCCCCAGCTGGCCCGAGCCATCTACTACTCCACCAAGCTGAAGAAGCAGATCCCGGACGGGCTGTTCACCGCCGTGGCCCAGGTGTTGGCCTACGTGTTCCAGCTCAAGCAGTTTCAGAAGGGCCGCGGCCGCCGGCCCATCCCCCTGCCTGACCGCATGCCGATCCCCGACGAGCTGCAGGTGGATAACGACGGCAACCCTCTGGAGCGGGAATAGGGCGGTTATCCGTGCCTAGGTTGCTTTTGAATGAGCCACCTTCCTGACCAAAGCCACTGGATCCCGGCCTGCGCCGGGAAGACGATGGTGCGAGTGAGCTTGTTGAGCACTTCGCAGTGATATCTGCACTTGGCCGCAGGTTCAAATAGAAGCCGTTCAGATCTCTGTGGATGCCCCAGCATTTGCTGGCTATAAGCTCGCTGGGTTTTGTCGTAATTACGCCCGTTGGCTTCAGGTTCGAATAGGAGCCGTTCAGACCACGGCGGCTCCCCCCAGCAGGGTCACTCCGGCGCATGCGGTCGCCCAGCGTCTTTTCTTTGGATATGTCCGGGTTGGCGACAGACACTGGCTCCCGGCCTGCGCCGGGAAGACGATGGTGCCAGTAGGCTTGTTGAGCACTTCGTCGTGACTTGCGCAGTGGGTTGCAGGCTTGAAAAGAAACCGTTCAGACCACGGCGGCTCCCCCAGCACAGTCACTCCGGCGCATGCGGTCGCCCAGCGTCTTTTCTTGGGAGATGTCCGGGTTGGCGACAGACACTGGCTCCCGACCTGCGCCGGGAAGACGATGGTGCCAGTGGGCTTGTTGAGCACTTCGTCGTGACTTGCGCAGTGGGTTGCAGGCTTGAAAAGAAACCGTTCAGATCACGGCGGCTCCCCCCCCGCACAGTTACTCCGGCGCACGCGGTCGCCCAGCGTCTTTTCTTGGGAGATGTCCGGGTTGGCGATAGACACTGGATTCTGGCCTGCGCCGGGAAGACGATGGTGCCAGTGAGCCTGTTGAGCGTTCGAATAGAAGCGGTTCAGACCACGGCGGCTCCCCCCAGCACAGTCACTTCGGCGAAGGCGGTCGCCCTATCTCGTCATCCAAGCGGTCGCTTTTACATCTATGCCCATGGCGAAGTAACCGCTTACCAACTCGCCATTCACAATGCTGGGCTTTTGCAGGCCTTCTCAGGAAAACTTGGTAAAGCGGTCATTTTCCGACGCAGATGCCTTAAGGCCTAGGGGTAAGCCAAACTGAAAAGCCAAATGACCATTAATGGGAGTTATTGAATTGTGGATTTTTTCCTCGGTAAATCCACCGCTGTAGCGGTTCTGAGGCGGGTTGCTGGTATACTCCTTGCTTATTGGGTAGCATGCCCTCCACGGCGTCAATTTTAAGACGGAAGATGAATTTACAGGCCAGCGCAAACACCCTATTCCAGAAATATGGCATCTACCTGAAAGGGATCGGCACACCGGTCATGGTTCTGGCGACCCTGGCCATGGTTACCCTGCCCATGCCAGCCCTGCTGCTGGATATGCTGTTCTCCTTCAACATCGCCCTGGCGCTGGTGGTCCTGCTGGTCTCCATCTACACCTTGCGCCCCCTGGATTTTGCCGCGTTTCCCACGGTTTTGCTGATCGCCACCCTGTTGCGGCTGGCGCTGAACGTGGCCTCCACCCGGCTGGTGCTGCTGGAGGGTCACAATGGCGGCGACGCCGCCGGTAAGGTGATTGAGGCCTTCGGCTCCGTGGTGATTGGCGGTAACTACGCCGTGGGTCTGGTGGTGTTCACCATCCTGGTGATCATCAACTTCGTGGTGGTAACCAAGGGTGCCGGCCGCATCTCTGAAGTGACCGCTCGCTTTACCCTGGACGCCATGCCCGGCAAGCAGATGGCCATCGACGCCGACCTGAACGCCGGCCTGATCAACCAGGAGCAGGCCAAGCATCGCCGGGAAGAGGTGGCCAAAGAGGCGGACTTCTACGGGGCGATGGACGGTGCCTCCAAATTCGTTAAAGGGGATGCCATCGCCGGCATCCTGATTCTGTTTATCAACATCCTCGGCGGCTTTGTCATCGGCATGGCCCAGCACCAGCTCAGCTTTGGTGAAGCGGTGGAGATCTACACCATGCTCACCATCGGTGATGGCCTGGTGGCGCAGATCCCCGGCCTGCTGCTCTCCATCGCTGCCGCCATCATCATTACCCGGCAGAACGAAGCCCAGAAGATGGGTGAGACCCTAGTCACCCAGATGTTTGACGATCCCAAGGTATTGATGGTGACCTCAGGTGTGCTGGTGGTGATGGGGCTGGTGCCCGGCATGCCCAAGCTGGCGTTCCTCGGCTTCGGTCTCACCGGTGCCGGCCTGACCTACTGGAGCTACAAGCGCCGTCAGCAACAGGCGGCCGACGCGGCCAAGGAGGCGGAGGAGACCGCCGTGGCCCAGCGTGTGGAGTCCGACACTAAGGAGCTCTCCTGGGAGGACGTCAACCAGGTGGACACCATCGGCCTGGAGGTGGGCTATCGCCTGATCCCGCTGGTGGACAAGGCCCAGAAAGGGGAGTTGCTGGCGCGCATCAAAGGGGTGCGCAAGAAGCTGTCCCAGGAGCTCGGCTTCCTGGTGCCGGCGGTCCACATCAGAGACAACCTGGATCTGGCCCCCAACGCCTACCGCATCAGCCTGATGGGCGTGGCGGTGGGTGAGGCGGAGATCCGCCACGACTGCGAACTGGCCATCAACCCGGGCCAGGTATTCGGTCAGCTGGAGGGGCAGACCACCACAGACCCGGCCTTCGGCCTGGAAGCGGTGTGGATCGGTCCGGACCGGCGTGACCACGCCCAGACCCTGGGGTACACCGTGGTGGACGCGGCGACCGTGGTCGCCACCCACCTCAGTCAGCTGCTCACCAACAACGCCTCCCAGTTACTCGGTTACGAAGAGGTTCAGCAGCTGCTGGATATCCTCGCCAAGGATTCGCCCAAGCTGGTTGAGGGGCTGGTCCCTGAGACCCTGTCCCTGGGCGTCATCGTCAAGGTGCTGCAGAACATGCTCAATGAAGGGGTGCCGGTGCGGGATGTCCGTACCCTGGTTCAGACCCTGGTGGAGTATGGGCCGAAGAGCAAAGACCCGGATGTGTTGACCGCGGCGGTGCGTATCGCGCTGAAGCGGCTGATTGTTCAGGAAATCAACGGCGCAGAGCCAGAGATCCCCGTCATTACTTTGTCTCCTGAGCTGGAACAGATATTGCATCAGTCATTACAATCCAGTAACGGCGAGAATACCGGATTGGAGCCTGGCCTGGCGGAGCGCCTGCAACGTTCTCTGTCGGAGATGGCTCAGAAGCAGGAGATGGTGGGTGAACCTGCCGTCCTGCTCACCTCAGGGGTGCTGCGCACCACCCTGAGCCGGTTTGTCAAACACACTATCCCATCCCTGAGGGTGCTGTCCTATCAGGAGATACCGGATGATAAGCAGATTCGAATCGTCCATTCCGTGGGCCAGTAAGCGGTAGGAGTGGGGAGTAACCTAAAGTGAAAATAAAGCGTTTTTTTGCCAAGGATATACGTACTGCACTGGCCGAAGTGAAAGAGACTCTCGGCACCGACGCGGTGATCATGTCCAACAAGAAGGTCAATGGCGGCGTCGAAATTGTGGCGGCCGTGGACTTTGACGATCAGAGTGGCGCCAGTATTCCGACGCCTAGCGTCAGCGCCCCCCGCTCTTCCACCGACCTGGCCGAGGACAGGGTGACCCTGGGGCAACCCCGCCCGAGTCGTCCGGCCCAGCCTCTGCGCACCGAAGCGCGCCGGCCCGCCCCCAGCGAGCCAGGTCCGGGTGACAGCCTCCGAGGCCTGCTGGAGCGTCAGCAGCAGCGGATGAAGCAGCGCGGCTTCGAAGAGGAGCAGCCCCGTCAGGCGTCTGGCCGCAATGAAGCCCTGCCGGACTGGGCCAAAGAGGCGTTCGGCAAGAAGGAGCAGCCTAAGAAGGCGCAGCCTCCTCGCGCCAAGGCCCGCACTGCCGATGCCCGCCCCAGCCAGGGGGCCCAGGAGCTCAAGGCGGTGCGTGACGAGATGGCCTCCATCCGTCAGCTGCTGGAGCACCAGGTGGCCGGCCTGATGGACCAGGACCTGGCCCGCCGTGAGCCGGTGCGGGCCATGCTGGCGGACAAGCTTCGGGAGAACGGCTTTCACCGCAGCGTGGCGGACCACTTCGCCTCCCTGGTGCCCGAGCACCTGTCCCTGCACGAAGCCCTGGGGCAACTGCCGCGACTGATTGGCGCCGAGCTGACCCAAACCACAGAAGAATCTTTAAGCCGGGGCGGTGTTATCGCTCTGGTCGGTCCAACCGGCGTCGGCAAAACCACTACTGTAGCTAAATTGGCCGCGCGATATGCCGCCCGCTATGGTGTGGATCAAGTTGCGCTGATCACGACCGATAACTATCGTATTGGCGCCAAAGAGCAGCTGGCCACCTATGGCAAGATCATGGGATGTCCGGTGCGAGCCGCCAGTAACGTGAAAGAGTTGGAAAATGTGCTGTACCAGCTGCGTAGCCGTCGATTGATTCTGATCGACACCGCCGGTATGGGGCAGAGAGACATGCGCCTGGTGGAGCAGCTGGATAACCTGGTTGCCGCCACTCGCCTGCCCATTCGTCCCTACCTGGTGCTCTCCTCCACCGCCCAATACCGGGTGCTGAAGGAGACGGTGGAACAGTTCCGCCGCATCGCCCTGGCCGGGTGCATTTTCACCAAGCTCGACGAAGCCCACAGCATCGGCGAAGCCCTCAGTGTACTGATTCAAAACGACTTACCAATCAGTTACCTTACCGACGGACAGCGTGTTCCCGAGGACCTGAGGATCGCCGAACCCGAGTACCTGGCACGCCGTGCCGTGGTGATCGAGGAGACGCAGGAGTGGGGTGAGCCCGTGCAACGACAGAGTGTGGCGGGCAGCTATGAATAGATGGTTTCTGCAGGATCAGGCAAGCGGACTAAGAAAGATGGCACAGCAAAAGCAAAAGATGGTAAAGGTCATCGCGGTAACCGGTGGCAAAGGCGGTGTCGGCAAAACCAATGTCTCCATCAACCTGGCAACCTCCCTGGCCCAAAAGGGGCAGAAGGTGCTGGTATTGGATGCAGACCTGGGTCTGGCCAACGTGGATGTATTGCTGGGGCTTCGGGTGAAGTACAACCTGTCCCACGTGCTGTCCGGTGAGTGCAAGCTGTCCGAGGTTCTGGTGGAGGGCCCGCAAGGGGTGTTCATTGTACCCGCGGCTTCCGGTACCCAGGCGATGGTGGAGCTGACTCCCGCCCAGCATGCAGGCCTGATCCGGGCCTTCAGTGAGCTGGAGGAGGAGTTTGATGTCCTCATCGTGGATACCGCGGCCGGTATCTCCGAGATGGTACTCAGCTACTCCCGGGCCGCCCAGGAGGTGGTTGTGGTGGTGTGCGATGAGCCCACCTCCATCACCGACGCCTACGCCCTGATCAAGATTCTCTCGCGGGAGCATGGCGTGTTCCGCTTCCGCATCGTCGCCAACATGGTGCGCAGCCTCCGTGAAGGGATGGAGTTGTTTGCTAAGCTCTCCAAAGTGACGGATCGCTTCCTGGATGTGGCCCTGGAGCTGGTGGCCACCATCCCGTTCGATGAGAACGTACGCAAGTCGGTCCGTAAACAGCGGGTGGTGGTGGAAGCCTTCCCTCGCGCGCCGGCGGCCATCGCCTATCAGGGACTCTCCAATAAGGTGATGAGCTGGCCGACGCCGGATAACCCTGGCGGTCACCTGGAGTTCTTTGTAGAGCGCCTGGTCCGCCGCAACATGTATGGAGAAGCGGTTGGTGAATAAGGCGGCGGCCTACACCCAGTTCGATAACCGGGCCTCCCTGGTGGAACGTTATGCCCCTCTGGTGAAGCGCATAGCCCACCACCTGATGGCCCGCTTGCCTGCCAGCGTCCAGTTGGATGACCTGCTCCAGTCGGGGATGGTTGGTCTGCTGGAAGCTTCCCGGAACTTCGACGCCACCAAGGGCGCCAGTTTCGAAACCTTTGCCGGCATCCGCATTCGCGGAGCCATGCTCGATGAGATCCGCCGCGGAGATTGGGTGCCGCGTTCGGTTCATCGAAACTACCGTCAGGTTACCGACGCCATCAAGGAGCTGGAAAAGCGTCTGGGTCGGGACCCCCGCGACAACGAAGTTGCTGATTATCTAGATATTCCAATCGATGAGTACCACCAGATGCTGAATGAAGCCAGCATGGGGAGGATGATTGGTATTGAAGATCTCGGCGTATCGGTCGATAGCTTTGTTGATGAGGATGCGCCACAACGTAACTTCGAGCAGGTGGCCCAAGAGCGGTTTCAGGAAGCCCTGTCAGCCGCCATCAAGAGCCTTCCAGAAAGGGAAGCCCTGGTTTTGTCGCTCTATTACGACGAAGAACTCAACTTGAAAGAGATAGGTCAGGTCATTGGCGTCAGTGAGTCGCGAGTGAGCCAGATCAACAGTCAGGCAATGATGCGCCTGAAAAGTCGTTTATCAAGTTGGCAACAATAAGTTTTAGATTAATAATGCTCGCTGCAACAGTGGCTCTTTGGGGAAACCCCGGTTGGAGGATGTTTTGAACACTAATATGAAGATTCTGATCGTTGATGACTTTTCAACAATGCGTCGGATCATCAAAAACTTGCTGCGCGATCTGGGGTTTAACAACACCTTCGAAGCGGACGACGGCAACACCGCTCTGCCCATGCTGAAAGAGGGTGACTTCGATTTCGTGGTCACCGACTGGAACATGCCTGGTATGCAGGGCATCGACCTGCTGCGCGCCATTCGTGCCGACGCCAACCTCAAGCACCTGCCCGTGCTGATGGTGACCGCGGAAGCCAAGCGTGAGCAGATCGTCATGGCTGCCGAAGCCGGCGTAAACGGGTACGTAGTGAAGCCCTTCACTGCGGCCACTCTGAAAGAGAAGCTCGAAAAGATTTTTGAACGCCTCAACTGATAGTCACTGGGAGCGCATATGCAACAGGACGCTTTGATCTCGTTGGATGATGCCCGTGAACTGGTGACCATGCTGGAACAGGGGCAAGTAGAACAGGCAAATCAACTGATTCAGATGGTGTCCGCACCTCTGAATCAGCAGCTGTTTGACGAAGTGGGAAAACTGACCCGACAGCTGCACGATGCATTGAGGGATTTCCAGCTGGACGATCGCATCTCCGATCTGGCCAAGCATGAAATTCCTGACGCAAAAGAGCGACTTAACTACGTTATTGAGATGACGGAGCAAGCCGCAAACCGTACCATGGATGCTCTGGACGAGAGCATGCCAAAAGTGTCCGACCTGCAGAACCGCATCAAGGGACTGCAACCGGGTTGGAACAAGTTGATGCAGAAGCAGATTGAACTGGCTGAGTTCAAGACCCTGTGTCACGAGATGGACGCCTTCATGACCACCTCTGTGGATGATGCGGAGCTGATCAAAGACCACCTCAACCAGGTGCTGATGGCCCAGGATTTCCAGGACCTTACCGGTCAGGTCATTCGCAGGGTGATCGATCTGGTGCGCGAGGTGGAAGAGAATCTGGTGTCCATGTTGACCGTGTTTGGTGAACAAGCGGACGTTAACCGCCAGACCGTGGACACGGCGGCGGCTGAAGGTCCGGTCGTGAGCTCGGAAAACAAAGCGGAAGTGGTTAACGGCCAGGATGAGGTCGACGATCTGCTTTCCAGCCTCGGGTTCTAAGGCCAGTTGACCTTTGGTGGTGAGACTTGACCGAGGATGGCGGCAATCAATTACGGGGTTCGATGACAGGCACAGTGGCCTTACGTCAAAATCGAACAGTGTAGAGTGGTTGTCGCCAGACCGGGCCCGCAGGGCGCAGCATACGGCCTGAGTCACTGGCCATTGTGAGCAAGCTCTCAGGGGATTTGCTCCGTAACAGTTAAACTTTGGCGCAAAAATATGCAGCAAAGATCAATAGGCCCTAGGAGTTAGGCGATGGGTTTTGACATAGATGATGAGATTCTGCAGGACTTTTTAGTCGAAGCAGGCGAAATTCTAGAGCTTTTGCAAGAGCAGTTGGTGGAGCTGGAGAACAACCCCACCGACGCGGATCTGCTTAATGCCATTTTCCGGGGGTTCCATACCGTTAAGGGTGGCGCGGGCTTCCTGAGCCTGACTCACCTGGTCGACGCCTGTCACGGCGCCGAGAACCTGTTCGACATGTTGCGCAATGGCCAACTCGATATGTCTTCGGAGCTGATGGATGTGATCCTTCAGGCTCTGGACACGGTCAATGAGATGTTTGGCTGCGTACAAAATGGTGAAGAGCTGGAACCTGCAGACCCAGAGCTGCTGGCCACCCTGCACGCCATCACCGACCCCAATACCCCATCGCCTTTCGATGCCCCTGCGGCGGCCCCCGAGCCCGAGACACAACCGGAGCCCGTGGTTGAGGCAGCCCCCGAGCCTGAGTCGGTCTCACTCAATGGCGGCGGCATTGACAGCATGACTCAGCCCGAGTTTGAGCACATCCTCTCCGGCCTAGATGGCGAAGCTGCGCCCCTGCCAACGGCAGACAGCGCTGCGCCCGCCGCGGCCTCCTCAGACAGCGACGAGATCTCCGACGACGAGTTTGAGAAGTTGCTGGATGACCTCCACGGCAAAGGCAAGTTCAGCGGTGAAGTGGCCCAGAAAGCCGACCCTGAACCCCAGGCCTCCGGCGCTGAGGGTGACCTGATCTCCGACGATGAGTTTGAGAAGCTCCTGGACCAGCTCCACGGTAAAGGCGGTGCCCCCGGTAAGGCGGAAGCGGTTGCCGCGGCCACTGCCGAGCCCGAGTCCGACGAGATCACCGACGACGAATTTGAAGCCCTGCTGGACCAGCTTCACGGCAAGGGCAATGCCCCCAAGGCCGTAGACAGTGCTCCGGCAGCGGCCCCACAGCCTAAGCCAGCTCCGGCGCCCAAGCCGGCAGCCGCAGCGGCCCCTCAGCCCGCTGCCGACGTTGCTCCGGCACCGAAAGCCGCCCCTAAGCCCGCGGCCAAAGCCAAGGCCGGCAAAGGCCAGGCTGCTTCCAGCGGCGAAACCACGGTGCGCGTGGATACCGCCCGTCTCGATGAGATCATGAACATGGTCGGCGAGCTGGTGCTGGTGCGTAACCGCCTGGTGAACCTGGGTGTGGAGCGTGAAGACGAAGAGATGAGCAAGGCTCTGGCCAACCTGGACCTGGTGACCGCCGACCTTCAGGGCTCGGTGATGAAGACCCGGATGCAGCCCATCAAGAAGGTGTTTGGCCGTTTCCCCCGGGTGGTTCGCGACCTGGCCCGCAGCCTCAACAAGGATATCTCCCTGACCATGGAAGGGGAGGAGACCGACCTGGATAAGAACCTGGTTGAAGCCCTCTCCGATCCCCTGGTGCACCTGGTGCGTAACGCGGTCGACCATGGCATCGAGATGCCGGATGACCGGGAAGCCGCCGGCAAGCCCCGCCAGGGTAACATTCTGCTGTCCGCCTCCCAGGAGGGGGACCACATCTTGCTGTGCATCCGCGATGACGGTGCCGGTATGGATGCGGAGAAGCTTAAAGGGATCGCCATCAACCGTGGCATCCTCGACGAAGATGGTGCCGCTCGCATGAGCGACCAGGAAGCCTACAACCTGATCTTCGCCCCGGGTTTCTCCACCAAGACTGAAATTTCCGACATCTCCGGCCGCGGCGTGGGGATGGACGTAGTAAAAACCCGCATCACCCAGTTGAACGGCTCGGTTTACATCGACTCACACAAGGGCAAGGGCACCATCCTGGAGATCAAGGTTCCCCTGACTCTGGCGATCATGCCGACCCTGATGGTGGAAGTGGGCAAACAGATCTTTGCCCTGCCGCTCTCCTGCATCAACGAAATCTTCCACCTGGACCTGAGCAAGACCAACGTGGTGGACGGCCAGTTGTCGGTGACCGTACGGGACAAGGCGATTCCCCTGTTCTATCTCGACAAGTGGCTGTGCCACGGTCCGGGCAGGGTGGAACGCGAAGACCAGGGCCATGTGGTAATAGTCCACATCGGCACCATGCAGGTGGGCTTTGTGGTGGATGGCCTCATTGGCCAGGAGGAGGTGGTGATCAAGCCACTGGGCTCCCTGCTCCACGGCACCCCCGGCATGGCCGGTGCCACCATCACCTCTGACGGTGGCTGTGCCCTGATTCTCGATGTACCTGGACTGCTGAAACAGTACGCCAAGCGTCAGTAGTCGTAGGGATGATTGAAGGATAGGTATGTCGATTAAAGTGTTGGTGGTGGACGATTCCAGTTTCTTTCGTCGCCGCGTGTCAGAAATCATTAACGCCGACCCCATGCTGGAAGTGGTCGGCACCGCCTCTAATGGTAAAGAGGCGATAGAACAGGTGCGCCGCCTGCGTCCGCAGGTGGTGACCATGGACATCGAGATGCCGCAGATGAACGGCATCGAAGCGGTGCGCGAGATCATGCGCACCAACCCGGTCCCGGTGCTGATGTTCTCCTCCCTCACCTATGAGGGGGCGCGCTCGACCCTGGAGGCGCTGGAAGCCGGTGCCGCCGACTTCCTGCCTAAGCGATTCGAGGACATTGCCAACGACCGAGCCAACGCCATCGCTCTGCTGCAGCAGCGGGTGAAGGCCATTGCCTCCCGTCGCAGCCTCAGTGCGCCGCGGCCAACGTCTGCGCCGGCGCCGCGCTCCACCGCGACAGCCACCCGCAGCGTGACCCAGCCCAGCACCCAGTTCTCCTCCGCGCGTCCGACGGCCAGGCCGTCCGCCAGTGAGGTGGGGGCGCCGCGCCTGCCGACCCGTCCGTCCGGCAAGGGCTATAAGCTGCTGGCCATTGGCACCTCCACCGGCGGCCCGGTCGCCCTGCAGAAGATTCTGACTCAGCTGCCGGCAGACTTCCCCCTGCCCATCGTGCTGGTGCAGCACATGCCTGCGGCCTTTACCCCCGCGTTTGCCCAGCGCCTCGACAGCCTGTGCAAGATCTCGGTGAAGGAAGCCCAGGGCGGAGAGATGCTCAAGCCCGGTTGTGCCTACCTGGCCCCAGGTGGCAAGCAGATGCTGATTGATGGCAGCAGTCGCGCCGCCAAGCTCACCATCCGTGACGGCGGTGAACAGCTGAACTACAAGCCTTCGGTGGACGTGACCTTCGGCTCTGCCGCCCGCATCTACAGCGGCGACGTGCTCGGCGTTATCCTCACCGGCATGGGCGCCGACGGCCGCGAAGGTTGTCGTATGCTCAAGCGGGAAGGGGCTCACATCTGGGCCCAGGATGAAGCCAGTTGCGTGGTCTACGGCATGCCCCAGGCGGTGGCCGCCGAGCAGATCTCCATGTACTCCATCCCCCTGGATAAGATGGCAGACTGCATCCTCAAAGAGGTCGGGCGCCGATGAGCAGCGCCTCAGGCTACAAGTTCAGGGGCTACCTGCTGGCGCTGACTGCCAGTGTGGCCCTGATCAGCCTGATGTGGGCCGTAGACAAGCACCACTACGCCGCCGAGTTGCAGCAGCAGCTGGTGAATGAGCAGGCTAGGAGTGCCCAGCAGCAGGAGCAGCTGGAGACCCTGGCCGAAGAGCTGCGCCAGTGGCGTCAGCTGGAGGAGCAGCGCCGGGAGATCCGCCGCCGCTACCAGGAGGCTCAGGAGAGCGGCAAGTCTGTGGTGCTGGAGAATAACGGCAAGGGTGTCACCACCTTTGCTCAGCCCCATGGCGGGGTAAAGATCACCCGGACACCCGACGTCCGGTAACAGTGGGGTTCCTCTTTGCAGGTCTGGACCGTATCCAATCAGAAAGGTGGTGTAGGTAAAACCACCACAGTCATCACCCTGGCCGGGCTTCTGGTGAAGCGCGGATACCGGGTGCTGGCCGTCGATACCGATCCTCAGGCCTCCCTAGGCTACTACCTGGGGGTGGACCCGGATGAGCTGCCCGGCTCCCTCTACGAGCTGTTCCGGGGTCACGAAGAGCTGGACCTGCCCATGGTGGAGTCGGTGATCGTGCCCACAGGCACGCCCCAGCTGGACCTGCTGCCTGCCAGCACCGCCCTGGCAACCCTGGACCGCACCCTGGGCACCAAAGATGGTATGGGCCTGATTCTCAAGCGCATCCTCTCCATGGTGGCCCATCGTTACGATGCAGTTCTTATCGATTGTCCCCCGGTGCTCGGGGTATTGATGATCAATGCCCTGGCAGCCTGTGACCGCATCGTGGTTCCGGTACAAACAGAGTTTCTGGCCCTCAAGGGACTGGATAGAATGGTTCGAACCCTGGATATGGTGGGACGGTCGAGGGGCACCCGTTACCCCTTCACCATAGTGCCCACCATGTTTGATAAGCGCACCCGCGCCTCGTTGCAGGCGCTGACCGCACTGACCCAGAAATACCCCAGGGACCTGTGGCACTCGGTGATCCCGGTAGACACCCGCTTCCGCGACGCCAGCCAGGCCCATCTGCCGCCGTCACACTTTGACGCCAGTGCACGTGGGGTTCAGGCTTACAGTCAACTGCTGGATGCCTTGCTGGACCAACAGGGGGTGGCCCATGTCTAAAGCCGCCGAAAAGGCGTTGATGGAGTACTTCGACGTGATGCTGACTCCCCCGAAGGAGCAGCTGGACGAGGTACAGAAGGCCAACGTCAGCCGTTTGCTGGAGCAGGCGGCGGAGCCCAAAGTGGCCCCCGAGCCACAGCCCGAGCCCGAGCCCGTGGCCGAACAGCCCGAGGTGGTGGCCCCGTCAATCGTGGTTGAAAAGACGATTGAAGCAACACAACATTCTGAGGTGGCTGAACCCGAGATAGAATCGGAGCTGGCCACCGAAACAGCGCTCCCCTCCATCGAGAACTGGCGGGAGGAGCTGGATGAGGAGTTCCAGTGCCTCTACTTCGAAGTGGCCGGTTTGGTAATCGCCGTCCCTTTGCTTACACTGGGTGGTATTAAAAGACTGGGCAAACTGAACCACCTTCCCGGCAGTCCCGACTGGGTGCTGGGGGTGCAGCTGGATGCCCAGGATGGAAAACTCAACGTGGTGGACAGCGGCCGCTGGTTCCTGTCTGACCGACCACAGAGTGATGCTGACGAGTGTGACTACAAGTTCGTGGTATGCCTGGGGGAAACTCCCTGGTCCCTGGCTTGTGAGTCCCTGTTGGATGCGGAGCCGCTGCTCAAGTCCGAAGTGAACTGGCAGTCGTCATCGAAGCGTCCATGGCTTGCCGGTATCGTACGGGATAAGAAGTGTGTGGTGCTCGATGTTCCTGAGCTGACCCGCATGCTGGATGCTGGTTTGGATATTACCGTTAAGGAGTCCTGATAGGATGAGTGAATTACGCGCAGCGGTGGGAGAGTCCACCGAAGGTGAAGACAAGGTGCTGCAATGGGTCACCTTCCGCCTGGATAACGAAACCTATGGTGTAAACGTGATGCAGGTGCGCGAGGTGCTGCGTTTCAGCGACATCGCCCCTGTGCCTGGCGCGCCTCACTACGTTCTGGGGATCATCAACCTGCGTGGCAACGTGGTGACCGTGATCGATACCCGAGCCCGTTTTGCCCTGCCTCAGGCTGAGGTGACCGATACCACCCGTATCGTCATCATCGAAACCGAGAACCAGGTGGTGGGCATCCTGGTCGACAGCGTGGCCGAGGTGGTTTACCTCAAGTCCTCCGAAATCGATACCGCGCCAAACGTGGGTACCGAGGAGAGCGCCAAGTTCATCCAGGGCGTAAGCCACCGCGATGACGAGCTGCTGATCCTGGTTGACCTCAACAAGCTGTTGACCGACGAAGAGTGGCAGGAGATCGCTGGACTGTGATCGAACTGATCCTCGCTGCGGCAGCCGCAGCCGTTTCCCTGGTTGCATTGCTGTACGCCTGGACGTGTCACCGTAAGATCAAAGGGGTTGAACGTAAGCAGGATGCCCTGTCACTGCTTCTGAAGGAAGCGGAGCGACAGAGGGACGGACTGCGCCGGGAACTCAATGAGCTGCGCAGCGGCGCCCTGGGCGTTGGCCGTAAGGTCAAGGGCCTGGAGGAGCAGTTGGCACACACCCAGGCTCGTCAGGACGAGATGTCCCATAACGACCCTGATGCTCGCCTCTACAGCCGCGCCATGAAGATGGTGGAGCTGGGAGCCGGCGTCGAGGAGATCGTCAAGGAGTGCGAAATCCCCATGGCAGAGGCCCAGCTACTGGTCACCCTGCACAAGGCGCCCAAATCCTAGAGGCGGTAATATCGAACCCAAAAGCGGAGCCCAGGCTCCGCTTTTTTGTGCCTGTAAAAAAGCGCTGCGGGAGTTCAGGCGCCCAATGGCCCTAAGCCACTGGGCGACCGCGTGCGACGGAGTGACTGTGCGAGGCGGAGCTGCGGAGGTTTGAATCAACTCGGTGCTAGCCTGAGGTTTCTATTGCACGACCTCTCGGAAAACACTGTGGCTTGCTACAACGTACTAAGCCATACACCCGCACAATGTCTTCCCGGCGCACGCCGGGATCCAGTGATGTGATGGACGCCCCCCTACGATACGGCGTCAAATGCGCCAGAATTAAGTTGCGACACATAATTCAGA
>NZ_JBLXDO010000030.1:0-41527 GCF_048263965.1 Ferrimonas sp. | reverse complement strand
CCTTCAGTCTGAAGAAGAAAAATACAGCTAAAACATAACAAGGCACTGTAGGCGGATTTCAGCCAGCCCGGCTGCGCTCGTGCCTCGCGGAGTATAGCCGGGCAGCCCGCTCCCGCTAAGTGGGGCGTTATATACACAAGGATGGTTCAATGAGCATTAATGCCACCTTCATGGGGCAAGTGATCTTCATTTGTATGATTGTCATAGGATTACTGAGTTACTTACTCGGCCGAAAGAAGACGACAACGCCAGTTCTCACAGGTGTGATTGGATCTCTTCTAGGCTTTATTCCGCCAGTAGGGATGATTTTTCTCTGCATTCTAGTTTTGAAAAATGATGTAAATCCAATTAGTCCAAACAGTTAATGTGTATATAACAAGGCACTGTAGGCGGATTTCAGCCAGCCCGGCTGCGCTCGTGCCTCGCGAAGTATAGCCGGGCAGTCTGCTCCCGCTAAGTGGAGCGTTAGCAGTACACAGGATGTTGAACATGGATGCGTATAAAAGGCTTCTGAAGTATAAAGACTCTGATTTCACTTACAAATCACAATTTAAAAGGCATATACCCTTAATTCTATTTCGTTTATTTGCTTTGGTTCTATTAGTCATTTTCTGGAAGCCTATAGGTGTAGCTACTTATGCAACTAAGTTTATTTTTGTTGGCGTGCTAATTGGAGCTCAAACTCAAGAGCTAATTTGGATCAAAAAGCATTGTGATACATGGGGATTGTTAGTTAAAACAACTGATTGGGGTAAAGTTAATACCCTAGCAAACAGTACTGCTAACAAGTAATTAAACAAGGACAAAAAGCAGTTGGTTTTGCTCCTTCGTCGCTAATTTTAACCAACTGTTTTTTGCCTGTTAATTAGGCGTTAAATGCCATTGGTGAATATGCATAACCTTTCTAAATCAGACATAAGTCAATTCATAGCGCCATACATAGGAAAAGTGGTTCGAGAAGTTCGCAGAGGGCATGGGAGCGCTATTTTCCTAGAGGTCGAAGATCTAACTATCATGATCGAGTGGAGCTGGAGAGTTGAGAAAGGCAAAGAAATTTACTTTGGTAGTTGGTCCGATGACAGTGATATCAGCTCAAAACTTGCAGGATTAAATGGACTGATTGTCTCCGGTGTCACATTTCAAGCTAGGCTTCCTGAAATACAAGTGGAGCTGAGTGGTGATACTTGGGTGTGTTCATTTTCCACGGTTGAAGGTGATCCTGAATGGGCAATGATTACTCCCCAGCGAACCTTAATTTCTCAAAAAGGTCATTTAAGATTTGAGTAGTTAGCACTTAACAAGCCACTGTAGGCGGATTTCAGCCAGCCCGGCTGCGCTCGTACCTCGCGGAGTATAGCCGGGCAGTCTTCTCCCGCTAAGTGGAGCGTTGATATGATTCCCCCTGTCAATAGGCGCAGATCTGTCCATGCCGGGCCGTATAAGGCCGGCTTGGACACCCTGGTGAGAGACCTTAGGCAAGTCAATGTTCGGCGGTTGACCTTGCTGATATTCGCGGGTTTGGTTATCCGCATTACTTGTTTGCGCCGCTGGAGCCTTGCCTCATTCTATGTGCGCGCGTGTAAACGCCTAACGCTCTCGAGGGTTGCTCTCACCGCTGCCGCCGGTCTGCATCACCAGGATGGTTTTCCAAATTGTCAGCCTATGTGGACACGTCGATCCGGTTCAAAACGCTGAGCGATGTCCCACAGGTAGCCCGTGAGCTCTCTGGCCACGGCGGTGACCACTTTGTTGTACTCCTTGCCTCGTGCTTGCAACCGCCGGAAGCGGGCACACAAGCGCAGTTGTACCTCCCAGGAGCGTTGTTGCAGTTTGGGAGAATGGTGCTGCTGACGTATCTGCATTTCTCGGGAGACTTTGGGGCTAAAGCGATAGGCCCAGGCGGCTTCAATGAGGATGCGCCGAGCGTGGGTATTGCCACATTTGGTGATGTTCCCGCGCCTTTCCCTAGTACCACTTGAACGTTCACTGGGGGTTAGCCCTACGAAGTTCATGAGCTGCCTGGGGTTGGTGAAACGCCGCAGGTCCCCCAGTTCCGCCATCAGGGTGATGGCCGACAGGAAGCGGATGCCTCGCAGCGCCGTGAGTTGCTGTACCAAGGGATACCAGCGCCAGGATTCGGCCAGGGTCTCCATTTCGAGTTCGAGGCGTTGCAGGCGCTCGTAACGCTCGGTGACGGTGTGAATATAGTCCTGAAAGGTTATCTTCTGTGCTGGCTCGGAGAAGTGGATGTCAGCCAGGTGGCGCTTATAGGCGTCGGTCCAGTTTTGTCGACCGCTACAGGGGTGGCCATTGCGTAGTAGAAACGACTTGAGCCGCTGACGAGCTTGGCGCAGGTCCAGCATGGCGTCCTCGCGACAGCGAATGAGATCGCGAATGGCCTCGTCTCTGGCGTCAGGTATGTATATGGGGGCAATGTCCCCCGAGCGAGCCAGACGTGCCAAGGTGCACGCGTCGCGTTTGTCGGTCTTCACTTTATCGCCAGGAGCTCTTGGGATGAGAGCAGGTGCAATGACCCAGCAGTCGATATCGCGCTTATTGAGATGGCGGTAGAGCCAGAAGCCGCAAGGGCCGGCTTCATAGACAACACAGAGTTTATTGGCCTTGGTCGCCTGCTGTTTCAGCAGCTTGTCGAAGGCCCTAATGTTGGTGGGAACGGTGCCGTAGTAGCGAACGGTGTCACCCATCGAATCGGAAATCAAAGCGACATCCGTGGTTTCCTTGTGCACATCCAGTCCGACAAAAAGTGTGTTAGCTTTAATCATGTCGACCTCCTGTTGTGTTTGATTGCGTGATACAACAAACAGTGTGGCTCTGGTTTTACTAACCCACGATAAAACGCAGGAGGTCGACCTTTGCACAGGGAATCATGATGTCTAAGTTCCTATGAAGATAAGTCTCAGTCAACAATGCCGCGCAATAATTAAGCAGAGGAACCTCGCTTTGATTGTGTTTTTTGCGACAATCCCAATGACGATCATTGTTGGGGTATCACTAGGTGCTCTATTCGGTGAGATAGTAACGTTAGTGTGTTTTGGCGTAGGTGTGGTGAGCGCTTTTGCCATAAATGTCAATTTAGCGCTATACAAACGGTGTCCTAAATGTGATTGGCCAGAGTTTCTGGGTTGGTCGAGTTTTTATTGGCCGTTAGACGTCAAGTGTAAGCATTGTGACCTCAATCTCAGCGACCAAGCTAATAAGTGATGTCGGAACTTAACAAGGCACTGTAGGCGGGTTTTTAGCCAGCCAAGTTGCTCCCCTAAAGTAGAGCGTTAGAAATTAATGGGAATCCCAATGTTGAAAAGAATATTAATTGCTTCATTATTCATGTTTTCATTTAGTTCTATGGGGAACGAACAGCAACATTTCGAGGCAGCTCTTGATACTGTTGCAATTCCTCAAGGCGAAGAGCTCGACCAGATGATAAACGGGCTTTTAACAGCTCAAATTCAAAGCAATCCTAACATTGCTATGCTTAGAGGGGCTTTTGAGACATTTTATAGAGAGACATTCCAGTCGGAAGAGTTTATACATGGCTGCGCTAGAATTCAGATGGAATTATTCACATATGAAGAATTGGTTGAAATCAAGGAAATGATGGATTTACCAATTTTTAAGAAATATCAAAAACAAACGCCTCTTTTCATACAGCGGAATATGGAATTGGGGAGTCAGGTTGTTGAATCTAGAAAAGAACGCCTAATATTCTTGATCGAAAAAGAAAGAGCACGGATAGAAGAGCTTAAGGAATTGGATGAGCAGTTGAACTTGACGGGATCGGATAATTGATTCTTAACAAGTAGACTAATAATCGAATGCAAAGCGCTTGGTTTTGCTTGTGCTTGGCTAATTTTAGCTAAATACTGTTTTTAGCCGCTAAGTGGACTGTTAGCCATCCAAGGGTTTTAATATGAATAAGTATAAGCTCAGGCTTATTGTGATATTGCTCGTTCAAGTGACTATTACAGTGGTCCACAGGTACAAGACCAGCACTTTTGATGATTCAAACTTCTATTATCTGTCCAATTGGTCCTACTGGTTAGGGATGTCCTGGGGTATATTTGTTATGCTGTATGCACTTAGATTGGGTTGTTCTAAATGTGGTGCTAGACAGGTAATGCGTGGGTTGTTATTAACTTCTTGGCGATGGCCTGAGGACAATTGTCATAATTGCGGCTCAAAAATAGAATAGCTTGATTATAACTGCTCACTTCAATCAAATATATCGGCACTAAGTTCTTACGGGCATGTAGTGAAATCATTTAAGAAGCTCTACTTTTATTATCCTAGGTATGTTTTCTTAGCATACTTGGTTTTCCAATTAGTACAGGTACATCATTCTCCAGAGTACGACCTGAATTTTGGAGGAGTGCTTCTGGCCCTCACATTTCCGATGGTGCCGGTTTGGTACTCATTTAAGTTCGCGAGAAAGATGTCGAATGATATTGAAGGGTCCTATTTAAATGTCATTAATTATTTGGCTCCTATTATTGTTGTGTCTGGCGAGGTGTATGCTTTTCACTATATAGAAAACTTGGGGCTGGCGTTTGTTGGTGCTTTTTTTGCTGGTGGTTTTCTTTTTCCTGCCGTACTGTGCATAAACCTGACAATTGCATTGTTTGCTAAAGACACATAAGCGGTGCTGTTACTGAACGGTGATACGGTGACAACAATGGGGCGCTTAGACTTTAGCGAGGTAGTTGGTAGATGGGACAGAAATTTTTAGCTTTCAAGGAGTGTCGTTTATGTTGGTGATTCTTAGTATCCTAGCAATAATCCTGGCTTATTTTGTGGCCTGCAAGAGAGTTGAGAAGGTTGAGTCGGATCCCGAGTCGACGGAAAACACTTACCTTTGGTGCCCTTGGTTTGGCTATATTGTACGAATTCAGGGAGCGCTAACCGTGGCATTTGCGGCATACGAACTTATTGTAAAGGGTTACGATTTGGTTCAGGTCGTTACTGCGGTAATTGGTTTTGGACTGGTTATTTTATCAATTCCTGTATTGAATAAGAGTAAGATCGGATGGTTTGTGGCTACGGCAATTACTTTTAATCCATTGTATTGGATTGTGAATACCGTGTATTACTTCAAAAATAAGGATTGCTTTTCTAAAGCAGCATAGCTTAACAATTGACTTAGGCACCGATAGACGTCTCCTTTTATCAAAGTAAGTTTCTAGTCGCTTGGTTAATCGCTGCGGCTAGCCGTCAAGATTTTTAATGTAGAGTTTGTGTTTTGCGTTCACCTACTTATGAAAATGATCACTACGTCCTGGATGATGCGGAGGAGCGTCATAAGGAACACCCAGAGACCTTTTGGGTTCCTGATAAGGGTGTCAGAGAATCACTGAAGATAGGAAGCCTGGTTAAGTTAGTTTTCAGTATGGAAGTGGAAGCGGGCTCGGACGAAGTCTCAGTTGAGCGAATGTGGGTAGAAGTGACACAGGTTAAGGCTGATCACTATGTCGGCCGCTTAGATAACACCCCTTATGGGTCCTCATGCGTACATTGCGACCAGCCCGTTTACTTCCAGTCCTGTCATATTATCGATGTATACGAAGATGAGATTTAGACAGGTCATCTATGTGAAGCCGCTCGGAGGGCGGTTGATCATCATATGTTGTTCGTTATTAGGAAAATGGAGTTTCAATGAGATATCTGCTGACCATTTTAATCGTTCTAACGTTGGCTGGCTGTAATCCAGGTGATGAGGCTCAAACTGCCAAGTCCCTAGCGGGTGGGGAGAAAGTTTGGGTTTTCGCTCAGTTTAACGTACGCGAGGAGACTGATGATCTGGAGTCGTACTATTACTATGCCCAGATCTCCAAGTCCCTGTATGAAGCGATGGCCAACAACGAAGTAAGCAGTGGGTTCATCTATCTCGAGAGTGTACGCTATTGGGGAGAAGACGATCTTGTTCATGAGTACAGGGACAGTCAGAACTCAGGAGAGATCATCTTTCGTATCGAAAACGCCGTAAAGATCGACTTGGTGACGGCAGAGCCCATTGCTGGCCAAGGTCTGGAGCAGTTTGAAGAGCCCGCCTCAAAGAAAGAACAACAAGCAGAACTCGAGGCAACTAAAGTCTGAGAAGTTTTGGGTTTTTGACTGTTCTCCAATCACAATTTTGGTATGTGCCGTTAGTCAGAGAGTTGGCTCTGAGCTAGCGCTGCAGTCGTAGTCAGTAATTGTTCTATGAGTAAGTTAGCAACTGTTTGTTTGGCGCTTTGGCTTGTGCCTTTTGTCGGCGCGAAGATGATGCCTGAAGTGTTTTGCGCCTGGTATGTGTATTGGCCGTTGTTCTGCGCCCTCTGTTTTTTGCTGCCCTATGGTTTTGCTAAGAGCCTGGGTAATCATTTAAACAGAGCGTATTCCAGTCTGTTTTTGGCGGTTTTCCTGGTAGTGATTTTCGCTAACGCCTTGGTGGTTGTCGGTGCCAGTGGGATTGGGAGAGTGGTGACCATACCCACTCAAGGTGTGCCTGAAAACCTATCTGTAGAAGCGGTGCGTAACGACAGCCCTATGGTGCGTCTTCAAGTCGCCCAGTCAATCTACGTTGAGTACGGTCAGTCCATTACCTATCTGGATGCTGACAATACGCTTAAGTTGTACGTTCCAAGTGAAGAAGACAAAGAACGTTTCCAAGAGAAAGTATCTCTTAGCGAACAGGCAAGAGAGGTTAATAAGGTCGTCAACAGCAGAGTTCAGAATTCGGTTGTTGCTTTGGGATTGGCCTGTGCTTCGTTTTTTGTCGTGTTCTTTTGCATTTTCGGTCGAGAAAGTCGACGCCTTAGCAGGCGTCATAAGAGCCAGGAGTCTAACCCGTGAGGTGGTATGAATCTGCTGTTCGTTTGTAGTGAGAATCGGTTGAGAAGTCCTACCGGAGAGGAAGTGTTCTGTACCTATGATGGTGTGGACGCCATTGGTGCCGGGACCAACTCTGACGCTGATACCGTTGTCAGTGGCGATCTGATTGAGTGGGCCGACATCGTCTTTGTGATGGAGCGGATGCATAAGAGCAAGGTGTCCAGGAAGTTTAAGGCGTTGCTGAAAGGGAAAAAGCTCGTTTGTCTGGATATTCCTGACAACTACCAGCGAATGGACCCTGAACTTATCAGGTTGCTGAAGGCCAAGGTGTCTCAGCATGTGCAACTGTAATAGAGACTAGGTTGCCGAGTGATGCCGCTGTTGATGTCTGAGCATAAGAGAAGGGAATGTATGGAAAAACTGTCAGAGGGCGTAATCAAGGGACTGCTTTGGTTCGTTAGGGCCGTTATTATCGAAGGCTTTTGTGAACGCCTTTGTTTCTGGATTGGGTTTGGTACGCTCCGGCTCATGACTCTGGGAGCCTACCCTAAGGATAGAAAGTTGGCAGATCACGAAACTTTCATTGTGCTCTTTGGCTTGGTTGTTGCCTTGGTATCAGTTATCGGAACCGGAGTATATCTAAGCTAGCGACAATACTCAGTCGAATGGTTGCAGCCGGACCATAGTGGTCGTTTAACGCCTGCTTGCAGTAATTGATGGAGCACTTTCTAACGCGATGCATGAGGAAACCAAACGAGTACTGGACAGAGAGATGGCAACAGTGACGCGACATAAGTATGGCGTGCTGCTGCTGGTTGTTTTGATGCTCGGTTTCGGTGTGTGGTCTGTGTTTCACACCAAGGTTCAAGACACAGAGATTCTGACCGGTGTGGTTGATGGTCATCACGTGTTTTTGCATGACGAAGGGCATACACGCTATCTGCTGGTCCGAGTGCCTGATAGGGAAAGGTTGGTTCGGGTTGTACTACCGCAACGCTCGCCGTTTTTGGAGGGAGCTCGGGTGGAGCTTTATCGCAACCATGCTTCGGACTCCTCTAACGAGCGCTATCTTTTCAAAGGCTATTTGAATCAGTCCAACGAACAGAAGTGAAGGTGGGTTGATATCTAGAGCGGCAAAGTACAGCCACATTTTTATGGCGTCTAGAGTTCTTGAAGGGCGCCAGTTTATCTAAGTATTGCAGTCATTCTTTTAAGGAGTATGGAATGAGAAAAGAGTTTAACTTCAAGGTGAAGGGCCACGATGTCAGGGTCACCAACTCATGGTTACGCGGGGCCAAGCTCTATGTGGATGGAGACCTGAGAGATTTCGATAAGAGCTTTATTGCTACCGGCAAGACTGCCCTGATGTCGGCGAATCTGGAAGATGAAGGGGTTTTGGAGATCTTCCCACTTTCAGGGCTGTTCTCTGTGGAGCTGGATGCGTATCTGACAAAGCAGGAGGTCAGGCAGCAGGTATACAGCTCTCATGAACGCCTTAGCCTGAAAGAGAAGCGGCTGGCTCAATAACCAAATAATAATCAAATGGAAAGCGAATTTCGCTACTGATGGACGTCTTTGACCTTTTGGTGATTGGCATGATGTTTTGACATGGAGGTGTTTGTGAAATTAGTACCGATGGCCTTGGCGGCAGTAATGAGCTTTGGCGCCAGTGCGACAAATAAGCAAGTGTACCTGGATGTTCAGGTGTCTGATTTGGCGCCTGCCCAGGGCGCCAAATGGAAGCGGAACGCGGAAGAGGAAGTGCTGTTCCCCATCGAGCTGGCACGCCTAAAGGGGCGGGGCTGTACTGTGCTCTCTTTTGATATTTCAGATGAGGGGAAAACCGAGAACGTAGAGATTGTCGAATCGATTCCAAAGCGGGAGCTGGGAATCTACGGCAGGAAGATGGTGCGCAACTGGGATTGGGTTCCTGTCTCGGCGACCGATAAAACCGCTGAACAGAAGAGGCTGGTAAGACTGGACTTCTGTATGGGTGCAGAGTCGGCAGAACAGGTTGAGCAGTACTGTAAACAACAGGCCCAGCTTGGTTGCCGCCTTTAAGTCTGCGTGGAAACCGCTTATGAGCAGCTCGTAATCGTGCCGAGCGGTATCACTTTCCGAGATTCTCCGGAACCACAGTCTTGGTGGTGGAGCAGGGCTGCTATTCAGTCCGTGTTGTTCGCCAATTTTTCTGTTTATAGAGGTGTTATGTGGGATAAAACCATTCCCAAGCGAGCGCTCAGAATTTCATGTCTGTTCACAGTGCTCGTCTCATTGATTGCGTTGACCAGAGCAGTCATTGGCCCATCCGTCGAGCCTGCCACTGAGCTGATCACCCGGTTTGCTGTGTTGGTGCCGTCGCTGCTTCTGATATTCTGGGCCTTCTTTTGTATCTATCTCTACTTGAGTCCCGAGGCGGATGGCTTTTTGAACCGCCGTGGACACCATTAGGCTGCTCTGAGGCATGGGAACTATGGGGCGTCGAGTGAGGAGTCGTCATGATCAAACTCTATTCCTACTATTTTGAAACCCTGCTGTTTAAGTTCTCATTTGGGCCTGAACAGGGGGCGGACACCCCCGCCTGGGCAGAGGAGGCACCGTTTCCGCCACTTGCCCCCAGGGCGGCGATAGCGGCTTCCAGCGAAGCGTTGGCTGAGATGCTCGCTGATTATCCCTGCGCCGAGCCAAGCTTCGATGCCTGTGCCCTGAAGCGCTCCGGCCCCAATGGCTGGTGGTATTACCATGTCAGCTGGATGGTGTGGCCACCAGAGTGCGACGGCGGTGATCGCAGCGAGATTCACCTTCCCGTGATGCTCAACGGCCAGGTTCCGCCCTATCAGGTGTTTGATTTTGAAAACCGGTTTGAAGCATGGTCAGATTGAATTTCTGCCCGTTATCAACGAGGTATCCGTTGAAATGAGTAAATTGGATTTGCAGTTCAGGCCCGCCGAGAAGGGCGACCTGGAGGCGCTGGTCGCTCTGCTGGCCGATGATGCCCTGGGGCAACAACGAGAGCACAATGTACATCCCCTGCCTGAGAGTTACCTCAAGGCATTTGATGCGATAGAGAGGGATGACAAGAACCTGCTTCTGGTGGCCACCTGCCAGGGACAGTTGGTGGGGATGTTGCAGCTCACCTTTATTCCCTATCTGACGCATCGGGGCAGTTGGCGCTGTCTGGTGGAGGGGGTGCGCATCGCCTCTGAGTATCGGGGCAAAGGCTGCGGCGAGCAGATGTTTGAACACGCCATCGAGCTGGCGCGTCGGCAGGGATGCTCTATGGTGCAGTTGACCAGTGATAAGCAGCGCCCGGATGCCATCCGCTTCTACGAGAAGTTGGGTTTTGTCGCCAGTCACGAAGGCTTTAAGCTCTCTATCTTGGATTAAGAGAACCGTGAAACGGAGGGGCAAAACCAAGACTGCAGGCTCTTTCAGGTACTGCCACTGGGGCTATATTGCCCTGTTGCCGCGTACTCATGCCGCAGCCGGGCAGGCCGGTGGCTGATGATAGGGGTAATGGGGCTGAAGATTGGAGTTACTGGCAATGCTTGGCTACAGTCACTGATATGATCAAGGTTACTGCGGCCTCGCTTCAACTAATTGAATTCAGGATGAATCAATGAAATATCTAGTGCTGTTGCCCAGTCTGTTGTTGGTGGGATGTTCCTCTCAGCCTTTTGAACAGCAAACCCAGGATATGTTGTTGGAGATGGTGACCGGCAAGTCATACTCTCGCAATGCTGGCAGCTGTCAGATCATCAAACATGAGTGTGGAGAGGGTAACTACACCGAGTGGGTGCAGGAAAATGGTCAACTGGCCTGTGCCTGCAACTGAATCGTGCTCTGTGACTCCGCTGCAGAGGTAAGCGCTTTGACAGGAAGCTGGAATGACATCAGTAGTTTGGTTCTGGCTAAGAGGCTGCCACAATGACCCTAACCAAAGGTGATATCCAAGGAACAGGAGAGAAAAGTGAAGGCAATCATTACTTACAGCTCCCTTAAGGAAGCCCTGGCGGACCTGGATAACGGTGGCCGCTTCTACAACATCCTTACCGAGGCCGATGATGGGGTGGTGGAGCAGGCCGAGCTGGCTAAGGTGGCCGGGGTGTTCAGCGATTCCCAGACCATGTTTCTCTATCTGGACATGGCGCTCTCCGAACTGGCACCGGAGGAGGTGGTTGCACTGCGCCGCAGTCTCAGTGAGGAGCTGCAGCAAGACTATCAGACGCATAAACCCCATAAATATACTCCGGTGCAGGCCAAAGTGGAGGGTCGGGCCGGAGAGCCCGCCATCATCGGCGGCGTACCCAGGCTGGTGAAGTCCATGGAGAATTTCGGCGGCATGATTCTGGTGCCCATTGCCGCCGGTACGGTGAACACCTTTACCATGATCCCCATAGTCGACCAGTACGATGTTTATCAGGTTCGGGATACTCAGAGTGAGCGAGAGTTCGTAGTGGCTCATGCTCACAGTGAAGAGAAATTGCCGGAAACTTACACCCTGTTCGGTGGCATTCTCAAAGAGATGCACAACGAAGAGGGCAATAGCGACTCCCTATTCCTGGAAGCGGTCTATTTTGCCAACCACCAAACCCTGAGTGCCTGATGTGTTAATTGCTCGACTCCGATATTGGGCCAGGCGCTTGTCCTGGCTTTTGCTGCTGGTGACCGCCGGCAGCCATGCCTCACCCTGGCTGAGCAGCCGGCCTTTTCATCTAGTGATGCAAACTGAGATTGTGCGCCCCTTTGCTGCCGAAGTGCTGATCAGCCCCACAGACGCAACTGCCCTGATGTTTGCCTCTTCCAACAACGCCAGCCAGCAATTTGTCATCGGTTCATTGAGCAAGCAGATCACCGCCGCCCTGTTGCTGCGTCAGGTGGAGCAGGGCAGGGTAAGCCTGACCGATCGCCCAGAGCAGTACCTGCCTGAGCTGCCCGAAGAGTGGCAGGGACGCATTACCCTGGCACAGATGCTCAATCACACCAGTGGCATTGTCGCCCTGAGCAAGCCCTTGGCCGAGCAGCCCGGACAGTTCCGTTATTCCAACCTGGGTTACGATCTGCTGGGGCAGATCATCGAGAAAGTTGGCAAGCGCCCCTATTCCGAGCAGGTGATGGCGCTGTTTCGTCTGTGTGAGATGAGCCACAGCTTTGCGCCGGATCAGCGGCGCCCGCTGAGCAGTGCTGCCAACCTGGCGCCCGGACAGACAGAGCGACAGGATGGCACCCTGGTGGTGGTGGCGCAGTCACTGCCACAGGCGTCGGTGCCCAGTGGCGGCATCGTTTCCAGTGCGCCAGACCTGGCGGCCTGGAATCGCTGCCTGTATCAGTCGGACAGGGTGCTGGCAGACAACGGCCGCATGCTGATTCCCACTTCCACCCGCCAGCACCGCTGGGGCAAGCTTGGCTATGCAGCCGGGCTGCAGGTGGCTGAGACCGACGCGGGCCTCGAGTACAGCCACAGTGGCTATGTGCCAGGGTACATCGCCACCATGAGTTACTACCCGCAGCATCAGGTGACCCTGGTGATCCTGGAGAATGTCTCCTGGTACCCGGGAAACATGCTGCGGGTCTTCGGTATTCATGACCGGCTTCGCAACGAGCTGATTCGTCAGCTGGCCAATAAATTCATATCTGAGGAGCAGGGCTGAGGCAATTGAGTGCTTTAGACACCCCCTGTACCGAGATTTTCCCCTTGGAGCATTAGTATCTATGAGTCGTCTCTATCGAGTGGCTGAAGCGCTGCTCTGTGGTCAAGGCTATCTGCTGGTAGCATGGCTCTATCTGCATATCGTGCTTTCGCCCACGCTGTTATGCCTTCTTCTGTTGCTGCTCGGTGCCTCTGTGGTCGAGCAGTTTCCCTCTATGACCCTGGTGTATGGGGTGGGCGGCGCCGGTGCCTTGGCGGGGTTGTTTTGGGCCGAGCGTATTCGGCGGACTCTGGGCATCATCAACTTTCATGCCTATCTGCTTTCTACTCCGGAGATCGATGGTTGGCGTGATGGTCAGGGACGGAAACTGACCCGGTCATCTTGGTCAGATCGCGCTAAGGGGCAGCATGGCCAGCCGTGAGATCATCGTCGTGCCCTATTGCCGGGCCTGGCCGGTGCAGTTTCAGCAGGAAGCTGACAGCATCACCGCGCTTCTGAGGTTGGGTGGGGCCAGGTTGCACCACATTGGCAGTACGGCCGTCCCCGCACTGGCGGCCAAGCCGGTGATCGACATGCTGATGCAGGTACCCTCTCTTACCGAGCTGGATGAAGTCAGCCACAGGCTGGAGGCGTTGGGGTATCTGGCGAAAGGGGAGTTTGGCATTAGCGGACGACGCTACTTTCAGAAGGGCGGAGCACAGCGCAGTCACCACCTGCACTGCTATCAAGTCGGCAGCCCCGACATTGGTCGTCACCTGGCGTTTCGGGACTACCTGCGGGCTCACCCGGATGTGGCCAGAGCGTATGGTGACATCAAGTTAGAGGCGGCGGCGATGTGCCAATACGACATCCAGCGTTACATGAGCCATAAGAACGACTTTATCCAGCGTCATGAAGCTCTGGCGCTCATCTGGTATGGCTCGGCCAGCTGAGGCTCCCCAGGCTTGATCGTCAGAACGGCTCCTTGATGAAGGGGTAGTCGGCAATGGATGCCTTATCGTCATACTCTCCGTTGAGTAAGCGTTTACCCAGTTTCACCTTGTCTCTGTCCACCTCTTCATAGGGGAACTGGCTGAGGAAGTGGGAGATGCAGTTGAGCCGGGCGCGTTTCTTATCGTCCGAACGAACGATGTGCCAGGGGGCGTGCTTGTTGTGGGTGGCGGCGAACATGGCGTCGCGGGCTCGGGAGTACTCATACCAGCGATGGTAGGACTCCAGGTCCATCGGGCTCAGCTTCCAGGTTTTTCTGGGGTCCTTGATGCGGGCCTTAAAGCGGCGCTCCTGCTCCTCCATGCTGATCTCAAACCAGTATTTGATGAGGATGATCCCCGAGTCGGCGATGGCGCGCTCGAAGATGGGGGTGTACTTCAGGAAGGTCTCGTATTGCTCCTGGGTGCAGAACTCCATCACCCGCTCCACCCCGGCCCGGTTGTACCAGCTGCGGTCAAACAGCACCACCTCGCCGGCGGCGGGGAAGTGAGGAACATAGCGCTGGGCAAACCACTCGCTCTTCTCCCGCTCGGTGGGGGCGGGCAGGGCCACCACCCTGAATACCCTGGGGCTGACCCTGTCGGTGAAGCGTTTGATCGCTCCGCCTTTGCCTGCCGCGTCGCGCCCCTCAAACACCACCACCACCTTAAGCCCCTTCTCCTTAATCCAGTACTGAAGCTTCACCAGCTCGGCGTGCAACTGGTACAGCTCCTCTTCGTACTCCTCCCGGCTCATCTTGGGTTTGGGCTCATCATTCGAGGCTTTGCTGGTCGCTTTCTCTGTGGCCATGCTTGCTATCCTTTTCCTGTCTGGGCACTCGCAGCGCTTTCCTGCGCCAACCTATTGAGATTAAACCTTAATCAGTTCATTTTTCCACCCTTCTCCGTTTTTGCTTCTGGCCGGTGCTTATACTCATAGAAGGATTTACCGAGGTAGCTCCGGGGAGGAGTTCATGGTTAGGGGGCTGTTTTTTGACATCAGCGGCGTGCTGTACGACGGCCATCAGGCCATCGACGGTGCCGTGGCGGCGGTGGCCCGGGCTCAGGCCAGCAGCCTGGAGGTGCGCTTTCTCACCAACACCTCTCGCAAGACCCGGATGAAGGTGTTTGACGACCTGACCAAGCTGGGCTTCGACCTGACGCTGAATCAGATCATTACCGCCCCTTCAGCCGCCAAGGCGATGATTCTGGACAGGGGCTGGCGGCCTTTGTGTCTGGTTCACGAGCGGGTGATGGAAGAGTTCAGTGACCTGCCTCAAGATGATCCCAACGCCGTACTGCTGGCGGACGCGGCAGAGGGGTTCACCTATCAGGCCCTGAACCGGGCGTTTCGCCTGTGTCTCGAGGGCGCCCCGCTTATTGGTATAGGCATGAACCGCTATTTCAAACTCGATGGTCAGATGCATCTGGATGCGGGACCCTTTATACGAGCCCTGGAGTATGCGGCGGGCACCCAGGCCCTGATTGTCGGTAAACCTGCGCCCGCCTTCTTCTTGCAAGGGGTCTCGGAGACTGGGTTGTTGCCCGGGGAGGTGATGATGGTGGGAGACGATGTTCAGGGCGATGTGGAGGGGGCCATGGGGGCGGGCCTGTTGGCTTGCCTGGTTCAGACCGGCAAGTACCGCGACGGCGATGAAGCCCGCTCTGATCTGACTTTTCCCTGTGTCCCTTCTGTGGTCGACGCGGTGAATCTGGCACTCAAGCCGGCATAACAAAAAAAGAGGCCGCACGGGGCGGCCTGAAGATGAGAGTCAGGAGAGTTTATAGTTATTTGGATTCTGCTGTTTCGAGTTCAGCACGGCCCTGGTTCACTTTCTGGTGTAACCAGAGGCCAGTAGATTTCATCAGGAAGCCAAACAGGCCGCCGACCAGCAGGGCGGGCACCACGGCCATCCAGTCGCCGCCAGCGGCAAAGGTGGCGCAGCAGCCGACAAAGGTGCCGGGGATGTAACCCAACCAGCTCTGCTTGGCTTGAACACACATCAGGGTGGCAACCACACCAGTAATCACATAACCCACCACTTCGGCTCCTGCGATTGTGGAGAGCTGAATGATCACCATGGCCCAGAACACACCACTCATATTGGTGATCATGCTGGTTGCCAGCCCTTTGACGCCATCCTGGGGGGAGGCGAAGTAGCTGGTACAGCCAAGAAAGCCAGCCCAGGTCAGCAGACCCAGGGTCACGGATACCCAGCCCCACAGGGCAGACAGGATCCCGGTTGTGATTGCGATGGCCACCAATACAGACATGAAAGTTCACTACCTTTGTCTAGGAAAGGTAACGCAGTGTAGCGAACCAGGCTCCATTTGCTAGTGATCGTGATCACATTAAGCCGCCTTTGTAGCGTTTTTTTGATCCAAGTATTGGTGCTTGTGTGACCTTGGTGAAAAAAAATTACATGGGACGCAGAGGCTTATGAAGTGGCGCCATCTCAATCAGGCCGCGGAATTCTGAAGCCGGTGGAGAGCGCCGATGTGTGAAGCCGGATCGGAAACAAAATCCCCGCCAATGTTAAAATGCTGTTAGTTAATCAAGGGGTTAAAGAGGAATCTATGAGGCTACTTTTGACATTGCTGTTGTCTCTGTTGGTCACCGGCATGGCAGGAACTGCGTCGGCCGCCGATGATGGCATGGCGCCCTTGGAGAAGCCGACTACTCAGGTGTTTAACAACAAGCGGCGGTCCAACGAGCCACAGGTCTTGTACAACAACAAGTTCTGGCGCTGCAGCCGCTATCGTTCTGACGGCAGCTGCGTGTCGGTGGAGGAGGTGCCCGAGGACGAGGTGACCCTGTTTGATGGTTTGGTAAAACCCAAAGATAAGGCTCCAAAGAAATCCCGGAAAATCGGTGAACCCAGTGATACTCCCTGCGCCTGTGTCTTCAACAATAAGCGGATGTGGAACCCTGAGAAGGTTCTCTGGAATGACCAGCATTGGCGTTGTACCCACTATCGGGATGATGGCACCTGCAGCGGCGTGGAAGTGATTCCTCCGAAAGAGCTGGAGTTGATGAAGCAGGAGGAGGAAGCCAAGAAAGCCAAGGAGCTGGCCAGCCAGGACAAGCCCACCCCCGGCGTATTCCATAAGAAGAACAGTATGTGGACGCCCGAGAAGGTGAGGTTTAAAGACAAGGAGTGGCAGTGTGCCTCCTACAGTGATGACGGTCTCTGCCTTGGAGTGGAGGAGGTGGTGGAGCAGCCTGAACCGGAATCCGTCTCTTTAGAGTTTGATGGCATCGATTTTGCCAAGTTAAGCCCCTTTTTTAGCTGTGAGGCGTTTGGAGAGCGTCAGATGCGTGAAAAATTAACCCTGGCTGAGTTCGACCGGTTCCTGGCGATGGCCAAAGAGCGCGAGATGTGGAATGAGACTGACATCCAGGCGATCCGGTCAGACAAGATCATGATAGGGATGAGCCCCTGCGGTGTCATGTCCCTGATGGGGTACCCCAAAATGGCGGGTGGTGATGCGATGGGGGGATATGCAGAGGGCTGGTCAGAGTATCACTATAAGGGCGACGTGATGATTGTGAACTTTCTCGATTACCTGGTTACCGAATTTCGGGATGTGGGGGATGTGCAGTGATTGAAAGGGCATTGTTGTGAGCCATCGAGTGGTGGCCAGGGCTCTGGTGCCGTGTGATTGCGGCAACGACGGGTTGATTCGGGTGGACCTGCTGGATCATGGGGTGAGTCTGGATTGCTACTGCCTGGGCAGCGAAGAGCAGATAAGCCGCGCCTTTCCCCTGGAGCAGGAGCGCCGCGCCCGGCTGACTCTGTGGCACGGTGAGGTGCTTCCCACAGAGGAGCGGGAACGCGCCCTTGGGCCGCGCATCACCGGGGTCTATTTGGGTGCCAGGCTGAACAGTGACGGCGATGTGGAGTACCTCATCGATTCCGTCATACCGGTAAAAACCGACAACGAGCTGGGTGATTTCCAGATCCCCGCCGCCGAAGGGGACTGGGTTCAGTGTCGGGGTCAGTGGGTGATCGATCTCTGTGAATATTGAATCGGTAAGAAGCGCCGTGCTTGGCCTGGCTTTGTTGAGTTCGCCGTCGGTGCTGGCGGACTGGTCCTGCTCCAATGACTTTGAGTCCAGCTGCAGCGGTGACGGTTGTGTACTGCTCCAGGGAGAGGATTTTACCCCCCTTAGCATCAGTGTGTCGGATGCCGGTGAACTGACTGTGTGCGCCTACACCGGTTGCTGGCAGGGGCAGGGCAGGGTGCTGGCGCGCTCTCCTTTTCTGGTGGTGTTGGGGGAACAGCTCGAGTGGAACCATCCTGGTCAGGATAATCCGGTGGATCTGTTGCTCAGCATCAATCTTGTTAAGAGCACCGGGGCGCTGAGCTCCCCTCATTTTGATCAACCCCTTTACTGCAAGGGCCGCCCTGGTCCCTAGACCCCCTCTATCTCCTGTCGGGACAGGGGCCGGCACTGGCCCTCGGCCAGTTGCGGCTCCAGGGCGATGTTGCCCATCTGCTCCCGGTGCAGGGCCACCACAGGGTTGTGGTACAGGGCGAACATGCGCTTCACCTGGTGGTGCATCCCCTCGTAGATGGTCAGCCTGGCCTGGTTGCTTGAGAGCTGTTGCAGCTGGGCCGGCGCCGTCGTCACGCCCTCTTTCTCAAACCAGACTCCCTTGGCAAAGCGGTCCCTGGCCTCATTGGCGATGGGCTGCTCCGTGGTCACCAGATAGGTTTTGGGGATCTTCTGCTCCGGACGGGTTAACGCCTTGGACCAGGCGCCGTCGTTGGTCAGCAGCAGCAGGCCGGTGGTGGCCCGGTCCAGGCGTCCCGCCAGGTGAACATCGCTGGTGTCCAGTTGGGGATATTGGGCCTTAACCAGGTCGATGGCGGTGGTGTGCTCCCTGTCCTTGGTGGCACTGAGCACGCCGGCCGGTTTGTGCATCAGCAGGTAGAGCGGGGTGTCGTGGGGCAGCAGCTTGCCGTCAACCTGGATGCGGCTGAAGCGGTTGATCACAACCTCCCCCTGAGCGCAGGGGCTATTGTCCAGGGCAACCTGGCCACTCTCTAGCCAGAGTTTCACCTGCTTGTTGCTAACTCTCAGGGCTTTACTGAGGTATCTGTCCAGTCGCATCGTTGACTCCAAATCGGGGTGGACAATGGTACACCCAAGGGAAAAAACGCCCAAATGGATTGATCGGGATCAGGGTTGATTGACCTATCCCCCGGACGGGGGATGAACCTGTTTTTCCTTGCGAGTATCAATGGGGTGACTAGCAGGAGGTAAGTATGAAAAAACAACATGGATTCAACCAATTTCTGATACTGGCCGCCGCCGCAGCCCTGATGGGCGGATGTGGCAGCGATTCCGATTCCGACCCCAAGCCCCCGATTGAGCCCGATGTGCTGACCGGTGTGTTTGTGGACAGCCCGGTTGGCGGGCTGACCTTTGCCACCGACACTCAGGGCGGTACCACCAATGCTGCCGGTGAGTTCCTGTACGTTGCCGGGGAGCAGGTGCAGTTCAGCCTGGGGGGAACCCAGTTCCCGGCGGTGGCCGGTGGCGAGCAGGTGACCCCATTGGACCTGTTTGATACGGACGACCCCACCACCCAGGCGGTGGTGAATACCCTGAGGTTACTGCAATCTCTGGATGAAGACGGCAACCCGGACAACGGCATCAGCATCCCAGCAGCGGTGGTCACCGCCCTGGGTGAGGTGACCATTGATGTCACCGGTGACCAGTTTGAGACTCAGATGACCGGCGCCATGGAGACGGCGGGCCTGGACGTTGAAGATCTGGTCAGCGAAGAGGAGGCCCTCGACCACTTCGATGAGACCGTCAACCCGGGCTTTAGCGACATGGACCTGAACGGCAAGTGGGTCTCCATGGAGTGGCTGACACCCAGATATGGTTTCTACAACGCCGACTACATGGACTACCGCCTGGCCAATTGGGCCATAGCCGACGCCACCCTGACCGTGGATGAGTTTACCTTGAGCGGTGAGCAGTACGATCCGGAGAGCTACGCCGTTGCCATTGATGCCCAGGGTAAGGTTCAGTTTGAGGACGATGAAGAGCTGGCCCAGATGGACACCGGTGAGCAGATGCTGCTCTGGTATGCCGGCGAAGAGGAGCGCCAGCGCATTGCGGTCGCACTGAAGCAGGCTGAGTCCTATGAACTGGCTGACCTTCAGGGCGAATGGTTCGTCGGTAGCCTGTATACCCCGGCCCACAAGGTGGGGGACCCTGCCCAGTATGGCTTCGGTGTTTATCACCTGGACATCGACGACAAGGGCGCGGTGAATTTCCGGGACATTGGTGGCACCGACAATGACGCGACCGACCAGTTCCCCATGGGGCTGGATGCCACCGGCCGAGTCCTGGATGAGGAGGAGGGCTACATCCAGCTGTCCGCCAACAAGGACGTCATCATGCAGGTGGCGGTTTGGGACGGCGTTGAGCAGGAACTGATGCTGGGCGTGAAGCAGCCTGACGAGCTGGGACTGGCGGGTCTGGAAGGCCGTTGGTACAGCGTAACCATCACTGTTCCTGCGTCAGAGAACGACGCCTACGCCTTCAACTACAGCCTGGACGAGGTGGTGTTTGACGCCGAGGGCAACAGCAGCTGGCATCAGAAGGCTACGGACGATCCCGAAGCGGACCTGGAGATTGTCGACACCATGAAACTGACCCTGGCTGACGGCATGATCAAGGATGAGTACAACGGCTACTGGCTGGTTAACGCCTCCTATGATGTGGCCATCAACCTCTACCCCGAGGATGACGGTGCCTATGTGTATGCCCTGCTGGTGCGTATGGAAAAATAGTTGCGTAGTCTGCTAGTACCAAAGGGCGTCGGGCCTTGTGCCCCTCGCCCTTTTTTTACCTCTGACAGTGGTGAATCAGTCTGAGACACTGAGCTTGCTACCGCTTAACGTCCGGGGCGAAAAGCTCGTACTTGACCCAGTTGACCCCATCCTCGGCAAACGCGCCGCAGCGGGTCATGCCCAGTTTGTTGATCACGGCGTGGGAGGCCTGGTTGTCCTCCATGGCGCGGGCAACGACCCTGTCCAGTTGATATCGTTCGAAGGCAAGCTTTAGAGTCGCGAGGGAGGACTCCAACGCGTAGCCCTTGCGCCAGTGCTTGCGCATAAACCGGAAACCGATGTCCACTTCACCACCGGGCTCCGCCCTTCGAAGGCCACAAAACCCCAGGTATTCCCCGGTCTCTTTCAGGTACACCGACCAGCGGCCAAAGCCGTTTAACTGATACTGGGTGTAGTCGTTGATAAAGGCCGCAACTTGGCCTCTGTCTTTAAAGGGCTTATCGCCGGTGTACTTCAGTACAACCGGGTCGTTATTCAGCTCAAAAAAGCCGTCCACATCCTCCAAGCAAAACCGCTTGAGGGTCAGCCTCTCTGTTTCCAACTCGATCACTGCCGTCTTTCCTGCGAGACCCTATCCCAAAGAGACCACTAAAGCGCAACTGGGGGGCAGATTCAAGGCAAAGGGAGAATGCCGAGTTCAGGCGAAGCATGTTTCCCGCAACTGGCTGAGGAGGTGGTTCTGGTGGCGGCTGTCGGTTTTGTGGAGCAGGGACTTAATCTGGCTTTTCACCGTCTCCTTGCTGACGCCCCGGTGACGGGCGATTTCGCTGCCGTCCATCCCCTGAGCCAACAGTTGCAGCACCTGGCATTCGGCGTGGGTGAGCCCTTCCGGCAGAGCGGGGAAGCTCAGCTGAGGATTGAGCTTGGGGGCCAGCCTCAGTTGTGCCCAGGGCAGCAGGGCGGCGCCCACACACTGCAGGGTGTGCTCAATCCCCTTGGGAAACGGTGTACGCCGGCGATGACAGGAGAGACCCAGTTGACGGCCGTTGACCAGCGGCAGCAGCAGGCCCATGGAGTAGAGATAATCAAAGTGAGGGGCGAAGCGATCCAGGAAGCCGTCCTCCTCCGCCTTGGGGCGGGGCAACAGTTCCTGCAGGCAGACCGCATGACCGAACTGGTTCTGCTCGATGTAGGTATGCAGGTAGCGGTCCTCCTTGCTGTGACTGGCCATAAAGGCCAATGAGCGCTGGGATAGACCGGCGGCAAAGCTTTGTGGTTGCCCGGTCTGGGGATCCACCAGAAACAGCAGGCTGCTGTCCGCCTGAAGAAGGTGAGTCAGCTTGTCCAGGGCGTGACACAGGGCGTCATCGCTGTCTGCCTGACACAGTTCGTTGATCCAGTAGTAGAGGGGCTGCCAATCCATAGATTCTCCTTATCACATAAAGTGTAAAGGACGGAAACTGCTCGGATTTTGACCTGGGTCAGGGTGTTAACCAATTGTTGCGAGCGGAGGGGTGAAGACGCCTCCCGAAGGAGGCGCCTGAATGGGTGAGTCCGGTTAGTGCTGCTTAGGGGCGAACCTCTGGTAGAGGGTGGGCAGTACCAGCAGGGTCAGGGCGGTAGAGCTGACCAGGCCGCCGATGATCACCATGGCCAGGGGACGCTGGACCTCGGAACCGATGCCGGTGGAGAGGATCACCGGCAGCAGTCCCAGGGCCGAGGTCAGGGCGGTCATCAGCACCGGCCGCAGCCGGCTGATTGCCCCTTCGAAAGCGGCTTGGGCCACGCTCTCGCCAGCGGCCACCCTCTGATTGATGGCGTCCACCAGCACCACACCGTTGAGCACCGCCACCCCAAACAGGGTGATGAAGCCGATGGAGCTGGGGACCGACAGGTAGGTGCCGCTGAGATAGAGCGCCAGCACCCCGCCAATCAGTGCCAGGGGCACATTGGCCATGATCAGCAGTGCCTGACTGATGGAGCCGAAGCTGAAGTAGAGCAGCAGGGCGATCAGGGCCACCGACAGCGGCACGACGATGGCCAGTCGCTGCTGGGCCCGTTGCTGGCTCTCATACTGGCCACCGACCTTGACCCCGTAACCGGCGGGCAGCTGGGCGTTGTCGGCGACGGTCTGGTAGATGTCGGTCACCACCGAGCCCATGTCCCGGCCCGAGACGTTGGCCTGAATGACGACTCGTCTTTGTACATCATCACGGCGGATGTTGGGCGGGGCACTCTCCATGCCAATCTCGGCCACATCACCCAGGCGCACCTGGCTGCCATCCGGGGCGTAGATCAGCAGGTCGGCCAGCTTCTCCGGGCTGCTGCGATACTGCTCGGCGAAGCGCAGCTGGATGTCGTAGCGGGCGTTGCCGTCGATCACCTGGCCCGCCTCTCGGCCGCCGATGCCGTCGGACACCAGTTGCAACACGCTGTCGACGCTGATGCCATAACGGGCCAGTTTGGCCCGATCAGGGCGCACCACCAACTGCAGCTCACCCTGGATCTGCTCCATGGCCACACCCACGGCACCGTCCACCTGCTTCACCAGCTCCTCAATCTGCTTACCTTTGCTGGCCAGCACCTCCAGGTCCGGGCCAAACAGCTTGATGGCCAACTGGGCACGAACACCGGAGAGCAGCTCATCCACCCGGGTGGCGATGGGCTGGCTGAAGGTAAACAGCAGTCCGGGGAACAGGGAGAGTTTCTCCTCCATCTTCTGTTGCAGTTCGAAGCGGTCGCCGGCGGAGGTCCACTGGTCGATGGGTTTCAGGCCCACATAGATCTCGATGTTGCTGATGGGCTCGGGGTCGCCGCCGAGCTCGGCGGCGCCGATGCGGCTGAGGGCATACTCCACTTCGGGGAACTGAAGCAGGATCTGCTCCAGCTTGGGGGCCACCGCCAGGCTGGTCTCCAGGTTGGCGGTGGGGGCCAGGGTCACCCGGATGTTGATGGTGCCCTCCTCAAGCTCAGGCACAAACTCGGTGCCCAGTTCAGGCACCAGGCTGAGGGTGGCTATCAGGGCCAGCAGGGCTGAGATGATCACCGCCTTGGGCCGGTGGATGATCTTGCCAAGCAGGGTGCGGTAGCCCTTCTCCAGTGGCGTCACCAGGGGGCTGGGACGGAAGCTGACGCCCCGTCTGAAGGCGAGGGTGGCTAGGGCGGGCACCACAAAAAGCGCCACCACCAGGGCGGCCAGCATCGCCAGGATGATGCTCACTGCCATGGGCTGGAACATCTTGCCCTCCACCCCTTGCAGGGTGAACAGCGGGGCAAACACTACGATGATGATGCTGGTGGCAAAAAACACCGGGCTGGCGACCTCCTGGGCGGCGGCCTTGATGCGCATGGCAATGCCCTGATGGTCGTCACTGGCATGATGAGGATCGGCCTCATCGCTGCGGGCCTGCGCCTCGCCCAGGTGGCGGCGATCCGGCTGACTCAGGTGTTTGAAGATGTTCTCCACCATCACCACCGAGCCGTCCACCAGCATGCCGATGGCCACTGCCAGACCGCCCAGGGACATCAGGTTGGCCGACAGGTTGAAGTAGGCCATGATCATCAGGGCGATGCCGATGGCCACCGGAATGGAGAGCAGCACCAGCACCGTGGCGCGCAGATTCAGCAGGAACAGCGCCAAGATGACGATGATCAGCGCAAAGGCGATCAGCAGGGCATCGGTTACCGTTTTCACCGCCTTGGCCACCAGATCGGCGTTGTCGTAGTAGGGCTCGAAGGTCACGCCCTCGGGCAGGGCCTGTTGGATCAGGGGCTCACGCAGTTTGATGTCGTCGATGGTGGCCTTGGTGTTGGCCCCCATCCGCTTGAGCACCACTCCGGAGACCACTTCGCCCAGGGGCTGGGGCACGCCCTGAGCATCCCGGCGGGTCATGGAGACCGCACCGACGCGGATCTCCGAGCCATAGCCGACCTCGGCGATGTCGCCGATGGTCACCGGGGTGCCATCGATGGCTTTGAGTGGCAGCAGCCGAATCGCCTGAAGCCCTGCATCCCCGGCGGGGATAAAGCCGTAGCCACGGACCACGAACTGCTCCTGTCCCCGTGGCATAAACCAGCCGCCGGTATTGCGGTTGTTGGCCTCCAGAGTCTGCTGGACATCCTCCAGGGTCAGCTCATAGGACTGCATCTTGTTGGGATTCAGCTGCACCTGATACTGGCGCACTTCGCCGCCGAAGGAGAGCACCGAGGTGACCCCGTCCACCGGCATCAGCATCAGCTTCACCAGATAGTCGTTAAGGCCACGCAGCGCCATGGCATCGAAGCCGCTGCCGGGCTCGGCGCGCAGCAGGTACTGATACACCTGGCCCAGACCCGAGGTGTTGGGGCCCATCTCTGGTGTGCCGACGCCCTGGGGAATGTTCTCCTGGGCCGCCTGCAACTGCTCAAACACCTGCTGGCGGGCAAAGTAGATGTCGGTTCCCTCCTCGAACACCACAGTCACTATGGAGAGGCCGGTGCGTGACAGGGAGCGCACTTCGGTGACGCCGGGCAGGGAGTACATGGAGGCTTCGATGGGGTAGGTGATCAGCTGCTCCACCTCTTCCGAGGCCAGGCCCTCCGCCTGGGTGTTCACCGTGACCTGGACGTTGGTGACGTCCGGGAAGGCATCCAGGTTGAGCCTGGGTAGCATAAAGGCTGCCGCCACCAGGGTGGTCAGCAGCAGTATTAAAACAATCAGCCGGTTACGAACCGCTGATGCGATCAATGAGTTCAGCATACGCGGTCCTGTTAGTGGTTGTGGATCTCAAAGCCAGACTTGGCCTGTTCAGAGGCGAGGAAGAAAGCGCCTTGCACCGCCACCTGACTGCCGGGCTGGATGCCGCTGACCAGGTTCATCCCCTCCAGGGTGCTGAGTACCTGCACCTCGGTGGCGCGGTAGCGTTCGCCGTCATAGAGGTAGACCATCCAGTCACCGTCCGGGCTGCGCGCCAGAGCAGTATCCGGCAACACGATGCCGCGGCGCTGGCTCTGACTGAGGTAGGCGGTGGCAAACTGGCCCGCATGGAGGCGGTGATCCGGGTTGGCCAGCTCCAGGCGCACCGATTCGGTGCGGGTCCGGGGATCCAACTGGTGGTCCCGGCCGATCACCTGTGCCTGCACCAGTTGGTCATCCACCCTCAGGGTGACGCCTTTGCCTATGGTCACTAGGGCAGACTGGCTGGGGGTCACCTGAGCCTTGGCCCACAGGGTGTGTTCGTTGGCCAGTACCATCAGGGTGCTCAGCGCCGGCTGGTTCTGCTGCATCACTGAGTTGTCCTGCTGTACCGTACCGGCGTGGGGGGCCAGCAGAGTGAACTGGCCGAGACGGTTTTCCTGTTGATCCAGGGCATCGATCTGGGACTGGGTCATCCCCAGGGCCAGCAGATCCTGCAGGCTGGTTTCCAGATCGATTCGGGCCTGCTGATAGCGGCTGGCGGAGACCGCCTGCTTGCCCAGAGACTTGACCCGGCGCCACTCGGCCAGGGCCAGCAGGTGTCTGCCCTGGGTGTTGGCAATGGCACTGGAGGCCAGGGTCAGCAGCTTGGTGCCCCGCTCAACCTCCTGGCCCGGAGCGACATGGCGGGCGATCACCCGGGCATCCACCGGCAGTGACAGGGCACTGGTTTGGTTGGGGTTGGCCAGTAGCTGCGCTGGCAGGGGATGCTGAAAGTCCAGGCTGGTCTCGGTCACCGTCGCTACTTCGATGCCGGCAATGGCACTCTGGGCAGGGCTGAGCAGCAGCCCCTCCTCATGCTCTTCATTTTCATCATGGTCGTGTTCGCCGGACTCATGGGCGTGCCCCGGCCCCTCGGACCGGTGATCATGGCCCTCTTCGGCAATGCCGTGGTCATGGTCATCCAGGTCCAGTTCGATGCGGGACAGGTCAGTGCTGACCTGGGGCTTATGGTCATGATCGTCACTGGCCAGGGCGGGCGTCTGGGTAAAGGCCAGCAGCAGGGCGGTCATCAGGGGAGTCAGTGTTTTGCGGTTCATGGTGCAGTTCCTCAAATTCAGTGTGTCTGGGCCTGGTCAATAAGCCAGGTCTCCAGTTCGCCGCGCTGGGCCATCATCTCGATCCACAGGGCACTTTGCTCCGCCGCCAGTTCGGCGCCGGTGGCCAGGGTGTCGGTCAGCTGCTGCTGGGATTGCAGGTACTGACCGGTGGGCATCTCGCCGCCACGCCATAGGGCCTGCATCAATGTCTGGCTGCTTTTCAGCGAATCCCGGGTCAACTGCTGCCAGCTTAAGTAGCCTTGAGCGACCGCCTGGTAGCGCTCGGCCAGCGACGCCAGGGTGATCTCCAGGGTGCGGGAGTCGTTGAGGAACTGGGTTTCGGCGACCACGATCGCCTGGCTAGCCTGGGCGATTTCCCCTTGGTAGCGGTTGCGAACATTGAGGGGCACGGAGACCCCCAGCTGCAGGCTGCTGTCGTCGCCATCGGTCTTGGCACCTATGGAGAGGGTGGGGTCCGCCATGCCCTCGGTTCGGGCCAGATCCAGGCCGGCGCGGGCCGCCAACACCTGCTGGTAGGCGCCCTTGAGCGCGGGAAGCTGTGGCGTAACCTCGGTGGAGGGCAGGGTAAGGCCCGCCGACCAGGCGGGGAGCGTCAGCTTAGGATTGCCACCGGAAAGCCTGACCTGTGCCTTGGCCTGGGCCAGGGCCTGCAGGGCATCGGCGTGGTCGCCTGTGACCCGGGCCAGCTCCAGGGTGATCAGCTGCCGGTCCAAAGGTGCCAGTTCACCCACCTGAACCATGCGCTCGGCCAGGGTCAACATGCTTTGGGTGCGCTGCTTCTGCTCGGTGGCGTAGCGGGTCAGGGTTTGAGCTTGATTGAGATTGATCCAGCCGGTGAGCAGCCTGGCCAGTGCCAGGTTGCGACCCTGGTGATACTGAGCCTGGGCCTGGAGCTCGGTAAGCTGAGCCATTCGGGTGCGGTAGCCCCGTTTGTCAGACCAGTCGAGGGTCTGGGACAGCCCCAGAGTGAACTCCTCTTTGGCGGCTGAGGCGCCAATACCCTCCACGTCGAGGGAGAGATCGGGGTTGTAGAGGGCCTGATCGGCGGTGTCGACGGCCAGGCCTGAAAGCTCAAGTTCGGCTTGCTGGGCCTGAATCTCGGGCAGTGCCTCGAGGCTGTCCAGTGCCTGCTGGGCAAACTCGGACCAGGGGGTGGCCTGAACACCTTGAACGGTGCACAGGCCCACTGCCATCAGGGCAGTGCGGATGGTTGTGTGCATAGGGATAAGATCCTGCGACAAATTGATGATCAAATTGACTTAAGGGCCAGTCGCAGTGGGGCTCGGGCAGACCAAAGTTGGCATACAACCACGGGGCCACGGACGAAAGAGTCAGTGACGCCGATGGGCAATCTGGGTCTTGGGAGCGCCTGCGCTGGCAGAGGCAGGATCAGGCGATTGGGGGTCTGAGCAGCTCGTTGGGCCTAGGGTCTGGGTAGCCCCGCAGGTAGAGGTAGTGCTGAGTCTGGGGGCCGGAGTCCGGCGTTGCCGAGGTCACGGCAATGGCCAGGTGGCCGGCATGACAGTGATGATGCAGACAGGTCTCCCCGTCTGAATGGCTGTGCTCCTGGGTCTCATCGTGATCGCCATCGTGGTGATGGCTGCCAGTATCGAAGTGAAATTCGATGCTTTGCAGATCAGCGCCGATATGCACATGACGCCCCTCCAGCACCGCGTTGGCGGTCTGGCTCAGCAGGGTCAAAACCATGAGCAGGATCAGTCGTTTCATTCCAGGGTCAGCGGTCCAAGATCGGTAACAGCCAGAAAATGCTATCAGCAAACCGGGGCCCGGGAATAGGAGTATTTTGCTTCTGGGCGGGAGTTGGTTCACAGAATCGCCGTCTATGGGTCATTGACGTTTTTTCAACGCCTTCTGGGAGAGACTGACCCTGTGAATGAATAACAGGGGAAAACAAGATGCTCAATCCCAGGGGAGCCATAGGGGCCGCCTTTCTATCTCTGGCGGCCTTTGTCAGTCAGGGCGCCGATTACCTGGTGGGAGAGGTGAAGGCCTGCCGTCAGGTGGTGGTCAGTGCCCAGAGTGAAGGGGTGGTGGAGAGTTACCGGGCGGAGATCGGTGACAGGGTTGAGGCAGGTGCGCCCCTGGTGACCCTGGATCCCGAAGACGCCGAGCTGGCCCTGGACATGGCCAAGGCGCAGTTGGCGCTCTCTGAAGCAGAGCGCGACAGCCAGAGGCGCCAACTCCAGCGCATGAGTGAGCTGGCAGGGAAGCAGTCCCTGGCCGAGAGTGAGCTGGACGAACAGCAGCGCAAGTTCAGCGTCAGCGCCGCCCAGGTCCAGGTCGACCGCAGCCTGGTGGCCCAGGCCCAGCGCGCCTTTGACAAGACCCGCTTAACCGCGCCTTTTGCCGCCCATGTGTCTGCCCGCTTCGTGGAGCAGGGGCAGTGGGTCGGTGCCGGAGACCCTCTGCTTGAGTTGGTGCAGATGGACAGGGTCAAGGTTCAACTGGTGCTGATAGAGCAGGACTCTCTGTCCCTGGCGGTGGGCACCCCGATGCGGGTGTTCATTCCAGCCCTGGAGCGCAGCTTTGGGGCCAGGGTCAGCCGCATCTCGCCGTCGCTTACCAGTGACGGCAAGGGCTACCTGGCGGAGCTGGATCTGGACAATGCCGAACTGAGCATTCAGCCAGGATACCGCGCCGAGGTCTACCTCGATGCCATCGCCGCGGAGTCCGGTCAATGACGGCGCTGCTGAACTGGTTCTGTGGTCGCCGGTTGGCGGCCAACCTGATGAGTCTCTGCCTGGTGATTCTGGGCATACTGGCCCTCTACCGTCTGCCCCTGGCAGAGAAACCGCGCATCGATCTTGGCAAGGTGACGGTCACCACCCAGTACCCCGGCGCCTCCGCCGAAGATGTGGAGGCCAACGTCACCGGTAAGCTGGAGAAGGAGCTGTTGTCGGTAGCCGGTATCCGCAAGTTCACCTCTCGCTCAGCCTCCGGGTCCTCCAGCATCTACATCGAGCTGGAGCCGTCGGTCAAGGATGTGGCCTCGGTCTATCAGGACATTCGTGATGCGGTCAACCGGGTCACCAACCTGCCGGCTGGGGTGACCGATGCCCCTCTGGTCCGGGTGGCCAAGTCCTCCAACCTGGACTTTATGGTGGTGGGGATCAGCGCCGACAAGCCCTATGCCGAGCTGCGGGAGCAGGCGCGGCTGCTGGAGCTGAAGCTGCGCCGGGTCAAGGGGATCAGTGAGGTGCACCTCATCGATCTGCGTGATCGGGAGTTCTGGATTGAGCTGGAGCCTGAACAACTTAAACGTCATCAGCTGACCCTGATTGATGTGGCCGACGCAATCGCCAAACGCAATGTGCTGATCACCGGTGGTGCGGTGCAGACGGCCCAGGGTGAGCTGGAGCTGATCACCTCGGCCCAGATGCTCCAGCCCGATGAACTGGCGGGTCTTCAGCTCAAAAGTGTGCCTCAGGTGACCCTCAAGGACGTCAGCGGTGGCATCTCCCAGGGGTTTGAGCGGCGCAGCAGCATCGCCACCATCAATGGTCAGGTGGCCATCGGCTTTGATCTGCGCGCCACCGAGGAGGCGGATGTGCTGACCACCTCAGATGCGGTGCGCTCTGTGCTGGCCAGCGAAGGTCAGAGAATCGGAGAGGAGTACCAACTGAGTGTGGGCTTCGACATCGCCGAGGAGATCCGAGCCCGCTTCGACATCGTCAAATGGAATGGCCTCAGCGGCCTGGCCCTGGTGGTGGTGGTGCTCTCCCTCTGCCTGAATCGCAGTGTGGCGCCCTGGGTGGCGTTTTCCATCCCCTTCTGCCTGCTGGGCACCATGACGGTTCTGCTGCTCTCTGGCCAGATCCTCGACAGTTACACCATGGCGGCGCTGATCCTGATCATCGGCATCATCGTCGATGACGCTGTGGTGGTCAGTGAGCGCATCTCCGCCCGCCGGGAAGCGGGGGAGGGAGTGACCGAGGCGATCAGCAAAGGGGTTCAGGAGGTGTACCCCGCCATCGTGGTCAGCATACTGACCACGATGCTGGCATTTCTGCCCATGCTGTTTCTGCCGGGGCAGATGGGCAAGATGCTCTATGTGTTGCCCCTGACCATTACCGTGGCCCTGGCGTTCTCCTTTATCGATGCGCTGATCGTTATCCCGGCCCACATGAGGACGGTGCTGGCCAAGCCGCAGCCTTCACCCCGGCCGGTGGGGCAGTCATTCACACCGATCATCGCCTGGGCCCTCAATCACAGCCGGGCCCTGCTGGCCACCGTGGTCCTGGGTTCCCTGGCGGCGGCCTGGGGTTTGCAGAAACAGCTGCCCATGCTGTTTTTCCCCACAGACGGGGCTTATCTGGTGGAGATCTCCGCCCAGATGAGCGGCAATCAGACCCTGGAGCAGAGCTGGTCCAACGCCCAGGCCATCGACCGGATGCTGGCCGGTACCGAAGAGGTGGTGAGCTGGTATGGTGAGATAGGGGAGAGTGAAGCCAACTGGACCGTCAGTTTGACGCCAGCGGGGCACCGCAAGGTGACCGCCGGAGAGGTGGTCAGGGGTTGGCAGACGCTGACTCAGGCCCTGCCGGGAATTCTCGAAGTGGAGTACGACGTCGACAGCGGTGGCCCTCCAGGGGCGCGCCCGGTGGACTTGCAGATAGCAGGCGGCAGCGATCAGGCCCGCCAGCAGCAGGCCGAGGCCATAGTTCAGTGGCTGGAGCAGCAGCCCGGGGTGATCGCTCCGCACCTGTCCATGGCGGATGAAGTGGCGCAGATGAAGGCGGATCCGGTGTACCCCTGGCTAAGCCGCTATGGGGTGGATACCCAGTCACTGGGCAGGACCATACGTCTGGCCATCGAGGGGGAGCGGGTTACGCGGGTGTTCAAGGAGGATGAGGAGATCTTCTATCGGGTGGTGCTGGAACCCGACGACCGGGAGATATCCGAGATGAACCATCTCTATCTTCGGGGGGACAGCGGTGAGCTGGTGCCCCTGGACCGCCTGGTACGTTGGCACTCCGCCAGTAGAGACGAAGTGATCAACCACTACAACGGCGAGCGGGCGATTCGGGTATCCGCCAGCCTGGATCCCAACATCACCGACCCCATCGCCACCGAAGACGCGCTGATGGCCGCCTTTGCTGGCAGAGGAGAGCCGTCGGTGTCCATCTACAGCGCTGGTCAGGCCAGGGAGACCCGGGAATCGATGACCGGACTGGCTGTTGCCATGGCCCTGGCGCTGCTGGCCATCGCCATGCTGATGGCCCTGCTGTTTGATCGTTTGGGAGAAGCTCTGGTTGGCTTGGCGGTGGTTCCGGCGGCGGTGGCCGCCTCTCTGTTGGTGCTCTGGAGTCACGGCAAACCTCTGAGTTTCTTTGCGGCGGTGGGGATCATCGGCATGACCGGGGTGGTGGTCAATAACGCCCTGGTGCTGCTCTATCACTATCACGGCATGGTGTTCTCCGGTGACCCGCGGGAGCGCAGGAAGCAACTGCTCGAGGGCGCAGCCAGCCGCGTCCGCCCGATGATGGTGACCACCCTGACCACGGTGGCGGGCCTGTTACCCCTGGCCTACGGCTTTGGCGGCTATGACAACCTGATGTCGCCCATCTCCCTGGTGATTGGTTGGGGAGTATTGTTGTCCGCGCCTCTGGTGTTGCTGCTGGTGCCTGCGGGCTACAACCTGTTGCTTGAGCGTCGAGACTAGGGCGTTTTGCTCACTCTAGGTACCCATTCATTTTGGGCACAACGTCGACACATCGAGGCCTTAGTGGCTGGATGTTGGCGCCAAAATACTCAGCAAAGGTTAACACGGCCTAATGGCCGACGCGACCCGCGGGTCGCGTCATTTTTTCAATCTGAAGCAATGGCTTCCTGAGCGATGGCTATACTCAAACCAGGGTCGATACTCACTTCATCCTGGAGCCTTTGCCATGCCCGCTCGCCTTACTCTGCTCTCTGGTCTTCTCCTTGTCTCCCCTGTGTACGCCGGTGATCCGCTCTCCATGCCAGATCTGCCTGGCTGGAGCGGTTACCTGGGCGCAGGAGCGGTCTATTACGACGTCAGTTCCAACTTCATTACCGGCAACCGTTTTGTCGATCTGAACAACGAGCAGAGCCAGGGGCTGGACAGGGCACCGGGCTCCGACTCCGTCACCTCTCCGGATATCCTGCTGGATCTGCGTTACACCTTTGAGGGACTGAAAACCCAGTTTTTCGTGGGGAATCTGGTGCAGGACATGGTGCGATTGGATCTCACCCATCAGATTGGAATACGTCATAGCCTTGATGAGTGGGGCATCCTCTCCGCTGGCTATGTGATCTCGGCGTTGCCCACCGAAGTGTGGGAGGATCCGTTTCTTGATGAGGGCAAACGCACCAGAACGGACCGTGACTCTCAGGGCGCCCGGCTGGGGTGGAGTGCCATTGCCGGGTCAACCCTGGGGCTAAGCTACACCTACCGCCGCATCGATGTGGACAAGGACCGGGCGGGAGAGGAGCTGCGCATCAACGGTGAACTGACCATGGAGGAGCAGGCCCACCTCCGTCGCGATGGTGACCATCACCGGTTTGAATTCAATGCCCTATGGCAGATCAGTGACAATCAGAGCCTGATCCCCGCCCTGCTGTTTACCCAGCGCAGTATCTATGGTCAGGCCAATGAGGGGCAGAGCAAGGGGATGCAGATCACCTACCTCTATGAGGGCGCCAACTACAGCGCCGCGGTGACCGGTTACTACGGCGACCGTGACCATGACGCGGTCAATCCTGTCTTCGACGAGCCACCGGATGCCGATGAGTACGGCTTCGGTGCCAACCTGTTCTGGCACAAACCTATGGGATTGAATCAATGGGACATTAGATTGGGATTGCTCTATTTTGAATCCGATGCGAGAGTAGAGTTCTACGACTCTGATCTTATCGGTGCCAGTCTGACACTCTTGTACCGATTCCGCTGAGGGCCGGCATGGAAGTAATGGTACGACTTTGTCTGATGATTCTCCTTGTCTGGCTGCCGTCCGCGTATGCGGTGCCAGAAACCAATGGGCGGGTGGCCCTGACCATGGCCGAGCGGGCCTGGTTGGCGCAAAATCCGGTGGTGACTGTGGCGGTGGAGGACTGGCCTCCCATCGTTTTTGAACAACCCAATGGCCAGGCCGGGGGCTTGTCTGCCGGTTTTCTCGACATCATCGCCAAGCGAACCGGGCTGAGGTTTCGCTACGAGTCCAGGCCCTGGCTGGCTATTCTGCAAGGGGTGAAGGACGAGGAGCTGGACATCATTCCGGCGCTGTTCCACCTGCCTGAGCGGGAAACCTTCGGCATATTCACCAACTCCTACTTTATGGTGAAGGAGTTTCTCTACGTAAAGTCGAGCAACACCCAGATCAGCAGCTTCGAGGATCTTCGAGGCAAACGCCTGGCCCTGATTCGGGGCTACACCAGTTGGAACCGGGTGGCGGCAGCCTTTCCCGATATTGAGCTGGTGCCCGCCGATACCCTGCTTGAGGCGATAAACCTGGTGCTCAACGGGGAGGCCGATGCCACCTTCGAGGCTCAGGTTGCGGTGGAGCACACCCTCAATGCCTCCCTGATTGGTGGTCTGAAAGGGATGCCCCAAAACGCCTTCGAAGACATCCCACTGCGGATGTTGGTCCGCAAGAGTGCGCCTGAGCTGGCGTCCATACTGCAGAAGGGGCTGGACTCGGTCAGCGCCGAGGAGAAGCGGGCGATCATGGGACGCTGGCTGCACTCGGCGGCCAGTGATGTGGAGCCAGAGTTCACCACCTACGAGAGCCTGCGTTGGTTGACCGCCTTGTTGGTGGCCATCATCACCGCCCTGTTTGTTATGGGTAAGCTGATGCAGCGTTTTGCCCACTCGGAACGGGCCGAACTGCAGTTTGGCAGCCCCAGATTCAGTTATCTGGTGGTCACCGGTCTGGCGGTGTTTGTCACCTTCGTCATCGCCATGAGCCTGTTGATGATGGATTACAATCGGCGGGTGCTGGAGGAGCGTAACCAGATCTCCATGGAGGTGATCGCTTCGTCGGTGCTCGAAAGCCTGGAATCCATGGTCGAGGGCCGCAAGCAGGCACTCTCCCTGGTGGCGCAAAAGCCGGACTTTATCGCCCTGGTGGAGAGTCTGCTGCAGATCCCCCGTCACCCCCAGCTGTTGCTGAACTCCGATGAGCAGCAGGCCCTTCGCCACGAACTTGCCGCACTCAACTCCATACTCGGCGACCTGGGCTTCTTCGTCATCGCTCCCGATGGTACCACCCTGGCGTCGGCCCGGGATATGGCCATCGGTGAACGTAATCTGATTGCGGCTGCCCGTCCGGGGGAGTTTATTCAGCTGCTGGCCGGACAAAGCCTGTTCATCCCACCGCTGCCGTCTGACATCGCCGATCACGGCTTCACCATGTTTGTGGCCATCCCGGTCTTCAACCGTTACGGCAAGGTGATCGCCGTACTGGCGGAGCGGCTGGATCCTCAAAAGGATTTCAATGCCATCATTGGCGCCGGCCGGGTCGGGGAGACCGGGGAAACCTATGCCCTGGAGCGTAAAGGCCTGCTGCTCTCCAGCAGTCGCTTCGAAGAGATGCTGGTAAAGACCGGACAGATCCCATCCGGGGTGCCCAGCATCCGGGCCATCGAAGTGCGCGATCCCGGCGGGGATCTGACCCAGGGCTTCATTCCTGAATCGGGTCAGAGGCCATTGACCAAGATGGCCCAGTCCATCTCCCTGGCACAGAGTGGTTCCTCACTGGAACCCTACCGAGACTACCGCGGCGTGCCCGTGGTGGGGGTGTGGAAATGGAGCGAGTCTTTGGGGGTTGGCCTGGCCACCGAGATGGATGAGACCGAAGCGATGCTCTCCTACACCACGCTCAAGTCCACCCTCTCCCTAGTGCTGGGCGTGACCCTGTTTTTCGCCGTGGTGGCCATCCTCTTTACCCTGAGTCTGGGTAAGAACGCCAATCGCCGCCTGTCACGGGCCAAGGCGTCTCTGGATAAGCGGGTGCGCCAGCGTACTCTGGAGCTATCCCTCTCCGAAGAGAAGGTGCGGCTGCTGCTGGGCTCCGTGGGGCAGGGGATCATTGGCACCGATGTGGAGGGCCGGATCAACTTCGTCAATCCGGCGGCTCTGTCGATGCTGGGGTATCAGGAGGAGGCGATGGTGGGCCGGGCCCTGGAGCCTCTTCTGATGCTGGAGCCCGCCCAGGAAGGGCCACCAAGGCCCAGCCCCCTTGGGCTGACCCTGAGCCGTGGTTCCAAGGAGCAGCTGGACGATGTGCTGCTGAAAAGGCGCAGTGGTCAGAGCTTCTCCGCCGAGTACGCCACCCACCCTGTGGTCAAGGAGGAGGAGATCGTCGGAGCCGTGGTGGTGTTCAGCGACATCACCCAGCGTAAAACCATGGCCCGGGATCTGGCCCAGGCCAAGCAGGAAGCGGAGCAGGCGTCCGAGGCCAAGAGCGAGTTTCTGGCCAACATGAGCCACGAGATCCGCACCCCGATGAACGCCATCATCGGCATGTCCTACCTGGCCCTGGAGACCAATTTGGACCGCAAACAGCGCTCCTTCATCGACAAGGTGCATCGCTCTGCCGAGGCGCTGTTGGGGATCATCAACGACATCCTCGATTTCTCCAAGATTGAAGCGGGCAAGATGACCCTGGAGCAGACCCCCTTCTATCTGGATGACGTGCTGAGCAATTTGAGCAACCTCATTGCGCTGAAGGCGGAGGAGAAGGGGTTGGAGCTGCTGTTCAATGTGGAGTCTGATGTGCCCCAGGCCCTGATTGGCGATCCCCTGCGCCTGGGGCAGATTCTCACAAACCTGGGCAACAACGCCATCAAGTTTACCGACAAGGGGGAGATCGTTATCTCCATCCGCCTGCAGGAGCGCCACAACAATCGGACTCAGCTGCTGTTCACCGTGCGCGACACCGGCATCGGCATGAATCGGGAGCAGCGCCAGAGGCTGTTCCGGGCCTTCAGCCAGGCGGACAGCTCCACCACCCGCAAGTACGGCGGCACCGGACTGGGGCTGACCATCAGTAAGACCCTGACTGAGCTGATGGGAGGCGAGATCTGGGTAGAGAGTAAGCCTGGAGAGGGCAGCGCCTTCAACTTCACCGCCTGGGTGGAGATGCAGGAGAACGCCGAACCCCGCACCCAGTTTGATGCGGAGCGGCTCTCTCAACTCAAGGCGCTGGTGGTGGATGATAACCCCTCTGCACGGACCATTCTGGTGAGCATGCTGGAGAATTTCGGCATTCAAACCGACAGCGCCGAAGGGGGTGAGCGAGGGCTGGCCATGTTGCCCTCGGGCCGTTATGACCTGCTGTTTATCGACTGGAAGATGCCGGACCTGGACGGGTTTGGCTGTCTTCGCGCCATGCGCAACTTCAAGCTGGATCAGGAGCCCAAGGTGATCATGGTGACCGCCTATGGCCGCGAGGAGGCGATGCAGGAGGGGATGGACAACGGTCAGCTGCTTCATGGGGTGCTGAGTAAACCCATCACCCCCTCGACCCTGCTCGATGCCATAGGAGAAGCCCGGGGGGAAGCGGTGCTGCGCACCAATCGCAAACTGGACAAGCGCAGCATGATGAAACGCTCCCTGAGCCAGCTGCAGGGGGCACATCTGCTGCTGGTGGAGGACAATGAGTTTAACCAGGATCTGGCCAGGGAACTGCTGGAGCAAAATGGCCTGACGGTCGAGGTGGCCGGCGACGGCCAGCAGGCGGTAGATCGGGTCAACCGGGGGCAGGAGTTTGACGCTGTGCTGATGGATGTGCAGATGCCGGTGATGGATGGCTATCAGGCCACCCAGGCGATCCGGGCCATTCCGGGGCTGGAGGCGTTGCCCATCATCGCCATGACCGCCAATGTGATGAGTCGGGATATCGACCGGGCTCGTGAGGTGGGTATGAATGACCACATAGGCAAACCCATCGACGTTGAGGAGATGTTCGCCACCCTGGCCCGCTGGGTCCACAAGGGAGAGTCGGAGGTGATGCTCAAGGAGGAGGCGCCCCTGCAGAAGCTGGACGTTTTGTCGCCCCACATCGAGGTAGATCACCTGATGGCGGTCACCCAGGGCAACCACGGGTTGATTGATAAACTGCTGCGTCATTTCGCCGCCGACCACCTGGCCTTTGCCGAAAGCTTTGCCCTGAGGCTGAAAACCGGCAACCAGGATGCCACCCGGCTGGCCCATACCCTCAAGGGGGTGGCGGGTAACCTGGGGGCCAATCAGGTGTACCAGGCCGCAGAAGCCCTGGAGAGTGCCTGCCAGATCCCCCGGAGTGATGCAGAACTGATGGTGATGGCCGAGGAGGTGGAGAAACAGCTGCAGCCGGTGCGTCTTGCCATTGCGGGTTATTTGGGTCCGGAGGCGCAGGGGCCGACTACAATGAAGGAGTGCGATCCCCAGGCCCGCCTTGAGCAACTGGAGTCTTTGCGGCAGTTGCTGCTGGACGATGACACCGAAGCGGTAGAGTTATTGGATGAACTTCTGGCCCATGCACGGGAACCCGGGATTCGCCGGCGCCTTGGGAAGATCGCCCAGGCGGTGGAGCAGTTTGATTTCCAGCAGGCACTGATTCTGCTTGATCAACTGGCGGAAACACAGGGGTGGACCCTTAAGGAGGGCTAGGTGCAAAACGCGGCAATCTTGGTGGTGGACGATAACCCGGAGAACATCAACTTGCTGAGCAGCGTGTTGCGCCACGATTACAAGGTGAAGGCCGCCACCTCAGGTGCCAGGGCCTTGGAAATCGCCTCCAGGCAGCCCCGTCCCGACATGATCCTGCTGGATGTGATGATGCCGGAGATGGACGGCTATGAGGTGTGCGAGCGCCTCAAAGCGGACCCCACCACCGCCTACATTCCGGTGATCTTCGTGACCGCCAAGATCGCAGTGGAGGATGAGACCCGCGGCCTGAACATCGGCGCCGTGGATTACATCACCAAGCCGATCAACCCCACCCTGGTGAAGGCCAGGGTCAAAACCCACCTCGCCCTGTCCGATCAGAACCGGGAACTGGCCCGTCAGGTGGCACAGAAGACCGAAGAGCTGGCCCATACCCGCCTGAAGGTGATCCAGACCCTGGGGCGGGCGGCGGAATATAAAGACAATGAAACCGGCATGCACGTTATCCGCATGAGCTACTACTCCAAGCTGATTGCCCAGCAACTGGATGTGAGCGATGAGTGGATAGACCTGCTGTTTAATGCCTCCCCCATGCATGACATTGGCAAGATCGGCATTGTCGACGCCATCCTGAAAAAGCCGGGCCGGCTCGAGGGAGAGGAGTGGGTGGAGATGAAGCGCCACTCTGAGTATGGTGCCGACATCCTCAGCGGCCACGATTCCGAGCTGCTGAACATGGCCAGGGACATCGCCCTGGCTCACCATGAGAAGTGGGATGGCACCGGCTACCCCAAAGGGCTTAAGGGCGGGGAGATCCCGCTGTCGGCGCGCATCGTGGCCATCGCCGATGTGTTCGATGCCCTGACCTCGGAGCGCCCCTACAAACCGGCCTGGAGCGTGGAGGACGCGGTCGCCTTCATCGACCAGCACTCCAATATCCATTTTGATCCGGCTCTGGTGGACATCTTCCATCAGTGCCTGCCTCAGATCCTGGAGGTCAGGGATCAGTTCAGTGGCTGAAGTGGATGAAGCAGAATTAGATTGGGTGGGGCTAACAGGCAGCCTTGTCGCCTACTGGGGAAACTGTAACGGGGCATTGCCCCGTTACTTGTTTGAAGTTAGAAATTGTAGGAAAAACCAAAGAGGTAGTTGTCATCTTCAAATTCTTGATAGCTGGCTTCTAGCATGAGCTCAAGGTTTTCGAGAATTGGATAGTTAAACCTGACTGCCACATCATAGAATTCGCTGTTTTCGTACCCATAAGACTCGGAGTCCCAAAACAGTCCAGCATGCAAGACCATTGTGGCGTCACTGAGTATTGCAAAGCTTTGATTGATCTCTCCATACCAAGCCTTGTAATCTTCATCGTAATTGACCGTGGCGTTTGTGCTGTTGTAGTCGACGGTCAGCGTATACTCTTGAGTGTCGCCGCCATCACCGTAGGTGTATCTGAGTGCACTGATGCCGATACCAAGTTCATCTGATACGGATTGGTAATATCCTACGTAATAGTCGGTTTCATAGTCTTTCACCTCTCCACCCATACCATCATCATAACGATAGGTTTCGTAAGATACTCCGGCGTATAGTCCCAGCTCATGGGATACAGTGAGGCTGGATTGCCAGGAGGGTTCGTCCATGCTGAGGCTTTGTCCTCGCCACAAGTAGTTGCTCACTCCCATCATATAACCAGAGAAATAGATATCCTGAGCTGAAACTTGAAGGCTTACTAAGGGGAGAGTGAGTACAATTATCTTCTTCATCTTTTTCCTCATTATTCCCAGCGGAAATTTGTAGTTGTAAACTGACTAAGGCACGGCGTGTGAGCCTTTAGGCTAGATATCACTCGCGCTTTCCGGCCTCGGGTCCGGCTAAGGGCAAGTTTGATATAACGGTAATTGCGGGGCGTGGATATTTCATCTGAAGCATGAGTGATTTGTGATATTTATAACATTGACTCTTGTTACTCTCTTGTTTTTGATTGATTGGTTGGACTTTTTTGATTTCGAAAAATTGATTTTATTGAAGCGGTTTGTTAGAAAATGAAATAAATGTACGCTTTCTTGATGGTGGTGTGCAATTACTAATGGCTCCATAAGCGTGCAAAGTTGAGTACTTTGTAAGTGAGTTGTGAGAAATCACCCCTGACTAATAACTGCTCAGGGGTGTGCCAAGGTTGAGTCTAATAATGGTGTCTGTATATTATTAATATTTGGATTGCCTGTTCTAGTTTCGTATGAGCTTATCTCTGAGGGATTGATAATTGATATTCAGTGATTCTCGGAGCTTGTTTGTCAAGCTGATAACTTGTTCGTCCCTTCGGAGTTTGTTGGTACAGATGTAGTAGTCTTCGTTTTTAGAATGACAAGGTTTATTATTAGGGATGGCATCACTTGTTGACACTTTGACCTTAAAAAACTTCGCGAGGTAACTTGCTACATAAATGTTTTGAGTAATTAGTGCGTAGTTTCTCCGCTCAATTAGGTTAATAGCATACATTGCATCGGGTTCATTGAAGATCTCCAGTGAGGTACGACTAACTCTTGTTAACGATGAGTCAAAAGAAGACAATGACATATAAATATATCTCAGGCCACCGTGAGTAATTGAATCGTGTTTGCTATTAAATGCTTCGTGACCTTCTTTAGCGATGAGGTAGTATTCGTCCGGAAACATTAGGGAATGTAATGATATTTTCTTGTTGTCAGGTATCGCATTAGTTATAACTATGTCTGCTTCATCTTCTAGAAGGCTGTTGATACTTTCATCTCTGGTGGTGTAAATATCAAATTCGATAAGGTTCCCGGAGTGAAGATAATCGTTTTCCAATGTTCTGAGTAAATCGTACTTGAGCCAGGATGGCGTATGGATAACCAACTTTGCTTTTTCTTCATTGCTGGAAACTTTGTTTATTTTACACTCCATATATTGATAGTCGGTCAAGATGGTACTGATTAGCGGCATCAACTCATCTGCGACTGGAGTTGGCTCGAACTTCCCAAATCTTCGAAGGAACAGTTCGTCGTTAAAGTCTCTTCTTAGAAGATTGAGGTGCCTGCTCACCGATGAGTTACTTACCCCCATGATTTTCGCAACCTTTCCTGCGCTCAAGTGTATGTGAAGGTGATAAAAAACCGCTAGGGATTGATAGTCCAAGTTACGCAGTTTCAATTTGCAAATCCTTTTAATGGCTAGTGCGAATTAACATGCCAGGTCGGGTGATGTCTCCCTGGTTTAAATCATTAAACTCTTTGTATTTAAAATAGCTTGGTGAGAGTAAATGAATGGTGAATGAGTGTGGGTGTAGAGGTGGTTTTTCATAATGCTTTTCTATTTTAAATCTAGATATATTTTCGAACTTTGATTCTCTTTTTGACCTTAAAATCCGGAGACAATCTCCGGATTTTTTCTATGAGAGTTGAACGTCCCTGTTCAAGCCCATCTCCTTAGACTTTGCGAATGCCCACAGGGACACCATGACGGCAGGTTGAGCCGAAGGTGCGATCCCGATAGAGGCTGGCACCCTTACGGGTGGGGTCGACCACGTTGAAGGGGTTGGGGTTGATGCCGCCGCCACGCTCCGGCTGACCGGCGATCTCGGTGCCATCGATGCTGATGGT
>NZ_JBLXDO010000029.1:0-43351 GCF_048263965.1 Ferrimonas sp. | reverse complement strand
CCGGCCCAGCTCTGAGCAGTGTCTGTTCGAAGCTGTTGGGTGGGGTTCAACAGTTACTTAGGACACAGCCCTTTTTTATGGATGGCTGCCAGGCTTTTCAGTAACTCCTAGTATGGGACAACAGCCAGAGCCAGCTCACACCAATGTCAGGGGAAACCGGTTAGAACGGGTCACTGTTAATTATCAACGGAGCCTGACATGGCAAGACGCCCCCCTCAGCAGGAGTGTAATGTGGAGCAGTTGGCGAGCCAGCTGCGCCTGGATGAACTGACCCTGTTTAACCTTGTGGCCAAACATGGCAGCTTCAGCGCCGCAGCCAAGCAACTGGGGATCAGTCAACCTACGGCAAGCCGGCGCATACGTCGACTGGAGGAGAGTCTCAACTTGCGGCTTTTCGAGCGCACCACCCATTCGGTTACCCTGACCGAAATGGGCGTCGGTTTTCTGAGTCATAGCCGCAGGCTGAGCAGCGACTTCGAAAATGCCATGAGCTTTGTCCGTCGACTTCAGGAGGAGCCGGCGGGGGAGCTGTCCGTGGGGATGCCCCAATGGGTGTTACAGATACTGGAGAGCGGTTTCTTCAGACGATTTTTAGAAAAGTATCCAAAAATCCAATTGGATTTTCATAACCTTTCGCCAGGTCGACTGCTGGTGGATGGCATAGAGTCGGTAGAGATGGATCTGATGATCCACGCATTTCTTCCCGCAGACCGTAAAGTGATTGCTCGCCCAATCAAGGGGTTTACTCTCGACTTCTTTGCCAGCCGCGATTATCTGGCGGCCAAGGGCCCCATTGATCACCCGCAGCAGTTAACCCAGCACCCCTGCCTCTTCGTTAGAAATCAGTTCTGGCAACGAGGAGAGTGGCAGTGGAGTGAAGAGGGTCAACCCCGCTCCATGCTGATAAACCCCTTTGCCAGCTTCGAAACCTTCTCTCCTGCGCTGGATTGGGCCTTGAACGGGGCAGGGGTGATCTGGTGTCCAGAGGAACTGGTGAGTCGCATGGATGTTGACCAGCGGCTGGTCAGGCTGTTCGGCGGTGGGCATGGCACCAGGTTGACCTTACACGGCATCTATCCCACCCGGCGGCTGTTGGCCCCCAAGGTCAGCGTGTTTCTTGACGAGCTTACCGATTACTTTCGTCACCTTGATGCACCAGGGGCATGAGCGGTTTCGATTGGGCCATCTAAAAACAGATAAATTTCAAAAATATAATTCTGAATTACCGAGATGATGATGCAGAGGTAATTCAATGACATCCAAACCAAATCATAACCAGTCCGATACCCCGGAGGACCTTGGGCGACGTAAGCTGTTCAAGTTAAGTGCCGTCGCAGCTGGCCTGGCCGCAACCGGGGGCGCTGCTGCCTGGGTGGGTGGCCGTATACAGGGCGTACCTTTTGATGGCGGCTTTCCCATGCCCGTGGATGAGGCGTTACTCAAACCGTTCAGCCAGCGAAACTGGATCTTTTCCCAAGGGGGATCAGAGAAAAACTGGGCCCAGTTTCCTGAGCGGGACACGGCATTTGCCGAGCTGATTGGCGAACCCGGTTGGTCCTTTCGCGACGGCATGTTTGCCGCCTCAGACTACACTCGTCCGCCGGAGCAGTGGGATGACAGCAAACCGGGCTACCAACAGATCGACTGGGCGCTGTTCTGTGCCGCCTCACACCCTCTGGAGTATCTGGGCAAGATGGCGAAGTTCGGTCAACCTGATGCTCCTGGCATCTGTGGGTGGCAACAGAAGAATCTCGCACCGGTGCAGTGGAAATTCAGCTCCAGACAGGATGCCGCCACGCGCATCAAGCGGGCTGCGTCGCTGTTTGGCGCGACACGGGTCGGCATTACCTACAACGATCCCCGCTGGAACTACGAGCCCATGTACAACATCATGGAATCGAAAGAGGTGTCCTGGGAGGAGTACCCTTTCAAGCCCAAGACCGTCATCGTCATGTTGCATGAGATGGATTACGACGGCATCCGCACCTCTCCGGCGGCCACCTCCGTGGGAGCGGTGAATAAGGCGTATACCGACATGGCCCTGGTTGCCGGCTCTCTGGCCGATTTCATACGGCGACTGGGGTACCAGGCCGTGGCCTCTCACAACGATTCCATCAACAAGGTGGCGTACGGCATTATGGCCGGGCTGGGGGAGGGAGCTCGAAACGGCGCTTTGGTCGCCCCCGGACTGGGCCCCAGGGTGCGGATCTCAGCGGTTCTGACCGATCTGGATTTTGTCGAGTATGACAAGCCCAGAAACTTCGGCATTATGGAGTTTTGTCGCCACTGCAAATTGTGCGCGGATCGTTGCCCATCCAAGGCGATCACCTTCGACGACGAACCCAGCTACCAGCCCACCTTCGAGGGTGCGGACAACCCTGATCTGGCCTGGCATGGGCAGAAAGGGGTACTCAAGTACTACAACGACGCGAAGAAATGCTACAAGTTCTGGGCGGACAATAACGTGGCCTGTACCAACTGCATTAAATCCTGTCCCTGGAACAAGCCGGACTTCTGGCATCACCGCCTGATTGACGCGTCCAACACCTTCACCAGGGGGCCCATCCACTCCTTTATGAGGGAGATGGACAGCCTGTTTGGCTACGGCAATATGGACGTGGCCAAGGCACACAAACTGTTCTGGCACAAGGAGGTCTAAGATGATGGCATTGCAGTGGTATTTGTTGGGGGTGATGACGGTGGCAGCGGGAGTGGGGTATCGAAAGCTGGCGCTCTCCTATCATCTGGGCTGGCAGGCCAGGGGAGTATTGGCGGTATCGGCGCTGCTGTTGGCCCTCTGTTTTGGCTGGTCCTGGGCATCCTTTGCTGAGGGTGAAGCCCAGTCCGGCGCCATGGGCCTGGTGATCTTTGGCCTGGGAGGGCTGTTGCTCCTTGCCGCCGGGTGGCGACGCTGGATTGCGCCTTTTCCGAGGTAGCTGACCGAATTAAGGTTGGTAAAGGCCGCTTAGCGGCCTTTTTTTCGTCTGCAGGGATCGTTTGTGATCCCGCTCTCATTCCGATGGCCGTGCCACCGGCTGTCACTGAAACAGAAGATGGCACTGGCCACTTGCTGGCTGAATAGGGTTATCCCCTGAAAATCCACCTCGCGCCCTCCTAGTCAGCGACCCCCAGCTATGGTAAAGCTATAATAAATAAACAATATATTAACAAAATAAGCCGGATGCATGCCCATGCAGCGAGGTACCGGTGGAGGGAGTCACAAGATGTCTGAGTATCACGGAAGGTGGTCCAACCGATTTACCTACATTCTGGCCGCCACCGGCGCCGCAGTCGGGCTGGGTAATATCTGGAAGTTTCCCTACATCATGGGTGAAAACGGCGGCGGTGCGTTCGTTTTGGTCTATCTGGCGTGCATCGCCCTCATCGGGGTGCCGGTGATGATGGCCGAAGTGATGATAGGTAAGTATGGCCGTCTTGCTCCCTCCAAGTCGGTGATCAAACTGGCCAGGGACTCTGGCCGTTCCAGCGCCTGGCGTGTCACTGGCTGGGGTGGGGTGATTGCCGGTTTCCTGATTCTTTCCTTCTATGTGGTGATCGCCGGCTGGGCGGTGGCCTACACCTGGTACGGGTTCACCGGCAGTTTTACCGGCCGCAGTGCCGATGAGATAGGCCAGCTGTTTTCCAACCTCAATGCCAGCCCCTATCCGCTGCTCGGCTGGAGTGGGGTGATTGTGCTGGGCACCAGCATCGTGGTGGGCAAGGGGGTCCAGAAGGGGCTGGAGAAGGCGGTCAACTATATGATGCCCATTCTCTTCGTGCTGCTGACCATCATGGTGCTCTATGCCGCCAATACCGGCGAGTTCGCCCAGGCGGTGCGGTTCATGTTCGAGCCGGATTTCTCCAAGTTGAGCTGGAACGGGGTGTTGATCGCCCTGGGGCACAGCTTCTTTACCCTGTCTCTGGCGTCGGGAATCATGATCATGTACGGCGCCTATCTGCCCGAGGGCACCTCCCTGGTAAAAACCTCGGTTTATATTGCCCTGATGGATACCCTGGTGGCGTTGATGGCCGGCCTGGCTATCTTCCCGGTGGTCTTCGCCAACGGGTTGCCCGCCGGGGCGGGGCCGGGGCTTATCTTCCAGAGTCTGCCCATCGCCTTCGGACAGATGCCCCTGGGGTCGTTGTTCGGCGGCAGCTTTTTCCTGATGGTGGTGGTGGCAGCCTTTACCTCCTCCATTGCCCTGATCGAGTCCAGCGTGGCCTGGCTGGTGGAGCACCGCGGTCTGCTACGCTGGCAGGCAGCGGCTCTGGCTGGGTTCGCCATCTGGCTGGTGAGTCTGCTAACGGTGTTCTCCCTCACCGGTGCCGAGTGGAGCGTGGTCTCCCTCTGGGGTGACATCAAGATGAGCTATTTTGATCTGCTGGATTACATTACCGCCAACATCATGCTGCCTCTGGGAGGGTTGATCATCTCGGTATTCACCGCCTGGGCAGTGAAGGAGGAGATCAGCCGGAAAATGCTGGACACTGAGCCAGCACTCTACCTCTTGTGGCAGACCTGCCTGAGATACATCGCGCCTGTGGCCATCATGCTGGTATTCCTCAACCTGATTGGGGTCCTCGATCTGTAGAGGTTTCAGCCGAACGCTGAGCAAATCTACAGCAAACGCGCCGCTGCCAACTGGAGCGGCGCGTTTTGTTGTTATAATGCCGCATTACTCTATATCCGGGCGATCACCGACATGGATTCGGTGGCGACATCCGCCCGGCCAGTTCCCAGGAGGAGAACCATGTCGCAGCCGACAGCCCGCCACCGCCTAGATTATCAGGCCAGCCCCTTCCAGATTGACACCCTCCACCTGACCTTTCAGCTGGAAGATCATGCCACCCTGGTGATTGCCCAGAGTGCCATCCGTCGCGCTCAGGCCGGTGCCACCGAGTTGACGCTGGTGGGGGATGAGCTTGAGTTGGTCTCCGTGTCCATCGATGAAGTTGCCCTGGCAGCCGATGAATACCGCATGGAGGAGGGCACTCTGGTGTTGCCAATGGACAGGGATAACGCGGTTCTGACTCTGGTAACCCGTATTGACCCGGCCAACAACACCGCCCTGGAAGGCTTGTACAAGTCGGAAGGCACCTTCTGCACCCAGTGTGAGGCGGAAGGATTCAGGCGCATTACCTACTTCTTGGACCGGCCGGATGTGCTGGCTCGCTACACCACTCGCATCGAGGCAGACAAGGCGGCTTATCCCTACCTGTTGGCCAACGGCAACAAGGTGGACAGCGGCGATCTGGACGGCGGCCGCCACTTTGCAACCTGGGTCGATCCTTACCCCAAGCCCAGCTACCTGTTTGCCCTGGTGGCCGGCGACTTCGATCTGCTGGAAGACAGTTTCACCACGGCCAGCGGCCGTGAGGTTGCCCTGCAGCTGTTTGTGGACAAAGGCCAGAAAGAGCGCGGCCATCACGCCATAGCCAGCCTGAAGCGGGCGATGAAGTGGGATGAGCAAAGGTTCAACCTGGAATATGACCTCGACATCTATATGGTGGTGGCGGTGGATTTCTTCAACATGGGCGCCATGGAGAACAAGGGGCTTAATGTCTTTAACTCCAAATGCGTGTTGGCAGACAGCGACAGCGCCACCGATGCCGAGTTCGACCGCATCGAATCAATCATCGGCCACGAGTATTTCCACAACTGGACCGGTAACCGCATCACCTGCCGCGATTGGTTCCAACTGAGCCTGAAAGAGGGGCTGACCGTGTTCCGGGATCAGGAGTTCTCTTCGGATCTGGGCAGCCGGGCGGTGCATCGCATCGAAGCGGTTAAGGTAATTCGCGGTATTCAGTTTGCCGAAGACGCCGGCCCAATGGCCCATCCGATCCGCCCTGATAAGGTGATCGAGATGAACAACTTCTACACGGTGACCGTGTACGACAAGGGCGCCGAGATCATCCGCATGATGCACACCCTGTTGGGCGAGCAGGGCTTCCAGAAGGGGATGGCTCTCTATGTGGAGCGACATGACGGTCAGGCGGTCACCTGTGACGACTTTGTCCAGGCGATGGAAGATGCCAGCGGGGTGGATCTGACTCTGTTCCGTCGCTGGTACAGCCAGTCCGGTACCCCGGTACTGACCGTGGAGGAGGAGTTTGATGCCGAAACCGGCCAGTACCAACTGCATCTGAGCCAGCACACTCCGGCAACCGCCGATCAGGCTGAGAAGTTGCCGCTGCACCTGCCGGTAAGACTGGAGTTGCTTAACGCTTCGGGGCAGGCCCTGAAACTGAATCTGGGTTGTCAGCCTTTCGACGGCCTCTACAGCCTGACCGAGGAGAAGGCGACCCTGACCTTTGATGATGTGAAGGCTAAGCCGGTGGCCTCCCTGCTGCAGGAGTTCTCTGCTCCGGTGAAACTGAGCTTCTCCCAGAGCGAAGCCGAGCGCATTCACCTGATGAGCTACGCCAACAACGCGGTAGCGCGCTGGGATGCGGCCCAGGGGATCCTGGCCAGTGCGGTACTCGCCACCTTGGACGGCGACCGCCTTGACAGCGGCGCCCTGGTACAGGCCTTTGGCCAGATCCTGGCCGATGGCAGCCTGGACGCCGCCCTGGTGTCTCAAATGTTGACTCTGCCCTCCGTCTCCACCCTGATGGAGATGCGCAGTGGCTGCGACGTGGTGGCCCTGTATCAGGCACGCCGTCAGTTGCAACAGACCCTGGGATGCGCCCTGGCGACCCAGATGGCAGAGGCTTATCGGCGCTGCGTTGCGGCGAACGATGCCCCTCATCGTGCCCTGAAGAATCTGCTGCTGGAGTTTATGGCTCTTTGCGGAGAGTCTGAATTGGTGCTGGCTCAGTATGAGCAGGCCACCAATATGACCGACACCCTGGGGGCGCTGCGTGCCGCCAATCAGGGGCTGCTGCCCCAGCGCCAGCAGATGATGAGCGCGTTTGAGGCCAAATGGCGCCATGATCCTCTGGTCATGGACAAGTACTTCAGCCAGTTGGCCACCACCCCCATGGAGGTGGCGCCGCTGCTTGAGGAGATGACCGAGGCGATGACGCACCCCGCGTTCGACATCAGCAACCCCAACCGGGTCCGCGCCCTGGTGGGTGCCTTCGCCGATGGCAACCCCAAGGCATTCCACCATGACTCCGGTGCCGGCTATCGTTTCCTCACCGAACAACTGACCAAGCTGAACGGCATCAACCCCCAGTGTGCGGCACGCATCATCACCCCGCTGATTGGCTTTAAGCAACATACACCACAGCGCCAGCAGCAGATGCGTCAATGTCTGGAGCAGCTGATGGCACTGGAGGATCTCTCCAAGGACCTGTATGAAAAAGTCAGCAAGAGCCTGAGCTGAGTCGAGGAGGGCGGCCGGTAACGGTCGCCCGTTTTTTATGGATTACGTCTTTGATCTGGCCATAGGTTGGCAACAGATGCAGCGCTATTACCAGGGTCAGGCCCAGGTGGTAATCGTACGATGTTTGCAGGGCAGGGTGATCCACCTGCACCCCAGATATCTGCGCCCCTTCCTCTCGGCTCGAGGCATCCATGGTCGTTTTCAACTGACCCTGGATAACGAGGGCCAATTCCTGAATTTGCAACGACTTGCGTAACAATTGATTAATAGAGCAATAACTTCAAACGCTTGTTGTAATTCTAACTTGCCCAACATTTCCTCATAAAGCCTGATGAATTCAATGGTTTACGCATCTGCGGAATGCAAATGTGTGACATGAATCAAATTTACCCTCCTTGTTTACTGGAAAACTTTACTTAAGCTCCTAAAAATTCAACGGATTCTCTCATCTAAAAAGGTTGCTCCCTCACCGCCGTTGTTGTAACAATGGGGTTAATGTGCCGTTACAGTGACGGCGCACAACAAAACTATAAATTCAGGGATGGGAGAACCGCGACAATGAGACAAGGCGCTAAGGTTTTTCGCCGCTCCGCGCTGGCAGCCAGCATCTGTACGGTGTTAGCTGCTCCGGCCTCAGCAGTTACCTTTAATTGGGGAGAGATAGAGGGGAGCTTTGACTCCACCTGGACAGTAGGTGCGGCCTGGCGAGTCGAGGACCGTGACTATGGTAAGGTTGCCAAATCCAGTCAGCCAGGTCTGGACTGGACTGGCTACGGGTTTGATTTCGCTGGCGGAGGCTTCAATGAAGTCTACGGCGGCGATCAGCTGTTCGCCCTGCCGGGTTCCTACTCTGCCAACCAGGATCTGGGCAACCTGCTTTACGACAATGGCGACACTTTCACTGAGGTGTTCAAAGGTCTGCACGAACTGGAACTGGTGTACGACAACATGGGTGTGTTCATCCGTGGCATGTACTTCTATGACAAGCGACTCGAAGATTCGGACTTCGACTACCGCAACCCGGTGTCCGGCGCAAAGTACGACGTATGTGAAGACTCCAAGGCGGCAGAGTATGCCTGCTCTGACATCCGTCTGCTCGATGCTTACTTCTTTGCCGATTGGGATCTGGGCGACATGCCCCTCTCCATTCGAATCGGTGAACAGGTGGTCAGCTGGGGTGAGAGCACCCTGATTGCCCACGGCATCAACTCCATCAACCCCGTTGACCTTGCCCGACTGCAGGCGCCGGGTGCCGAACTTAAAGAAGCCTTTATTCCCGTTGGCATGGTGTGGGCCTCCCTGGGCCTGACCGAAAACCTCAACGTGGAAGCCTTCTACCAGTACCGCTGGGAACAGACCCGTCTGCCGGTAACCGGCACCTACTTCTCCAGCAACGACTTTGCCGGAGCGGGCGGTTACGTGAACAACGCCCAACTGGGTTTCACCTCCAACCCGGACAATACTCTGGACTGGGTGCTTGAGCAGTATGCGCAGCTGAGCTCGGTTGCGGCGCAAACCGTCGAAGCCGGTGGCCCTGCGGCTCTGGCCGCGCTGGGTTCCGCCGCCATTGCCTACCCAACCAAGGTCACCCTGATCAACTACGAGCAGGAACCCGACGACCAGGGTCAGTACGGTATCAAGCTGGGCTACTTTGCCCCTGAGCTCAATGACACCGAGTTTGGCTTCTACTACATGAACTACCACAGCCGTCGTCCGCTGATCAGCGGCCAAACCGCCAACTTCGGCGCCGAGGCCGTTGGGGCAGACTTGGCCACTCTGGCTGGTCTGAACGGCGAGGTATCTCGTAATGATCTTCTGCAGCTCAACTCCTTCTCCAAGGCGACCCTTGAGTATCCGGAAGACATCAAGCTGTACGGCGTTTCTTTTAACACCACAGTGGGTGATACCTCGGTAGCCGGTGAAATTGCCTACCGTCAGGATGAGCCTCTGCAGATCGATGACGTAGAGCTGCTGTTCGCCGCCATGCCGGAACAGTTGTACAACGCAGATCCCGAAGCTTTCGCCATCTTCGAAAACCTGTCTCAGTACGTGAAGCCGGATGGCACCAAGGTGGGACCAGGAGAGTATGCACCCGGTTATGTGCTGACCGACAGCACCCAGGCGCAGGTCACCCTGACACACATCTTCGGCCCCAGCATGGGCGCAGACAACTTTCTGATGCTGGCCGAAGTCGGCGGTGTCTGGCTGCACGACATGCCCGATTCTGCGGTGTTGAGGATGAACGGACCTGGTACTGAGCGTGCCGGCGCGGAAGGACGTGAAGATAACCTGGCGGTGCTGGATATTCTGCACAACGGTCCGGAAGAGGACGCGTTCCCCACAGACAACGCCTGGGGCTATCGTCTGGTGGCCAAGTGGGACTACTCCAACGTAGCCTTTGGCTGGAACATGTCTCCACGAGTGGTGTTCTCACACGATGTGAGCGGTACCACGCCGGATCCACTGTTCCTGTTCGTCGAAGATCGTAAGTCTGCTTCTTTGACTTTCTCCTTCGACTATCAGAGCCGTTGGTCAGCTGACCTGGCATACAACGCTTTCTGGGATGGAAAGGGTTCCACCAACTCTATGGACGACAAAGATTTTGTCTCCTTTAACCTGAAGTTCTCAATCTAAGAGGGGAGAGGAGTAATGCAAGTTAAACCACTTTTCGCGGCCATGCTGGCCCTGAGCTGCAGCTTTGGCGCCATGGCCAAGGTGACCCCGGAACAGGCCAAGGCCCTGGGCGACACCCTGACGCCCGTCGGTGCTGAGAAGGCCGGCAACCAGGATGGATCCATTCCTGCCTGGACCGGCGGCATCACCGAGGCACCCGCCGGGTATAAGCCCGGTGACTTCCACGTCGATCCCTATGCCGGTGATCAGGCGCTCTATACCGTTACTGCCCAGAACATGGGCGAGTATGGTGCGCTGCTGACACCCGGGGTGAAGAAGATGTTCGAGATGTATCCGGACACCTTCAAGATGACCGTTTATCCGTCTCATCGCAGTGCGTCCTATCCGCAATTCATCTATGACGCTTCCGTTGCCAACGCCACCACCGCCGAATTGGTGGCCGGTGGTAACGGCCTGAAGAACGCCGCCATCGGTGTGCCGTTCCCCATGCCTCAAAATGGCCTGGAAGCGATCTGGAACCACATCCTTCGTTATCGTGGTGCCGACGCCCAGATCCTGCGGGGCCAGGCAGCCCCCACCGCCAGCGGCAGCTACACCCTGGTGAAGACCGATGAGAAGATCAAGTTCCTCTACTCCCGCCCTGATGCCAACGCGGATCAGCTGCAGAAAGACAACCTGCTGTTCTACTTCAAGCAGGTGGTAACCTCTCCGGCTCGCCTGGCAGGTACCGCTCTGCTGGTTCACGAGACCATGGATCAGGAGAAGGAGCCCCGTAAGGCCTGGACCTACAACACAGGCCAGCGCCGGGTACGTCGTGCCCCCAATGTGGCGTTCGATACTCCGGGAACGGCGTCCGATGGCATGCGGACCACCGATGACTTCGACATGTATAATGGCTCTCCCTCCCGTTACAACTGGGAACTCAAGGGTAAGAAGGAGATCCTGATCCCCTACAACAACTACAAGTTGCACGGGGCGGATGTGAAGTACAAGGACATCCTCAAGCCTGGTCACATCAACATGGATCTGGTTCGCTGGGAGAAGCACCGGGTGTGGGAAGTGGAAGCGACCCTCAAAGATGGCATCAGCCACCTGTACAAGACCCGTACCTTCTACCTGGATGAGGACAGCTGGCAAGTGAGCCTGGTGGACCTCTACGATAAGCGTGATCAGCTCTATCGTGTCGGTATGGCCCATGCGGTGAACTACTATGACCTGCCCACTCTGTGGACCACTCTGGAGGTGTTCTACGATCTGAGCTCGCGCCGTTACCTGGCGATGGGCCTGGATAATGAAGATGGCGTAGCCAGCTTCGAAGAGGAGTTCAGCGTTAAGAAGGAGTTCACCACTAACGCACTGCGTCGCAGCGGTCGACGCTAAATCTTAAAACTACAATAAGGGGGCAGGAGACTGCCCCCGGTATGGATACCATTATGCGGTTATTGATGTTGATTCCGCTTGCCCTGATGGGTGGTCACGCCATGGCGGAGCCACCGGCTCCCACTTCCCAGGCGGCGATCCAAGCCCCTAAAGCCCAAACCAGTCCCATGATGAGCCTCTCCCCGGCGGGGAACTCTCTGGTGGCCGTGGGCAGTCGGGGCCAGATCCTGTTCAAGACAAGCGGTAATGAGGGGTGGCAGCAGGCCAAAGCGCCGGTAAGCACTCTGTTGACTCGAGTGTTCATGCTGAATGATCAGCTGGGGTGGGCGGTTGGCCATGATGCCGCGATACTTCACACCGTCGACGGTGGTCAGAGTTGGAGCCTGCAACAATGGCGCCCGGATCTGGAAGTGCCCCTGTTGGATATCCATTTTCAGAATGAGAGGGAAGGGGTCACCGTTGGAGCCTATGGCCAGTTGTTCAGAACCCGGGATGGCGGCAAGTCCTGGCAGTTTGAATACCTTGATAGTCTGCTGATTGAGGACGACCGCCTCTACCTCGAGGAGATTCGGGCCGACAGTGAGGAAGACTATCTGGCGGAACGCGCGGCCATGCTGCCTCACATCAATCGCATCTTGCCTCTGCCCGGGGGTGACCTGTTTGCCGTGGGCGAAATGGGCCTGATGGCGCGCTCCAGCGATTATGGTCGCACCTGGCAACGACTTCCCGAGATCTATTTTGGCTCCCTGTCCGATATGGCCATGGACGCCGATGGGCGCTGGGTGGCGGTCGGCCTTCGTGGCAACGCCTTCGAAAGCCGCGATCAGGGGGAGAACTGGACGCCTCTTGATATGGGCACCAAAGGCACCTTTAACAGCATCCGGCGTTTGTCCGATGGCACCTTGGTGATGGTGGCCAATGGCGGCGACCTTGCCTATCGAAAACCTGGAGAATCTGACTTTACCCTGGTGCGCGTAGCCAAGGGGCAGGACCTGGTTGATCTCGTCGAAAACGGTGAGGGCAACCTGTGGTTGGCCGGCAGTCACGGCGTTCAACCATTCACCATTGAGAAGTAAGGAGTTGTTATGACCACAAGGATGGTGAACTGGGTTGAGCAGGTGCTGTTCCGCAGCAGAAAGACCGTTCTTATCTTTTTCGTGCTGGCTACTGTCGCTTTAGGCTACAGTGCTGGTCAGCTAAAGATGGACGCGGCTTTCACCAAAAATATTCCCCTAAATCACCCCTACATGGAGACTTACCTCAAGCATCGTGAGCAGTTTGGCGGGGCCAACAGCATCATGGTGGCGGTGGAGGACTCCAGTGGAAACATCTTTAACCCTAAATTCTTCGAAGTGCTGCGTGAGATTCACGATCAGCTGTTCTTCATCGAAGGGGTAAATCGCAGCCAGGTTAAATCCCTCTATTCGCCGTCGACCCGATTTACCGAAGTGGTGGAGGACGGCTTCCAGGGCGGACCGGTGATACCCGCCGATTTCCGTCCCACGGAGGAGGGGCTGGCCATTGTCCGTGCCAACATCGAGAAGGCGGGCGCCGTAGGCCGGCTGGTGGCCGATGACTTCAGCGCCGCCATGGTCAGTGCCCAGCTGATGGACAGGATCTCACTCAACGAAGAGGAGCGGGCCCAGGCTCAGGCGGAAGGTCGCAGTGATATGACCAAACCCCTGGATGTGCTCGCCCTGGCTGAGACTCTGGAGCAGGAACTTCGAGAGAAGTACCAGGATGACACCATCGAGGTGCACATCATTGGCTTTGCCAAGATGGCCGGGGATGTGGCCGAAGGCGCCGCCGGCGTGGTGGGCTTCTTTGCCGTGGCTTTGGTGATCACCGCGCTGATGGTGTACTACTTCTGTCACTGCCTCAAGCTGACGATACTGCCTTTGTTCTGCTCCCTGGTGGCTGTAGTCTGGCAGCTCGGCGGCTTGACGGTGCTTGGCTTTGGCCTGGATCCCATGTCGATTCTGGTGCCCTTTCTGGTGTTCGCCATCGGCGTGAGTCATGGGGTGCAGATGATCAACGCCGTGGGTCATAAGGTGGCGGAAGGGCAGAGCGCCAAGGGCGCAGCTCAGTTGGCATTTCGCAGCCTGCTGGTGCCCGGTGGTGTGGCCCTGCTGTCTGACACCATCGGTTTTCTGACCCTGCTCTCCATCGACATCGGCATCATCCGAGAACTGGCCATTACCGCTTCTTTGGGTGTGGCGGTGATCATTCTGACCAACCTGGTGCTGCTGCCGATCCTGCTCTCCTACGTGAACTTTGGTGAACGCTATCTGGACAGGGTCAGGCAAGAGCACGCCAAGGTGTCGCCGGTCTGGAAGGCGATCTCGGTGTTTGCGTCCAAGCCCTGGGCTCTGGTGATCGTAGTGATTGCCGGCCTTGCCTACCTGGTGGGTTATGAAAAGTCCCAGGAGATGAAGATTGGCGATCTGCATGCCGGTGCGCCGGCACTGAAATCGGACAGCCGCTACAACCTGGATACGGCGTTCATTACCGACAACTTCACCATCACCACGGACGTGTTGACGGTGATTGTCGAAGGTTTCCCCGAAGCCTGTACCTACCACCATGTATTGGAGCGCATCGACCGCTTCCAGTGGCAGATGGAAAACGTCCCCGGTGTAGAGTCCGCCGCCAGCCTGGCCTCTGTAGCCAAGGTGGTCAACGGTGGCTTTAACGAGGGCAACCCGAGATGGCGGGTACTGCCTCGTACCACGGCCACCCTGGTGCAGTCCGTGGCGCAGATCCCCACGTCGACCGGCCTGCTCAACAACGACTGTTCGGTGATGCCGGTGTACCTGTTCCTCAAAGATCACAAGGCGGTGACCATTAACACCGTGGTGGACGAGGTCAAGAGGTTGCAGGGAGAGTACGACACCGACGAGCTGAAGTTCCGGCTGGCCTCCGGTCCCGTTGGGGTGATGGCGGCCACCAACGAGGCGGTGGAAAAGGCTCAGGGTCCAATGATGCTCTACGTCTACAGTGCGGTATTCCTGCTCTGCCTGATGAGCTTCCGCTCCATTCGCGCCACCATTTCGGTGATTGTGCCTCTGTACCTGGTGTCGACTCTGGCCCAGGCGCTGATGAGCATGCTGGAGATTGGCCTGACGGTGAGCACCTTGCCGGTGATTGCCCTGGGTGTCGGCATCGGGGTGGATTATGGCATCTATATCCTGTCGAGCATGTCCTCAATGTTGCGCAGCGGTCACTCGGTACAGGAAGCCTACCTCAAGGCCCTGTGCGATCGCGGTAACGCGGTGGTCTTTACCGGCATCACTCTGGCGGTCGGGGTCAGCACCTGGGTGTTCTCCGCGCTGAAGTTCCAGATGGATATGGGGATAATGTTGACGTTTATGTTCCTAGTGAACATGTTAGCCGCGATTATTCTCCTTCCGGCAATGGTTAAGTTGTTGTGGTTTAATCGAAAAGCCTGATTGCTTAAATAGCACTCCTGAATAAAAAGGCCGCATATGCGGCCTTTTTTGCATAGAAAGCGTACATTATTGACGCTTTTTTCAGAAGTTCCTCATTAACCACTTATAAAGCCCAATTTTGAAAGTGGATTCCGCTCACAGATCCCGAAAAATGGTGATACACTTCGCTGCATCCGAGGTGCCGAAGGGGCGCCGATACGGAGCTAAAAAACTACAAAAATCTGGTGCCATAGCAGCAGAGGGAATCAGCAACATGGCTAATAACGACACTATCCCTTCCGTCCTACTCGAAAACGTTGTGGGCCTCATCCACAACAACCTCCCCAAGCAGGATGCCATCCTGCTCGAACGATTTGCCCACGCACTGTATGGCACCCTGTCCCGGGACGATCTCTACGCCCGTAGCGACAGCGATCTCTATGGTGCCATCCTCAGTCTGTGGAACAGCCTGAACCAGGTCTCCGGCGGCAAGACCTTCAGCCGGGTATTTAACCCGCTGCAGAGCACCCATGGTTGGCAGTCCAACCACACGGTGATCGAGATGATTCAACCGGATATGCCCTTTCTGGTGGATTCGGTCTCCATGGCGTTTAATCGTCTGGGGGTCACCTCCCACCTGATGATCCACGTGCCTCTGGCCATACAGCGGGACAAGAAGGGCAGGGTCGTTGAGCTGCGCTCCCTGGCAGAAGCCAAGGCAAACGACGAACGCATCGCCGTCTTCCTCATCGAAGTGGACAGCCTCTCCACCGAGGAGGAGGTCAATACTGTCCACCAGGAGCTGAACTCCGTGGTGACCGACGTGGCCGCCTCAGTAAGCGACTGGGATGCCATGCGTGCCCAGCTCGGTGCCACCGTCCGAGAGATGGAAGAGAACGACAAACAGGGTCAGCACGCTGAAGCCACCGAGTTCCTCAAGTTCCTGCTCAATCACCATTTCACCCTGCTCGGTTTCCGCCGATACGATCTGGTTCCGGTTTCCGGGGACGTTGAGCTTTCTCCCCAGATGGAGACCGGTCTGGGCATGATGCGTTCCAAGGACGACACTGCCCGACACCTGCTGCTTTCCACTCTGCCCGAGTCCGCCCGCAGGGAGGCCCTGGGCCCCGCACCTCTGGTGCTGACCAAGACCAACTCCAAGAGCCGGGTGCACCGTCCCGCTTACATCGATTACATCGGCGTGAAGCGCTTCGATGAAAATGGCAAGGTGGTGGGCGAAGACCGCTTCATCGGTCTGTACGCCAGTTCGGTGTATAACCGCAGCCCCCGTGAAATTCCTCTGCTCTCCGCCAAGCTTAACCGGGTCATGGAACGTTCTCGCCTGGCGCCCCGTTCCCACGACTATAAGGCCCTGCTCAATGTACTGGAGACCTACCCAAGGGATGAACTGATCCAGGCCAACGAGCAGGAGCTGCTGGAGATTGGCCTGGGCGTTCTGCAGATGCAGGACAGAGACAAGGTCCGCCTGTTCCTGCGCAAGGATCTGTTCGGCCGCTTTATCTCTGCCATGGTCTATGTCTCCAAAGACAGGTACAACACCCAGCTGCGGGTGAATACCCAGAAACTGCTGGCGGAATACTTCAGTGCCGAAGAGGCGGTGGAGTTCACTACCTTCTTCTCCGAGTCGATCCTGGCTCGAACCCACTACCTGGTAAAAGTTGAAGATAACGATATGGATATTGATGTTCCTGCGCTGGAAAACAACCTGGTGGAACTGACCCGCTCCTGGGAAGACAAGGTAGACAGCGCCCTTCGCAAGACCTTCGGTCAGGCCAAGGGTAAGGCAATCGCCAACAACTACCTCCCCGGCTTCCCTCGCAGCTACAAAGAGGATGTATTACCCTCCGCCGCGGTAGTGGATGTGGCCAAGCTGGAGAAGCTGAACGACTCTGACCACCTGGGCATGCTGTTCTATCAGCCCCAGGAAGCGGTACTGGACGCCAATCAGGTGCGCCTGAAGCTGTTCCACAAGGATGAACCCATCCACCTGTCCGACGTTCTGCCCATGCTGGAGAACTTTGGCCTGCGGGTGATCGGCGAGCGTCCTTACTGCATCAATACCGCCGACGGCCAGGTGTACTGGGTGCTCGACTTCAACATGACTTTGTCGGGCAAAACCGAAGTAGACATCAATGCGGCTCAGGCCCGATTCCAGGAAGCCTTCGCCAAAGTGTGGGCCAGGGATCTGGAAGATGATGGCTTTAACCGCCTGATCCTGTCCGCCGGCATGACCGGTCGCGAAGCCAGTGTGCTGCGTTCCTACGCCAAGTACATGCGTCAGATTGATGGCACCTTCTCCCAGACCTATGTGGAGGAGACTCTGGCTGAGTACCCTCACATCGCCTCCCTGCTGGTGAAGATGTTTGAGCGCAAGTTCAATCCCAGCTCCAAGGCCAAGCGGGACCTGGAGAAGCAGATCGAGCAGGCCAACACCTATCTGGACGACGTGTCCAACCTGGATGACGATCGCATTATCCGCCGTTACATCGCACTGATTCAGGCGACTCTGCGGACCAACTTCTACCAACACGACGATAAAGGCCACCCGAAGAGCTACATCTCCTACAAGTTCTCCCCGGCGGAGATCCCCGAGATGCCGCTGCCACTGCCCAAGTTCGAGATCTTTGTCTATTCACCGCGGGTAGAGGGTGTGCACCTGCGCGGTGCCAAAGTCGCCCGTGGCGGCCTGCGCTGGTCCGACCGTCGTGAGGACTTCCGTACTGAGGTGCTGGGCCTGGTAAAAGCCCAGCAGGTGAAGAACACCGTCATCGTTCCTTCCGGCGCCAAAGGCGGTTTCGTGTGCAAGAATCTGCCCACCGATCGCGACGGCATGCTGGCGGAGGGTCAGGCCTGTTACAAGATCTTCATCAGCGCTCTGCTGGACATCACCGATAACATCGTCGCTGGTCAGCTGACCCCACCTGATCGTGTGGTCCGTCATGACGAGGACGACCCCTACCTGGTGGTGGCCGCGGATAAAGGCACGGCGACTTTCTCCGACATCGCCAATGCCATCTCCGAAAGCTACGATTTCTGGCTGGGCGATGCCTTTGCTTCAGGCGGCCAGTATGGCTATGACCACAAGAAGATGGGCATTACCGCCCGGGGTGCTTGGGAGTCGGTGAAGCGTCACTTCCGTGAATTGGGCGTGAACTGCCAGGCTACCGACTTTACCGTTCTGGGTGTGGGTGACATGGGCGGCGACGTATTTGGTAACGGTATGCTGCTTTCCAGGCACATCCGCCTGCAGGCTGCCTTTAACCACATGCACATCTTTATCGACCCCAACCCGGACTCAGCCACCTCCTATGCCGAGCGCGAGCGTCTGTTCAAGCTTCCCCGTTCCACCTGGGAGGATTACAACAGCGAGCTGATCTCCGAAGGCGGTGGTGTATTCAATCGCAGTGCCAAGTCCATCAAACTGACCCCTCAGATCAAGGCGATGATCGGCACTACCAAGAATCAGATGGCACCCAATGAACTGATTCGCCAGCTGCTGATGATGGAGGTGGACCTGCTGTGGAACGGCGGTATCGGCACCTATGTGAAGGCAGTGTCCGAGACAGACGCCGATGTGGGTGATCGCGCCAACGACGTGCTGCGGGTAAACGGCAACGAACTGCGAGCCAAAGTCGTGGGCGAGGGCGGTAACCTGGGCCTGACCCAGCTGGGCCGCATCGAATACGCCAAGCGCGGCGGTCGCATCAACACCGACTTCATCGACAACGTAGGTGGTGTCGACTGTTCAGATAACGAAGTAAACATCAAGATCCTGCTGAACCAGCTGGTGGCCCAGGGCGATCTCACCATCAAGCAGCGTAACCAGCTGCTGGAGAAGATGACCGATGAGGTGGCCGAGATTGTGCTGCAGGATTGTCGAGATCAGGCTCAGTCCATCTCTGTCACCGAAGTGATTAACTCGGATCAGCTTAAAGAGCAGATCCGCTTCATGCAGCATCTGGAGAAGGCGGGCAAGCTGGACCGCGCCCTTGAGTTCCTTCCCAATGAAGATGAACTCAATGAGCGTCAGCTCTCCGGCGTCGGCCTGACCCGCCCCGAGCTGTCTGTGCTGGTAGCCTACGCCAAGATGGTGCTTAAGGAGCAACTGGTCTCTGCCGAGATCACCGACAACGAGTTCCTGGCTCGACGTCTGGTGGAGTATTTCCCGGTAGAATTGCAGAAGCGATTCTCCGAGCAGATGGCCACTCACCCCCTGCGAGGCGAGATCATTGCCACCAGTCTGGCCAATGACATCATCAATGAGATGGGTCTTAACTTCATCCAGCGTATGCAAGATGAGACAGGCGCCGCAGTTGAGGAGGTGGCAATCTGTTACACTGTCGCCTGTCAGGTCTTTGATCTCGAAGATCTAAAGCGACAAATCAACGCTCTTGATGACGTTGATGCCCACAGGCAGAGCGAACTGCTTAATCAGGTGCGGCGCACCTTGAGGCGGGTAACCCGTTGGTTCCTGCGTCATCGTAACCGCAGCCTCAGCATCGAAGCCGAAGCGGAATTTTACCGCGGCGTGGTGGAGGAGCTGGATGCAGGCTTCGACGGATTCCTGGTGGAGGACGAAGTGGCGCAACTCTCAGAAGACGAAAGCGCCATGGTGGAGCAGGGCATTACGCCAGAACTGGCACGCCGCATGTCCCACTTGAGTACCCTGTTCTCCGCACTGGATATCGCCGAAGTAGCGAAGTCCGAAGGCAAGCCGGTGGCCCTGGTGGCCGAAACCTACTTTAAGCTGGGTGCCGGTATCGAACTGCACTGGTTCCTGAATCAGATCAGCCAGCAGCCGGTGACCAACCACTGGCAGGCACTGGCGCGGGCAGCGTTCCGTGAAGATCTGGATTGGCAACAGCGCATGCTCACCTCGGTGGTTCTCAAGAACTGTCAGGGCGAGTGCAGCGCCGACGCCATCATTAACCAGTGGGTAGAAGAGAATGAACAGACCCTGGATAGATGGTTACATATGATGGCTGAATTCCACAGTTCCAAGACACATGAATTTGCGAAATTCTCTGTTGCCCTGCGGGAGCTGAACCTGCTCATCATGCGTTGTAATTCCCATGGTTAACCCATAACACCAGAAGCCTCGGCAATCAGCCGGGGCTTTTTTTCGGTAGGAGAAAACACATTGTTCTATAAGATTGCACAAAAGTTCTTGTTCCAGACCAATCCGGAATTCGCCCACAACTTTGCAATCACTTCCCTGCGATGCACCGCCGGCACGCCGCTGGCGATGTTCTACAGCCAGAAGCTGCCTGCGGCCCCGGTTGAGTGCATGGGCCTGACCTTCCCTAATCCTGTGGGCCTGGCCGCCGGCATGGACAAGGATGGTGAAAGTATCGATGCTTTCGTTGCCATGGGCTTTGGCCACATTGAAGTGGGCACGGTGACGCCACGTCCTCAACCTGGTAACGACAAGCCCCGCGCTTTTCGTCTGCGTCCGGCCAAGGCGATCATCAACCGCATGGGCTTCAACAATCTCGGCGTCGACAACCTGGTCAAAAACATAAAAAACAGTAACCGGGGCGATGCCATTATTGGGGTGAATATTGGAAAGAATAAGACGACTCCGCTCGAAGAGGGTAAGAATGATTACCTCTTCTGTATGGATAAAGTCTATGAAGTGGCCGATTACATTGCGGTGAATATTTCGTCACCCAACACTCCCGGTCTGCGTTCTTTACAATATGGTGACATGCTGGATGACCTGCTTGGCTCGCTGAAAGAGAGACAAGAAACTCTGGCTAAGCAATATAGCCGTTATGTGCCTATCGCACTCAAAATTGCACCTGACCTCAGTGATGAAGAACTCAAGCAGATTTGTGACGCCCTGATCAAATTTAAATTTGATGGGGTTATCGCCACCAACACCACCCTCGACAGGGAAGCGGTCAAACACCTGCCTGAACATGTAGAGGCGGGCGGGTTATCTGGTGCACCATTGACCCAACGAGCTACTGAAGTCATTGCCAAGACTGCAGAATACCTTGATGGTGCCATGCCCATCATCGGGGTAGGGGGCATCGGCAGCGGTAAGGATGCCATGGATAAGATCGATGTGGGTGCCAAGATCGTGCAAATTTACACTGGTTTTATCTACGAAGGTCCAGAATTGATTAAGTCGATCACCGAAGATTTCCTTAAGAGAAAATAAGGATCGAACAAATAATGATCAGGCCACCGAGTGTGGCCTTTTTTATTTATTAGATCAAAAAACGATCGAGGATCCATAAGATCTCTATTTTTGATCTTTTCTTTTAATAATAAGATCCGTAAAATAATTTGTTTTATTTCTTGCTCATTCCTTAATAGATGGATTAGTATAAAATTCATCCATAAAGAAAGGATGCCTCTCATGTTGCTTATGCCCACATCAAATTGGCGTTGGTTCTTCGAACCGCAACACTCCAGGTTGGCTCTCGACCTCGGAGATGAAATGGTATTCCTCACTCCCTACGATTCGGGACAGTTAATTCCCGATGCTCTCCGTGGCATGCCATTCTGTGCCGAGCACGCCGAGTTCTACACCCGTTGCCTGCAGGAGCTGGGCAAACAGCTGAACCTGGCGGAACCCCAATTGGTGCAGATTGCGCTCAATGCCACCGCCCTGAGCTTCTTCGCACTGCCAAGGATGCCTAAGAGCTGGTACTTCAATCACAGCCAGAGCATTGTCTACAGCAAGCCCGTCAAGGTGTGCACCCTCAATACTGAGCAAGGCACCGGCCTGTTCGTGGTGGTCCAGGCGGAGGAGCGCAGTTCCCTGCTGATGCTGATCTCCGAAACTCTGGAACTGGGCGGCAACAAGCGCATGGCCCCCTTCGATGCCATCAAGGTGATGAACGATCGCCTGGCACCGGCCCCAAAGGTTGTGAGCCGGGCCTTCACTGCCGCCTGATTGGTGGTATTTCCATCAGCTTTAGGCCATTTCGGTCAGCTCTCCTCGGCACTTAAGGGTATACTACTCCCTTTAATATCAACTGCCGGAATAGCATGAAGCGTTTTTACGCCGCCGTCCCCAAGGGTCTTGAGTACCTCTTGGTGGATGAGCTGAAAGAATTGGGGGCCCAGGAGGTCCGAGAAGGCCTGGCCGTGGTTCATTTTCAGGCGGATCTGACCACAGCTTACCGTATCTGCCTCTGGTCTCGACTGGCCAGTCGGGTGGTGATGGTGATCACCGACCTGGAGTTCGACGATGCCGACGATCTCTACTATCAGGTGAAGGATATCCACTGGCCCTCCCTGTTTAACAGTCTGCGCGGCTTCATGGTGGATTTCCACGGTACCAACCGGGAGATCCGCAACAGCCAGTTTGGTGCCCTGAAGGTGAAGGACGCCGTGGTGGACTGCTTCATGGAGGAGTGCGGCCAGCGCCCCGGGATCACCAAAAAGGATCCTGAGATTCGCATTGATGCCGTGCTCAAAGGCAACAAGCTGAGCCTCGGCCTGAACTTCGCTGGCGCCCCCCTGCATCAGCGCGGCTACCGCACCGAACGTGGTCAGGCGCCCCTGAGGGAGAACCTGGCGGCCGCCATGCTGATCCGTTCCGGCTGGTCTAAAGACACCGCGCTTCCCCTGGTGGATCCCTTCTGCGGTTCCGGCACTCTGCTGATCGAAGCGGCGATGATGGCTGCCGACAAGGCGCCAGGTCTGCTTCGTGAGCACTGGGGCTTCTATGCCTGGCTGGGCCATGATGAGGCCTTGTGGCAACAGATGCACGCCGATGCCTCCCTTCGTGCCAATCGTGGCCTGAAGGCGTGCCAAACCCCTCTGGCCGGTCGCGACCTGGATGGTCAGGTGCTGACCCTGGCCAAGCACAACGCCAAACGTGCCGGCGTGCGCCATCTTATCGAGTTTGAGCAGGGTGATGCCCTGGAGGCGCGCCCCATCGGCGAACAGCCCGGTTTTGTGGTCACCAACCCTCCCTATGGCGAGCGTCTGGGCAATCTGTCCGGGCTTATCGGCCTCTACAGTGAGCTGGGACAGAACTTCAAGCGTCACTGGGGCAACTGGCGTCTGAGCCTGCTCTGTTCCGAGGAGATGCTGTTCAACGCTTTGCGGATGCGTGCCGACAAGGAGTACCGCCTGTTTAACTCCAATCTGGAGGTGAAACTGTGCAACTACGTCATCAAGGACCGATCCGAAGAGGAACTGGCCAAGGCGGCGCCGGCCCCCTTGGGTGGCGAAGAGTTCGCCAACCGTCTGCGTAAAAACCTGAAGCTGCGAAATCGCTGGCTGAAAAAACAGGATATCGACTGCTACCGCCTCTACGATGCGGACCTGCCCGATTACAATGTCGCGGTAGACCGATACCAGGACTGGATCGTGGTGCAGGAATATGCGCCGCCAAAGAGCGTTGACGAGGCTAAGGCCAAGGCACGCCTGGTGGACATCATGGGCCAGATCCCCATGGTGCTGGAGGTGGACCCTGCCCGTATCATCCTTAAGACGCGTCAGCGTCAGAAGGGCAAGAATCAGTACGAAAAGCGCAACACCCGCTCGGTAGACCTGGTGGCCAACGAGTATGGCGCCAAGTTCAAGGTGAACCTCACCGAATATCTGGATACCGGCCTGTTCCTGGACCATCGCCTGGCCAGGCAGATGATTCAGCAGAACAGCAAGGGCAAGTCCTTCCTCAACCTGTTTGCCTACACCGGCAGTGCCTCGGTGCACGCCGCTCTGGGGGGGGCCAAGTCCACCACTACAGTGGACATGTCCAACACCTACCTGGGCTGGGCCGAGGAGAACTTCGAGCTGAACGGCATTAGGGGGCGTCAGCACCAGTTTATCCAGGCAGATTGCCTGCAATGGCTGGAGCGCTGCAATCAGCAGTACGACTTCATCTTCATCGACCCGCCAACCTTCTCCAACTCCAAGCGGATGCAGGCCAGCTTCGATGTGCAGCGCGACCACCTGGTGCTGATGCGCAACCTCAAGCGCCTGCTGCGTCCCGGCGGCACCATCTTGTTCTCCAACAACAAGCGCAACTTCAAAATGGATCTCGAGGGGATGGCGGAGCTGGGTTTGAATGCCAAGAACATCAGCGCCCAGACCCTGTCCGAGGATTTTGCCCGCAACAAACAGATCCACAACGCCTGGCTGGTCAGCCATGTCTGATCCGGTTCTCTACCATACCGACGGCTGCCACCTGTGTGAGCAGGCCGCCGGTTTGCTGGCAGAGTTGGGCCAGCCATTTTCCCGGGCGGACATTGTGGACTCGCCGGAACTGGTAGAGCGCTACGGCGTCCGAATCCCCGTAGTTCAGCGCAGTGATGGCGCTGAACTGGGCTGGCCTTTTGAGCTGGCCGAACTAGAACGATTTTTGGAAGACTCATGAGCCTGATACGCATTAATGATGGCCAGCTCGCCTTTGGCCATATCCCCATGCTGGACCATGCCGAGTTCGTGTTGGAAAACCGAGAACGGGTGTGTCTGGTGGGCCGTAATGGCGCCGGTAAATCCAGCCTGCTTAAAGTCCTGGCCGGTTTGCAGGAGTTGGATGATGGCACCATCACCAGCGACAGTGGGGTGAAGATCGCCTACCTGCCCCAGGACCCGCCCAGGACCCAACAGGGCAGCGTATACCACTACGTGGCCCAGGGCCTGGCCGAAGTAGGGGACCTGCTGGAACGTTATCAGACCCTGAGTCAGAAGGTGGCCGAGGACCCCAACGAGTCCAACCTGGCCAAACTGCACCGTATCCAGGAGGAGATGGACCAGAAGGGGGCCTGGAGTGCCGAGCAACAGATTGAACAGACCCTGAGTCGCCTCCATCTCAATGGTGAGCTGCCCATGTCCGATCTCAGTGGCGGCTGGCAGCGCCGGGCCGCGTTGGCGCGGGCCCTGGTGCGCCGTCCCGATGTGCTGCTGCTCGATGAGCCCACCAACCACCTGGACATCGACGCCATCGAGTGGCTGGAGGAGCTGCTTAAGGGCTTCGACGGTAGCATCGTATTCGTCTCCCACGACCGTGGATTCATTCGCCGTGTGGCGACCCGCATTGTGGATCTGGATCGCGGCCAGTTAAACAGCTTTCCCGGCGACTACGAACGATACCTGGTGTCCAAAGAGGAGCTGCTCCGGGTAGAAGAGGACCAGGCGGCAGAATTTGACCGTAAACTGGCCCTGGAGGAGACCTGGATTCGTCAGGGGATCAAGGCCAGGCGGACCCGCAATGAAGGTCGGGTTCGGGCGCTGAAGGCTATGCGTCAGGAGCGTGCTGAGCGCATTGGGCGTCAGGGTAACGCCAACATGAAGATGGAGGAGGGCGCTCTCTCCGGCAAACTGGTGTTCGACATCAAGGGGCTGGGTTTTGCCTGGGAGGAGAAGACTATCGTCTCTCCCATGGACCGCCTTGTGACCCGGGGCGACCGCATCGCGTTGATCGGCCCCAACGGCTGTGGCAAGTCCACCTTAATCAAGCTGCTTCTCGGTAAGATCACGCCTCAGCAGGGTGAAGTGAAGCAGGGCACCAAACTGGAAGTGGCGTACTTCGATCAGCACCGTAGTGATCTGGACCTGGATAAGTCGGTGCAGGACAATGTCGCCGACGGCAAGCAAACGGTCACCATCAATGGTAAAGACCGCCATGTGCTGGGCTACCTCCAAGACTTCCTGTTTGCCCCGGCCCGGGCGCGCAGCCCTGTGCGTTCTCTCTCAGGTGGTGAGAAGAATCGACTGCTTCTGGCCAAACTCTTCCTCAAACCCGCAAATTTGCTGGTTATGGATGAACCCACCAACGATCTTGATGTCGAAACCCTTGAACTGCTCGAGGCCAAATTGGCCGAGTACTCAGGCACCCTGTTGCTGGTTTCTCACGATCGGGAATTTATCGACAATACGGTCACCAGCACCTGGTGGTTTGGGGGCAATGGACAGTGGCACGAGTATGTAGGTGGCTACAGCGATGCCCAGAGACTGGGGGCGCGATTCTACAGCGAACTGCCGGTTAGCGCCGAGTCCAAACCTGCCACCGACAAGGTGGAAAAGGAGAAAAAGGCTGAGGCCCCCAAGGCGAAGAAGCTCTCCTACAAATTACAACGTGAACTTGATGCGCTTCCTGCTAAGATGGAGGCCCTCGAAGAGGCCATCGAAGCGGCGCAGCAACAGATTGCTGATCCTGGTTTTTTTGACCAGGACCCGAATGACTCAAATAAGATTCTGGCCAAGCTGGCCGAGGATGAACAGGAATTGGAGTGGTGTTTCAGCCGATGGGAAGAGCTGGAAACCATGAAAAGTTCAGGCTAAGGGGAAACAATGAGCCTTAAGACGTTTAACTATAAGAAAACCACCCTGGCCGTTGCGCTGGTGACTGCCTGGGGTGCCCAGGCCGCAGAGCGACAGTGGCCCGCCTATGAGATCACCAACCTGAGTGATACTTTCTCCCTGGGCAACAGCCAACTTGCGGAGACCCGTAACGGCTACGCTGGCCAGATCAACGATCAGGGTGTGGTTGTGGGCATTGCCCAAGGCATCAACAACACCGCCACCGATGACGACAACAGTAACGTTGTCGGCGAAGTGGAGGACGTTGTGTACGGCACCGTGGATGCGCTGACTCCGAACACAACTCGTCCCTTCCAGGGCAACAACTTCCCCTTCGATCTCGATGAGGCTGATGCCTGGAAAGCCAATCACGCTCCTCTGGACGGTCAGCTGGCCCCCAACCTGGATGCGGACGCGACCACAGACGCTTGGTACTTCGGCATCAAGGGTAACGCCGATATTCGTGTCGGCGCGGTAACCGGCCCCCAGGAGAAGATCGACGATCCCAGCCCATCTGAGGATGACGACGATCCCTTCTTCTATGTGCGCAGCTTCGAATCTCGCGCCATTGTGCAAAACGGTGGCAACGAGCTGCTGATCGCACCTCCTTACACCACCTACGAGTCCGACAAGTCCAACGCGACCCCTCTGGACATCGGTGGCTTCTCTGCGGCGGCAGGGATCAACGACACCGACCAGATAGCCGGCTACGTCAGCACTGACATCAGTAACGGTGGTAAGAGTGCACTGGATACCTGTTGGGATCGTGAGGCGGACACCTCCGTCGATACCCCTCTGTCTGTCTGTGTTCAGGCCGCCAAGAACAACGGCAGCATCTCCTACCAGCGCCGCGGAGCGGTCTGGCAGTATGACAGTGCCGCCAACAGCGCCAGCCTGGTGCGCACCCTGGAGTTGCCCTTTACGCCAAAGGACGACGACAACACCACCTATACCGCTCAGGGCCTGGCCATCAACAACGACGGCGTGGTGGTGGGCGAGTCCAATCAGCGCAATAAAGACGGCAACCTGATGAGCTATGAGTGGGCGCAGATCTGGAAAGCAGACGGCACCATCATCAGCCCCACCGACCTGAAAAAAGACGGTCTGCGCGGTTCTACCGCCATCGGCATCAACAACAACAACATCGCAGCAGGCTCTGTGCAGCGCTACATCAGCGGCTACGTACGCACTAAGTTCTGGGTGTATGACGTCAACTCCGGTGATGAGACTTTCACCGAACCACGGGATTTCAACCCCAACTCCGAGACCGAGTTCTCCTCACTGGCCCGTGACATCAACGACGCCGGCCTGGTGGTGGGTAATATCGAAATCGATATCCAGACCGGTGTACTGCGTCGCCGTAACGGCTTTATCTACGATTACACTGCGGATCAGGCCGGCGACACCAACAACTTCGTCAACGTCAACAGCCTGCTGACCTGCGAATCTCGCGGTTATGTGGCCGATGAAGATGGCTCTACCGTCGATGCCGAAGGCAATCGCTGGTCCAAGTACACCGTGACCGACGACACCACCTTTGCCCAGTCCATCACCTACGAGGTGGATTTCACCGTGGTTGAGGCCAACAGCATCAACGAGAACGGCGACATCGTCGGTACTGCCCTGGTGCGTCTGCCTCGGGTGAAAGTGGAAGATGGCAAGGTGGTTACCGAAGAGGTGACCGACCCCAACACCGGCGAAACCGTCACCAAGGTGGTGATCGAAACCGATGGCTTCGGTAAGCCGATCACCGATCAGCTGCCACGCCCCATCGTGCTTAAAGCCAACTCCGGCGCGTCCAGCTGCACCATCCCGCTGGACACCTCCATTGACCCCGAGCCGAATGAGCGCTCCGGTGCCTCCTGGCCGCTCGCCGGGCTGTTTGCGCTGTTGCCGCTGGCCTGGTGGCGTCGACGTAAATAACCACAAACAGAGAGAAGGGGAGCAGAGGCTCCCCTTTTTTTGTATAAAATAGTGCGTTTGTTCTCAATAGCTTAATCTTGCTGTCATGCTTTTGTCTTTTTTAGGGGTTGAACGAGGCGACAAAATCGCCAATAGTGGAGGTTGAAGCGCAAGCTTCCTCAACCTGTAAAGCCTAAGAAAGAAGGATGAGTGTTAAATGAAGAGACAGAAACGGGATCGTTTGGAAAGAGCAGAATCAAGAGGATTTCAAGCCGGTTTGTCAGGGCGCTCTAAGGAACAGTGCCCCTATCAGTCCCTAGATGCAAAGATGCGGTGGTTAGGCGGCTGGCGAGATGCCATCGATAATCGAGTAACGGGACTCTTTAACAAGTAATCCATCTTAAGCCTCCAGAATCGGAGGCTTTTTTCTTAATCCCTTGTCAATTCCAGTCCTCTCGTGGGATGCTTGGTTCAGAGTTCACTCAGGGAGAGAATGATGAACGACCAGCAATTCTACGACTTTTCCGCCGAATCCAATCGCCACGAAAGCATCAGCATGGAAACCTACCGGGATACCGTGGTGCTCGTGGTCAATACCGCCAGCAACTGTGGCTTTACCCCGCAGTACGAAGGCCTGGAGAAGCTGCAGCAGCGGTATGGTGATCGCGGCTTTACTGTCCTGGCGTTTCCCTGCAACCAGTTTGGTAAGCAGGAAGCCGGGTCCGATGACGAGATACGCCAGTTCTGCGACCTGACCTTCAACATCAGCTTTCCTCTGTTTGCCAAGGTGGAGGTCAACGGCCGCGGTGCCCATCCCATCTACCAGTGGCTGAAGAGGGAGAAGGGCGGCCTGCTGGGGGATGGCATCAAGTGGAACTTCACCAAGTTCCTCATCGACCGACAGGGCAGGGTGGTGAAGCGTTATGCGCCCACCTACAAGCCAGAACTGATTCGCAAGGACATTGAAGCCTTGCTCGGATAGCAGTCGAGATAACAAAAAGGGAGCCATTGGCTCCCTTTTTTAGTTCTTTCGCCCCTGTCGGCGGCTTTAGAAAGTGCTTGTGTCCTGGAACACGCCCACTTTCAGGTCGGTGGCCTGGTAGATCAGGCGACCGTCGACCATCAGGTCGGCATCGGCCATACCCATGATCAGCTTACGGTTGATGGTGCGCTTCAGGTGAATGTGGTAAGTCACCTTCTTGGAGGTCGGCAGGATTTGGCCGGTGAACTTCACCTCACCCACACCCAGTGCACGACCCTTACCCTTGGCGCCTTGCCAGGCCAGGAAGAAGCCAACCAGCTGCCACATGGCATCCAGGCCCAGACAACCAGGCATTACCGGATCGGATTCGAAGTGGCAATCGAAGAACCACAGGTCTGGATTGATGTCCAGTTCAGCGATCAGCTCACCTTTGCCGTGCTTACCGCCGGTGTCGCTGATGCGCACAATGCGGTCAAGCATCAGCATGTTGTCTTTGGGCAGACGTGGAGAGTCGTTTCCAAAGAGTTGGCCGTGGCCGCTGGCGACAAGTTGTTCTTTGCTAAATTGGTCTACCCGCTCTACGGGCAGCTCGGCGGTAGCTTGCATAGCTGGACATCCTCTGATTAAGATGACGACAGATTAGCGAACACCTGTTCTCTGAACAACTCCGATCAGCTGAATCCGAGACGATTTTTTAATCTTTCCCACAGAGTTGGGTGGTCATCCTCTGACCCGACCAGTTGTTCAAGACGTTGTTGAACCTTGCCATACAGGCTGTTTTCAGGGTAGCGACCCTGGTCGTCAGCCTCGGCCAGCGGGATATCAGACACCAACTCCAGGGCCTGTTCCACCTTATCGACCTGATAGAGGTGGAAGCGCCCCTGTTCCACTGCTTGAATCACGTCTTTAGAGAGATTCAGCTGACGCGCGTTAGCTGTAGGCAGGATCACACCCTGGTCTCCGGTAAGACCACGGCTGTCACAAACCCGGAAAAAGCCCTCCACCTTCTGATTGATGCCGCCAATGGCCTGAACATTGCCAAACTGGTCAACCGCACCGGTCAGTGCCAGGTTCTGGGCAATGGGGGCATCGGTGATGGCGGAGATCAGGGCGCAGTACTCCGCCAGGGAGGCACTGTCGCCATCGATGGTCTGATAGGACTGTTCAAACACGATGTTGGCGTTGAGATGCAGGGGGGCATCCCGGCCAAAGAGTCGATAGAGGCAGGCTGAGAGGATCATCATCCCCTTGGCGTGGATGTTTCCGCCCAGATCAGACTTACGCTCCACGTCCGCCACTTCACCGTCACCATAATGCACCGTGGTGGTGATGCGCGCCGGTTCGCCATAACTGTGGCCGCAGTAGTCGACGACGGTCAGCCCGTTTACCTGGCCAACCATCTCACCCTGAGTCTGCACCAGCACCATCTGTTCGAGAATGGACTCGTGAGAGCTCTCTTCGATGGCATTGTGCATCTGGGTCTGGGCCATCAGGGCCTGCTCAATCTCTTGCTCGGTGACCTCATTGAGGCCGGAGGAATCCAGGCGCTTGAGCAACCGGGTCATCTCGGCCCAGCTCAGACTCAGCTTGCCCTGGTGCTCTACCAGGCGGCTGGCATGGCTGGCCAGTCGCTGCGCGGCCCCCAGAGAGAGGGGGCGGCCGCACAGTTCACTGCACAGGGTCGCCACGGCGCTGAGCCAACGGGGCAGGGCGCCTTCAACACTGATGTCCAGCTCCGGCTGACACTCGGCATAGAGGCCAATCAGGTCGCCGAAGTCCTGGTCGAAGCCACAGAGGTTGTCGTAATCCCCATTGGAGCCGATCAGCACCAGCTGGCAACGAACCTGATGTCGCTGATTCTGCTCATCCAGATAGAAGCCGCGGGCCAAAGCCTGCCTCAGAGGCCACCAGTTTGCGGGTCGCTCCAGCAGGAACTCGACCGGCAACAGCAGTAAGCCTTCGAAGCTGAGCAGGCCGGGTTTGGTGCGATCACCATAGAGTGCGGCTCGGCTGAGGATGCGATCAACCATCTTGGTTGACCGCTCATCGCCGTGATTGAGCTGGTCGATCAGTGCCAGTGGATCCAGGCCGGGTAGGGTGGCCAGATAGAGATGCTGGTCACTGCGCTGACACAGCGCCTGCCAACTGCCGACGACCCGCTCCTGTCCCAGCAGAAGGGGAGCATCAGGCTGCGGATGAAAGCCGGCGTCTGAGCCGAACTGAATGGCCAGTTGAACTGCACTGAGCCGATAATGTTGCCGATTGACCAAGTGGCCGGTCTCCAAGGGGGAAAAGGGGCGACTATACCATAACTGTTAACCAAAACTGAGGACCTTGCAGTACCTTTGGAACGTGATACTGTATATGCATACAGTTACTTGGCGAAGCGCGGAAAAATGACACCTAAGGCCATGCCACTGTTCGATACCCTGAGTCGGTTCGAACACCCCAATCACAGCGTCAATCAATATCTGGCTCGGCTTATTCAAAGCGGCATTGATGACGCTGGAGTGACCTATGAACACTGCTATGACTGGCTGCTGGAACAGCGCAGCATAGAGAACAACTTCAAGAGTCACCGCAGCGAACTGACCATCTTCCTTCACTGGCTGTGGCAGGTAGAGCAGCGCACCATAGTTCAGGTCGACAGGCAGGTGCTGTCCCGTTACCTGGAGTATTGTCGGCAGCCGCCCATGGAGCAGATTGGCTTTTGCAATCTGCCTCAGTTTAAGGAGGTACAGGGAGAACGCACTCCCAATGAAAAGTGGCGGCCATTTTTGGGCAAACTCAAAGACGGTGAGCCTTTGGCTTATCAACTGTCGCATTCGGCGATACGTACTAAGCTGGCGCTGCTGTCGGCGTTTTTCAGCTATCTCATCGACGTGGATTTCCTGGATCGCAACCCGGCGGCCATCTTGCTGCGGGCCGGTCGCTATAAGCTGAGCCAGCAGCATCAACGTGCCGGCGAAGACGATGAGCAGCTCAAAGCCTTCAGTGAACTGCAGTGGTCCTATGTGATGGAGTGCTGCGACCGGATGGCCGAAGCGGAGCCAGAGGTGCATGAGCGCACGCGTTTTCTGATTCATTTGATGTACAGCTGTTATCTGCGAATCTCAGAGGTGGCTGCCAGGCCTGGATACACACCGGTGATGGGTCAGTTTCGCCGCGACAGAAAGACCGGTGTCTGGGGATTCTTTGTGCCCATGAGCAAGTCGGGCAAATCCGGCACTGTGGCGGTGTCCGATCAGCTGCTGGCATCGCTGAAACGCTACCGAATCTTCCTAGGGCTCAGTGAACTGCCGGGGCCGGACGAACAGACGCCGCTGCTTATCCGTCACAAGGCGTCGGGCCGTGGCCGGGACGCCGGGGTTCGCCAGGCCAATCTGGGGATTCGTCAGCTGAGGGAGATCATCGACGCGGTGATTGTCGCGGCGGCTGAATTGGCAGAGGCAAATGGAATGAGTCAGGACGCCGCGGAGATGCGCGCGCTCTCCAGCCACAGTTTGCGCCACACAGGCATCAGTCACGACATCAATCTGCACGGCCGACCATTGTCCCATGTGCAGGCGGACGCACGACACGACAGCATCGATACCACCAGTCGTTATCTGCACACCAGCCGGGTTGAACGCCACGAGACCGCAGCGCGCAAACCCATGGACACCTTGGCCCGGTAAAGCCGATAACGCCATTTATCGGCATTGGGGCAAGCGACAGCCCCAGTGCCTGAGGCTCCCATACCAATATGCGCACAATGTATATTATGGTAAATTACATTTAAGGCTCTCCAATCTTGCCAAACCGGCCCACGCTTGGTCACACAGAGACTCATTCCCTACAGCGCTGCCCTAGCTTGAATTTGGCGCGTCATGAATATCCAGCCCTGAACTTGATAATGTTCTGAAAACTAACGATGTTAGAAAGACCTACCCAGGGAGTCGCGGTGTGGTCTCCTGCCATTAAAAGGAAAGAACAACAGATGAGCTCAGTCCCCGGTCGTGGCGGGTTAACCCGAGTATTGGATGGCATCGAAGTCGTTGGCAACAAACTGCCCGACCCGGCGATGCTGTTTCTTATTTTGATGGTGCTGGTGTGGGCAGTCTCCGCCGCACTGTCCGGTTTCAGTTTTACCGAAATTGATCCGCGCAGTGGCTCAGCCGTGGTGATCACCAACCTGCTTACCGCTGAAGCCCTGACCGTGTTTCTCACCAACCTGGTGGGCACCTTTACCGCGTTTGCCCCTTTAGGCGTCGTGCTGGTGTCGATGCTGGGTGTTGGCGTGGCAGAACACTCGGGGTTTATCAATACTGCGCTCAAAAAGATGCTCAAGGTGACCCCGGCAAAACTGATGACCCCCGCCGTGGCCGTGGTCGGCATTGTCTCTCACACCGCCACCGATGCTGGCTATGTGGTGGTCATTCCTCTAGCTGGCGTGATCTTCTATGCCATGGGCCGTCACCCCATTGCCGGAATCATGGCGGCCTTTGCCGGGGTGTCCGGCGGCTTTTGTGCCAACTTCATTCCGTCGGCCATCGACCCGTTGCTGCAGTCCTTTACCGAAGCCGCTGCGCAGACCATAGACCCCAACATCAGCCTGAATCCACTGAACAACTGGTTCTTTGCCGCCTCCTCGACCATCCCAATCATCCTGATCATCTGGTATCTGACCGACAAGGTGATGGAGCCTCGCCTGCTGACGTCTGCGCCGCTGAATGACGATGTGGACACACCAGAGATGGACGGCATCTCCGCCCAGGAGAACCGCGCATTTCGCTGGGCCAATCTGTCTATGCTTCTGGCTATGGCATTGGTGGCGCTGGCTGCCTTTCCCGAAAACTCTACCCTGCGTGATGCCAACGGCTCACTGGCGAGCTTCAGTGCACCGCTGATGAAGTCCATTGTGCCCCTCATCTTTATCTTCTTTGTGATACCGGGCGTGGTCTTTGGTTACCTCAATGGCCAGTTCAGTCGCTCTGTCGATGTGATCAGGGCGATGACCAAATCGATGGAAGGCATGGGCGCCTACATCGTCATGGCCTTCTTCTGCGCCCAGTTCATTGCCGCCTTTTCGGCTTCAAATCTTGGGGTGCTTATTGCGGTAAAAGGCGCCGCCTTCCTGGAGTCCTTGGGCATGCCCGCCACGGTAACCATAGTTGGACTGGTGATCCTGGTTGGCTTTGTCAATCTGTTCATGGGCAGCGCTTCCGCAAAGTGGGCGCTGATTGGGCCGGTGTTGGTGCCGATGCTGATGCAGTTGAACATCTCCCCGGATCTGTCCCAGGCGGCCTATCGTATCGGCGACTCCTCAACCAACATCATCACGCCGCTGATGCCGTACTTTCCCCTGGTGGTGGTCTATTGCCAAAAATACGTTAAGAGTACCGGCATTGGCACTCTGATTGCCGCAATGCTGCCCTACTCTATTGCCTTGCTGGCGTGTTGGACCCTGTGGTTGCTGCTGTACTGGAGCCTTGGCCTGCCTCTGGGGCTGAATGCCAGCTATACCTATGGGCTGTAATCTCAGTACCCTAGGAAGAATAGCCCGATGGTGCCCCCCGTTGAGGAGCGACACAGACACCAGATTTGAGCACAAATCGATAATTAAAACGGTCAGTCGGAGTTAAGGTGAAAAAAGTCGTTGTGATTGGAAAGCCAGGTAGCGGCAAGTCCACCCTAAGCAGGCAGCTTTCCCAGGCCCGAGCCATGCCTCTGTACCCGTTAGATTCCATCCTGTATCACCCCGATGGCTCAAGAAGGGGAAGTGACGACTATACACGGGAGCATGATCTAGTACTGAGGTCAGAGCGCTGGATCATCGATGGCTTTGGTACTCCGGGGCTCCTGAACAAACAGATTGAACACGCTGATACGGTGATCTACATCGATTTGCCCTATCCGATTAGCTACTGGTTGGTGACCAAACGGATGCTAAAGGGCGCGATCATCAAGCCCAAAGGATGGCCGGAAGGCAGTTCGGTGATCAAAGGTAGCATTCAAAGCTACAAGACCCTGCGTTTGTGCCCAGGGTTTTGGAATGAAAAGTTTCTGGTTCAGCTTAAGGCGCGTTGTGAAGACAAAGCGCTGCATGTCATCCGCTCGCTCAAGGAATTAGAGGGTTTCTCCAAACAAGTCATCAAACAGACATAAGTGCTTTTCCAGCCTGCGATCGTGTGCGGACAGTAAAAGTGTCCGCACCGGACACTTCGGACAGACCGGACACCACCACCCCACCCTGGCAAACCAATAATATCTTAGTATTACAGTGCATTAGGCGATTTCATTCCTGTTGGCACAGCTCCTGCAAACGTAACAGTAATCGATAAATCAGTTACAAACGGACACTGTGATGATTCAGGATACCTCAGGACAAGATGTCTCCCGCCAGAGCAAGCCTAAGCGCCGCTGGCTGGCGCCGGCCTTTGGGTTGTGCCTGGTGTTGGCCAGCAGCGGCTATCTCTGGGCGAGCTATGGTCAGGGTCAACAAAGCGTGCGCGGCAGCCGGCTGCAACTGGCCACCGTTGAGCGTGGCGACATGGTTCGTGAAATTGCCGCCCGCGGCCGCATCGTCGCCGCCAATGCACCGGTGATCTACAGCCCCTCCGCCGGGCGCATCTCCTTGAAGGTTCAGCCGGGTCAACTGGTGGAGACAGGTCAACCTCTGGCGGTGATTGACAGCCCTGAGCTGGAATCGGAACTGTCCCAGGAGCAGGCAGTAGCAGCCAGCCTGGCCCTGGGTCTTCAGCGCCGGCAACTGGACGCCCGCCGTAAGGAACTGGAACTTCAACGTCGGCTGGATCAGGCCAAGGTGACACTGGTGGCGGCGGAGCGGGAGAAACGCCGGGCCGACAAAGCGGCGCAAACCTCCCTCATCAGCGACATCGACCACCAGAAAGCCCAGGATGAGTTTGCCAGCGCCAAGATCGCCTTTCATCACGCCAAGCAGGAGATTGCCCTGGCCCGCGATACCCTGAAATTCGAGCAACAGGCCGCCGAAGTGGAGCTGAAGCGACAGAACCTCAAAGTCGCCGAACTCAGCCGCCAGGTGGATGCCCTCGCCCTACTCTCTCCGCTTTCCGGCCTGGTGGGCAACACCTTGGTGGAGGAGCGCGAACAGGTCGCGGATAACCAGGCGCTGCTCTCCGTGGTCAGTCTGACCGACTACCAGGCAGAGCTTGAAGTACCCGAGAGTTACGCCGACGAACTGGGACTAACCATGCCAGTGGAGTTGTCCGTTGGCGGACAGGCGGTAAGAGGCGAGATCGCCGGGATCTCTCCGGAGATTGTCGCCAATCAGGTCACGGTGCGCGTCAGTTTCGACGGCAGCGACCTGCGTCTGCGTCAGAATCAGCGGCTGACAGCCCGAATTCTGCTGGAGTCTCTGGAAAATGTGCTGATGGTGCGCCGCGGCGCCTTCGTTCAGTCCGGCCATGGCCGAATCGCATACCGGGTGGAGGGGCAGCTGGCCCACAAGACCCCGCTTTCACTGGGCGCCACCAGCCTGACCCACGTCGAAGTTGTCGACGGGCTCAGCGTTGGCGACCAGATCATCATTTCCGATCTCTCAGGGCTGCTTCAGAGCAGCGAGATCATCATCAAATAAAGGAGTGCCTCATGCTGCACATGGATAACATTGGCAAGGTGTTTCGCACCGACCTTATCGAAACCCACGCCCTGAGAGGCTTTCATCTGGAGGTGAAAGAGGGAGAGTTTGTGGCGGTGACCGGTCCTTCCGGTTCAGGCAAAACCACCTTCCTGAACATCGCCGGTTTGCTGGAAAGCGCCAGCAGTGGCCGTTACTACCTGGATGGTGAAGAGATCAGCATGCTCACCGACCGGGAGCGCTCCCAGTTGCGTAACGAGAAGATTGGCTTCATTTTCCAGGGCTACAACCTGTTGCCGGACCTCAACCTGTTCGACAACGTGGATGTGCCCCTGCGCTATCGCGGATTTAATGCCAGCGAGCGCAAGCGCCGCATCGAGCAGGCACTGGAACAGGTCGGTCTGGCGGCCCGGATGAAGCACCTGCCATCACAGCTGTCCGGCGGACAGCAGCAGCGTGTCGCCATCGCCCGAGCCCTGGCCGGTGAACCGCGTATCCTGCTGGCCGATGAACCCACCGGCAACCTGGACTCCATGATGGCCCGTCAGGTGATGGAACTGCTGCGCGACATCAACCGCAATGGCACCACCATCATCATGGTGACCCACGACGCCGAGCAGGCGGCCCAGACTCAGCGAAACATCCACATCGTCGACGGCCAGGTGTGCGATCTGGCGATGCTCAATCGCCGTCGTGCCCCGGAAACCGCAGCCGCCCAGGCCTGAGGAGACAACCATGCTTGCTTACTACCTGAAGTTGGCCTGGCTCAGCCTGAAACAGAGCCCGGTGATCAGCGCCCTGATGGTGCTGGCCATCGCCATTGGCATAGGCACGGCGGGAACCAGCCTGACGGTGCACTACACCATGAGCCATAACCCCATGGCCCACAAGGATGACCGACTCTATGCCCTGCAGCTCAAGAGTCACGCAGACACCCACAATACCGGCACCGAGGATGGGCTCTATTACCAGATCACCTATCAGGATGCGGCTAACCTGAGTCAACAGGCAGGACCGGTGCGTCAGTCTCCCATGATTCGCACCGGCTTTACCGTGAAACCAACCAAGCCCGATGCCTACCCCTTTATTGCCGATGGCCGCGCCGCCACCCGCGACTTCTTTCCCATGTTCGAGGTGAGCTTTATCCACGGCGCTCCCTGGAGTGCTGAACAGGATCAGCTTGCCTCCCCGGTCACTGTCATCAGTCAGAGCCTTAACGACAAGCTGTTTGGCGGGGGCGACAACGTCGGCAAGACCATCGATGCCAATGGCAAAAGCTACACCGTGGTGGGCATTGTCGAAGACTACCGGCCCCAGCCGCTGTTCTATGACGTCAACAACGGCGCCTTCCATATGCACGAGGAGATGTTTATCCCCTTCAGCCTGCTGCCGGTGCACGAGGTCGAGGCCTGGGGTAACACCAACGGCTGGAAACAGGAGGAGATCAACAGCTATGCAGACAGGCTCACGTCAGAGCAGTATTGGGTTCAGTACTGGGTCGAACTTGATGGGCCTGAGCACAAGTCAGCCTATTTGCAGCAGCTGACGGCCTATATCGAGCAGCAGAAGGCTTTGGGGCGCTTCCCGTCGGAAACCGCCAACGCCAGCCTTCGTACTGTGGGTCAGTGGCTGGAATACAACGAGGTGGTCAGCGAGGACAACCGTATCCTGCTGGCACTCTCTTTCCTGTTCCTGCTGGTGTGTCTGGTGAATATGGTCGGGCTGCTGCTGGCGAAGTTTCTGCGCCGGGCCAACCACGCCGGTATTCGCCGGGCGTTGGGTGCCAGTCAAAGCCAGATCCTGGCGCAGCACCTGATGGAAGTGATGGTGATTGGTGTGTTGGGAGGCCTGTTGGGCAGCCTGTTCTCCCTGTTTGGCCTGGCGGGACTGAGACAGCTTTACCCCGGCTATGACCAGTTGGCGCGGATGGATTTCACCATCTTGGCGGCGCTGATGGCGCTGTCCCTGGTGGCGGCTCTGCTTGCCGGATTGTTTCCGGCCTGGCGCATCGGCCGGACCAACCCTGCCACTTACCTCAAAAGCCAGTAGGAGAACACCATGTTTGAGATAAAACCCATCTTCTCAGCCCTGCTGCGCAGTAAGAGCGGGCCGTTACTGATCATACTGCAACTGGCCCTGACCCTGGCGGTGGTGGCCAATGCGGGCCACATTATCCAGGAGCGCCTGGAGTTAATGGCCAGAGACACCGGCATTGCCGAATCCGAGCTCATTGGCTTCACCGTGTCCGAGATGCACATGGACAAGGATTTCATCAATCAGCGGCGCCAGGATGAACAGGCTCTTCGTGCCATCCCCGATGTTATCGACGCGTCGGCCAGTAACCAGATCCCCCTGACCAACAGTGGCAGCTCCACCACCATCACCTCCAGCCTGGATGATAACGGGGTGGATCTGAATGTCGGCTACTTCCAGGGTAATGAGCACCTGTTTACCACCCTGGGCTTGAGCCTGGTGGAGGGCCGGGCCTTTACCGCCAACGACATCATGACCGATTTCAAAATGGGTGCCCTGCCTACCCAGGTGATGCTGAGCCGCTACGCCGCCGAGCTCTATTTTCCTGGCGACAGTGCCGTGGGCAAACAGGTGTACCTGCGAGAGACCCCCATCGAAGTCATAGGGGTCTACGACAGGTTGCAGACTCCCTGGACCCACAGGAATCATACCTATGCCAGCGCCCTCATCCCCATGGAGAACGCCTCCTTCTTCGCCCGTTACCTGGTGCGCGCCGAAGCGGGACAGCGGGACGAGGTACTGAAGCTGATCGAGGAGACCTTACTCAAGGTGGACCCGGATCGGGTGATCAGCGGTTTGCGTACCTTTGATCAGATCCGTGACCGGGCCTATCGCAACGACAACGCCATGGCCAAGATGCTGGGGGTGGTGATTGTGCTGTTGCTGGTGGTCACCGCCCTGGGTGTGGTCGGGCTGGCCAGCTACAGCGTGGGTCAACGCCGCAAACAGATTGGCACTCGTCGCGCCCTGGGCGCCACCCGCAGCGCCATCGTTCGCCATTTCCTGACGGAAAACCTGATGATCTGCCTGGCGGGCGTCTTCCTCGGCAGCCTGGGCGCCTTGGCGCTCAGCCAGTATCTGATGAACCACTATGAGTTGACCCGACTGCCGCTGTTCTACCTCTGGACCACCCTGGTAGGCTTGGTGGTACTGAGCCAAATGGCTGCGGCGGCCCCGGCACTGCGAGCAGCACGTATCTCCCCGGCGCTGGCCACCCGGTCAGTTTAATGGGGTACTGGATACTATGTTAAAAATCCGTAACCTATGGGGAACCCATCAAGGAGAAGTGTGGCCATGGACAGGATCTTAATCATCGACGATAACCCGGCAATCGGAGAGGCCCTCTCTTTGCTGCTGGAGCTCGATGGCCACAGCCCGTTGTGCTGCAGTTCTCCTGACGAGGCACTGGAGGTGTTGGAGCAGGAGGAGATTGCCCTGGTGATTCAGGACATGAACTTCAGTGCTGACACCACCTCCGGTGAGGAGGGGCGCACCCTCTTCCACCAGCTTCAGGCCAAACAACCTGGCTTGCCCATCATTTTACTCACCGCCTGGACCGATCTGGCCATGGCGGTCGAGCTGGTCAAGGCTGGCGCGGCGGACTACCTGGGTAAGCCCTGGGATGACCAAAAGCTGCGCCTGACGGTGAGCAACTTGCTGGAACTCTCCCGTCTGCGCAGACAGGAGCGTGCCCGCCAGTATCAGCAGGCCAACCAGCTTAACCAACTCTCAGGCTTTGACCTCTGCGGCATGCAGGTGCACAGCCCGGCCATGGTCTCCCTGCTGGAGACCGCCACCCGGGTGGCCCCTTCGGATCTTCCGGTGCTGATCACCGGCCCCAATGGCGCAGGCAAGGAGCGGATCGCCGACATTCTCCAGGCAAACTCGCCCCTGAGTGACAAACCCTTTATCAAGGTGAACGTCGGCGCCCTGCCCGCAGAACTGATGGAGGCAGAGCTCTTTGGGGCCGAGGCCGGCGCCTACACCGGCGCCAGCAAGACCCGGGTTGGCCGCTTTGAGGCGGCCGACGGTGGCACCCTGTTCTTGGATGAGCTGGGTAATCTGCCCTTGTCCGGTCAGGTAAAGTTGCTGCGGGTACTGCAGACCGGTGAGTTTGAGCGTCTCGGCAGCCACCAGACCCGTAAGGTCAAGGTCAGGGTGATCAGTGCCACCAACGCCGATCTGCCTGCCGCCATCGCTGCCGGTGGGTTTCGCGAGGATCTCTACTACCGGCTCAACGTGGTGCAACTTGCCCTGCCGCCACTGGCGGAGCGCCCCGAAGAGATCCTGCCTCTGGCCTATCATTTCCTCGGCGATAAAGCCGAGTTACAGGAGGACGCAAAAGCGGCCCTGTTGGCCCACCCCTGGCCGGGTAACGTTCGTGAACTGGAGAACGCCATTTCTCGAGCCAGTCTGCTGAATCAGAACGGAAAGATCACCGCCAGTGATCTGGCCCTGCAGGTACCACCACCGGTTGCGGCAATCGCACCGACTGAGCTGGACAGCCAGGCTATTACCCAGGCGTTGGCCCGTCATGGCGGCGTGATCGCCCGGGCGGCACGAGCGCTGGGCGTGTCACGTCAGCAACTCTACCGCCGAATGGAGAAATTGGGGATGGAACGTTGAGCCTGAGACTCCTGCTTGTAGTGATGTCGCTGCTGGCCGCTGTACTGGCTGCGGTCATCGCCAAGGCGATACAACTCTTTCTTCCCAGCTTTGGACCGATGCCCGCCTGGGTGGAACTGGCGGTATTGGTCACCCTGCTCTTCCTGCCTCTGGTCAGCCTGCTGTTCTACCTGACCCGGCCGCTGCGCCAAGGCCTGGCGTCTCTGGAGGCCGGTGTGCTCAATTTTTCCGATTCCGATTTCAGTGCCTCATTGCCGGTGCGAGGGTCACCGGAGATCAGAGCACTGTCGACCCACTACAACCAGATGGCGGTCAAACTGCGTCAGGAGCGCTACACCCTGCACCAACGGGAGTTGATCCTCGATAAGGTGATACAAAACTCGCCGGTGATGGTGCTGCTGACCGATCAGGATCGCCGCATTATTCTGGCAAACCGGGAAACCGAGCGGTTTTTCGGTCAAAGCCAGCTGGAGGGCCTGTCTCTCGATGTGCTTTTGCAGAATCAACCAGACGCGGTGGGCGACATGCTAAGGGCTCATCAGGATGGTCTGTACCAGCTAAAGCTCGGCGAAGGCAGCAGCGACACCTATCATCTGGTGCAGGGCCGGTTCCAACTGCACAATCGAGCCCACCGGCTGATCCTGGCCCGCTGTCTGACCCGGGAGCTGGCCCGACAGGAAGCGGCGGCCTGGAAGAAGGTGATCCGGGTAATCAGCCACGAACTCAACAACAGCCTGGCGCCCATCAGTTCAATGAGCCACAGTGGCCGAGCCCTGTTGGATGCACAGAGCGATCCCAGGCTGCACAGGGTGTTCAACACCATCGAAGAGCGCTGTGACAGCCTGAATCGATTCATTCAGGGCTACGCCACCTTCGCCAAGCTTCCTGCCCCGCGCCCCGAAGCGGTAGACTGGACGAAGTTTATCCACGGGTTGTCGGCGCAGTATGGGTTTCACCTGCAGGGGAGCCTACCCAAACACCCAGGCTGGTTTGACCCCAGTCAGGTGGAGCGAGTGCTGGTAAACCTGCTGAAAAATGCCGCGGAAAGCGGCAGCGATAAGGAAGCAATCACCCTGTCCGTCATTGCCGATGATGTTGGCGTACAGATGGTGGTCAGGGACAGAGGCAGCGGCATGAACCCGGCTGTACTGGATCAGGCACTGCTGCCCTTCTACTCCACCAAACATCAGGGTACCGGTCTGGGTTTGGCGCTTTGCAGGGAGATTGCCGAAGCCCACGGTGGCCAGATTCAGCTGCAAAACCGCCAGGGTGGCGGCTTAAAGGCAGCGATTTGGCTGCCGGGACGTAACAATGATTAAGCCCATTCATGCCCTGTCGACAACGGTCGTTTATTGGTTTCTTTCTGCGTAATCCGCTTTGGTGATCGTGTAGATTTCGCAATCTATCTGCCTGATGGGTTGCGTATGGCTGTAGGTTTCACCAATTCTCCCTGCGACCTGTTTAGAGGCGTGGTTGTCAGGGTGAATAATGCTGATTACCGAAGCCAACTTTAAATGATCAAACGCCCACTGGAGCGACGCATTTGCCGCCTCGGTGGCATAACCTTTCCCCCAATGCTTGGGGCTGATCCCCCAGCCCAACTCGACCCCTGGCCAACCTTCCGGCTCCCATAAACCTACACGGCCAATGAGTTCACCTGTCTCGGCAAGCTCTACAGCCCAGAGGCCGAAACCCTTTAGCGCCCAATGACCGGCAAATACGGCCAAAACCCGCCAACTGTCTTCGCGGGACAAAGGCTGCCCATTGCCAAGGTATTGGACAAACCGAGGATCGGCATTGAGTGCAGATAAGGCCTCTGCATCGCTATTGTTCCACCCTCTGAGGGTGAGCCTCTGTGTTTTGATAACGGGTATTGTCATTAAAGCTCCCTGTGAAACAGCCGCATGCTGCGATAGTGAACCACTGATAAAGTCGGCGCATAGTACATCAGCATGGATAGTCTAGACAGGCGCGAACGGCCAATCAGAGCAGTCAAAACAGCACTTCAGAGGTATGTAGTGGTTTAATGATCCCGGACACCGCTTTAGGTGGTAAAGTCGCCACCGTAACAAGAGGTGTTCAATGACAAGAAAGCGTCGCTCATTCACTGCGGAGTTCAAACTGGAAGCCGCATGCCTGG